>NZ_JWMC01000063.1:0-84914 GCF_000812405.1 Pseudomonas sp. PI1
TGGCCTGCATGCGTGTGCTCATCGTGCGGTTGAACGCCATGGTCAGGGACGGTACCTGCTGGAGAACAGGTACCGTGCAGCAGTGAAAGACAGTTGCTTCTACGGGGGGGAGGAATGCCGTGCCTCCCGGCAATCTGTAGGAGCGGGCCCTGCCCGCGATTTCGCGCGTAGGGAATGGTGTGGGTGGGGTGGCGTAGGAGATTATCCGCGAGGCGCGCCGGTGGTTCCGGCTATCGCGGACAAGGTCCGCTTCTACGGGGCGTGCCGTGCCTCCCGGCAATCTGTAGGAGCAACTGTCTTGCCGACTGCACCGAGGCGCTTTTCGTAGGATGGGTTGAGCCTTGGCGAAACCCATGCTGCCACGACGATGGGTATCGCTTCGCTCAACCCATCCTACGGGGGTCATATTTGCTGGGAGGTAGGTAAGCGGGCCCTGCCCGCGATTTCGCGCGCAGGGCGCGCTCCTACAGGGGAGTGGAGCAGGCAAAAAAAGGCCCCCGGCCGCCACAACGGCCGGGGGCGCAAGGGACTTCAAAGGGTCAGTGCGCGCCCTTCACCAGGTCGCTTTCGTTCCACTGGCTGTAGACGCAGGCGTCGGCCGCGGCCCAGCGCACGCGCACCGGGCTGCCCGGGTGCAGCGGCTGGCCGCCGGAGAGGGCCTTGAGGGTCAGCGCGGTGCCGCCCACGGTGGTCACGCTGCAGGTCTGGCTCTCGCCGAGGAACACCACTTCCTGCACGGTCGCGCCGAGTTCGTTCCAGCCGGCCTGCAGGGGCTGCGCGGCGGCCTGTTCGGCGCTCAGGGCCAGGGCCTTTTCCGGGCGGATCATCAGCACCAGGTCCTGGCCTTCGCGCAGGCCGCCGGTGGGGCGGATGGCCAGGCTGGCGCTCTCGAAGCGCGCCGCGGCGTTGCCCTGGGCCTGCACGCGGAGGAAGTTGGAGTTGCCGAGGAAGGAGGCGACGAAGGTGTTCGGCGGGTTCTGGTAGAGGTCGTAGCCGCTGCCCAGGCCGACGATCTTGCCGTGGCTGAAGATGGCGATGCGCTGGGACAGGCGCATGGCCTCTTCCTGGTCGTGGGTGACGTAGACGATGGTGATGCCCAGGCGGCGGTGCAGGTGGCGCAGTTCGTCCTGCAGGTCTTCGCGCAGCTTCTTGTCCAGCGCGCCCAGGGGTTCGTCCATCAGCAGGATGCGCGGTTCGTAGACCAGCGCGCGGGCGATGGCCACGCGCTGCTGCTGGCCGCCGGAGAGCTGCGCCGGGCGGCGCTGGGCGAATTTCTCCAACTGCACCAGCTTGAGCATGGCGTCGACGCGGCGCTCGCGGGCATCGCCCTTCTGCTTGCGGATGTCCAGCGGGAAGCCGATGTTGTCGCGCACCGACAGGTGCGGGAACAGCGAATAGCGCTGGAACACCATGCCGATGTCGCGCTTGTGCGGCGGCACGTTCACCAGCGACTTGCCTTCCACCAGGATCTCGCCGCTGCTGGGCGTCTCGAAGCCGGCCAGCATCGACAGCGTGGTGCTCTTGCCCGAGCCGCTGGAGCCGAGGAAGGTGAGGAATTCCCCATCGCGGATGTCGAGGTTGATGTTGTCCACGGCGGTGAAGTCGCCGTAGTGCTTGTTCAGGTTGCGCAGGCTGACCAGGGTCCCGCCCTGCGCGGTTTCTTGAATGACGGCACTCATTGTCTGACTCCTCGCGCTCAGGCGCTGACTTCATTGCGCCGGCGCAGCAGCGCGGCGGCGAGCATCACCAGGACCGACAGGCCGATCAGCAGCGTCGAGGCGACGGCGATCACCGGGGTCAGGTCCTGGCGCAGGGTGGTCCACATCTTCACCGGCAGGGTCTGCAGGGTCGGGCTGGCCATCATCACGCTGAGCACCACCTCGTCCCAGGACACCAGGAAGGCGAACAGCCCACCCGCGACCATGCCCGGGCGGATGGCCGGGAAGGTCACCTTGAACACCGCCTGCAGGCGCGAGGCACCGCAGATCACCGCGGCATCCTCGGTGGACTGGTCGAACAGCTTCAGCGAGTTGATGATCGAGATGATGGTGAAGGGCAGGGCGACTATCACGTGGCTGACCACGAAGGCGAACAGCGTGCCGGTGTAGCCCAGCTTGAGGAACAGCGCGTACACCGCCACGGCGATGATTACCAGCGGCACTATCATCGGCAGGGTGAACAGCCCGTAGAGCAGCTCGCGGCCGGGGAATTTGCCGCGCACCAGGGCGAAGGCGGTGGGCAGGCCCAGGGCCACCGCGCAGATGGTGGTCAGCACCGCGACCTTGAGGCTGGCCAGGGCCGCGTCCATCCACTCGGGGTTGGCGAAGAACTGGACGTACCACTTCAGCGTCCAGCCCGGCGGCGGGAACACCAGCCACTGCGAGGAGCCGAACGACAGCAGCACGATGAACACGATCGGCAGCAGCAGGAAGGCGGCGATCAGGCCAGTGGTGAGGTACAGCCCGCCGCGCAGGCGCGGGCCCATGGCGTTGGGGGAGAGCAGCATGGCGGCTTACCTCGCGTTACTGGCGCCGACCGGGGATTCCGGCTGCACTTTCAGGTAGACGTAGAACAGCACCAGGGTGATCAGGATCAGCAACGCCGCGGCGGCGCTGGCCAGGCCCCAGTTGAGGAAGGACTGCACCTGCTGGACGATGAATTCCGGCAGCATCATGTTCTGCGCGCCGCCCAGCAGCGCCGGGGTGACGTAGTAGCCCAGGGACATGACGAACACCATCAGCCCGCCGGAGAACAGCCCCGGCCGGCACAGCGGCAGGAACACCTTGAAGAAGTTGCTCCAGGGGCTGGCGCCGCAGATCGAGCCGGCCTGCAGCACCATCGGGTCGATGGCCGCCATGGTCGCCTGCAGCGGCAGGACGATGAACGGGATCATGATGTAGCTCATGCCGATCACCACGCCGGTGAGGTTGTGCACCAGTTCCAGCGGCTGGTCGATGATGCCCAGGGCCATCAGCACCTTGTTGATCACCCCCGAGGCCTGCAGCAGCACCAGCCAGGAGTAGGTGCGGGCGAGCAGGCTGGTCCACATCGACAGCAGCACGATGTTCAGCAGCCAGCGGCCCCAGCCGCGTGGCACCAGGGTGATCGCCCAGGCCAGGGGGAAGCCCAGCAGCAGGCTGATCAGGGTGACCAGCGCGCCGACCGCGAAGGTGTTGAACAGCACCCGGGTGTAGGCCGAGTTGGCGAACAGCTGGGCGTAGTTGTCCAGGCCCGGGGTGGGTTCGAGCACGCCGCGCAGCAGCAGCCCCACCAGCGGGGCGAGGAAGAACAGGCCGAGGAACAGCAGGGCCGGCAGCAGCTTGGCCGAACCGCGCCAGGGCGACACGCCTTGCGGCTTCATCGGCGACCTCGTTTGCACCGCGTCGGCGGCGCGCGCGGCGCCGTCGACGGGAGTGGAGCGGCCGTGGGGAACGGCCGTCATTTTCACTTGACCAGCCATTCGTTCCACCGTGCCGCGATGGCCGGGCCGTTCTTGGCCCAGTACGCGTAGTCGAGGGTGATCTGATCCTTAGCGTAGGCGGTCGGCAGGTTGGGGGCGAGGTCGCCCTTGAGCTGGCCGACGCTGTCGAGGTTCACCGGGGCGTAGGCGGTGAGGTTGGCGAAGTCGGCCTGGCCCTTGGCGCTGGAGGCCTCGGCGAGGAACTTCATGGCCGCGTCCTTGTTTTTCGAGCCCTTGGGCACCACGAGGAAGTCGGCCATGACCAGGTTCTGCTTCCAGCTCACGCCCACCGGCGCGCCGTCCTGTTGCAGGGCGTAGATGCGGCCGTTCCAGAACTGCCCCATGGTCGCCTCGCCGGAGGCCAGCAGTTGCTGGGACTGGGCGCCGCCGCCCCACCAGACGATGTCCTTCTTGATGCTGTCGAGCTTCTTGAAGGCGCGGTCCAGGTCCAGCGGGTAGAGCTTGTCGGCGGGCACGCCGTCGGCCAGCAGGGCCAGTTCCAGCACGCCGGGGCTCGGCCATTTGTACAGCGCGCGCTTGCCCGGGTAGGTCTTGGTGTCGAACAGCGCGCTCCAGTCCTGCGGGGCGTTGCCGCCGACCTTGCCCTGGTTGTAGCCGAGCACGAAGGAGAAGTAGAAGGAGCCGACGCCGTGGTCGGAGACGAAGCGCGGGTCGATGCGCTCGCGCTTGACCACGTTGAAGTCCAGCGGCTCCAGCAGGCCTTCGGCGGCGGCGCGCAGGGCGAAGTCCGCCTCCACGTCCACCACGTCCCACTGCACGTTGCCGCTTTCGACCATGGCCTTGAGCTTGCCGTAGTCGGTGGGGCCGTCCTGCACCACGCGGATGCCGCTGGCCTGGCTGAAGGGCTCGGCCCAGGCCTGCTTCTGGGCGTCCTGGGTGGTGCCGCCCCAGCTGACGAAGCTGATCGCGTCGGCGGCGCTGGCGGCGGTGCCGGCCAGGCCCAGGATGGCGGCGAGAGTCGCCGCGACTGCACGTTTCTTGAACACCATGTACATGCCCTCGTTGTTGTGTTTGTGCGCGGGCAGGCGGTCTGTGCCTGCCCATCAGGAGCAGTGGCCATCTGGGCCTGTCAGGGTCGGCCTTGTCCGGAGCGTTGTTCGGGCTGCCCGTGTTCGGGGCGGCGGAACAATCGTCGGCCTACGGAATGTCATATTATGGTATTCCAAACTTTCTGCAAGTCTCCTCCCCGTTCCAGGCCCCGTGGATTGCCGCTTGGCGCCGTCCCTGGCGGCTTTTCGGCTGCCGCCCGATGGCGGCAATCGACTGATTTTTCTAGCCTTTATCCACATGTCCGGGCGCCGGCGAGCTGGCCGGCGGCCAGTATCGGCCGACCGGTGGTCAGGCCTCGGTTGCCGGCTTCCAGTCGTCGAAGGGCAGGCTTTCCACCACTTCCAGGCCATAGCCGGTGAGGCCGGCGTATTTCAGCGGCGGGCCGAGGTGGCGCAGCTTGCCCACGCCCAGGTCCTGGAGGATCTGCGCGCCGGTGCCGATCTCCGAATAGATGCGCGACTGCGAGCGGGTGAACGGCCGGCTCGGCTGGGTGAGCTGCGGCACGCGCTCCAGCAGCGCCTGGGACGACTCGTGGTTGGCCAGCACCACCACCACGCCGCGGCCTTCCTCGGCCACCCGTTGCAGGGCTGCCCACAGCGTCCAGTTGGGCGGCCCGGCGTATTCGGCGCCGACCAGGTCGCGCAGCGGGTCGATCACGTGCACGCGCACCAGGGTCGGCTCGGCGGGGTCGATGTCGCCCATCATCATGGCCATGTGCACGCCGCCCTCGATGCGGTCCTCGAAGGTCACCAGGCGGAAGTTGCCGTGCACCGTGGGCAGCTCGCGCTCGCCGATGCGCCGCACGGTGTGCTCTGTGCTCAGGCGGTAGTGGATGAGATCGGCGATGGTGCCGATCTTTATCCCGTGCTGCGCGGCGAAAGCTTCCAGCTCGGGGCGGCGGGCCATGCTGCCATCGTCGTTCATCACCTCGACTATCACCGCCGCCGGCGTCAGCCCGGCCAGGCGCGCCAGGTCGCAGCCGGCCTCGGTGTGCCCGGCGCGGGTGAGCACGCCGCCCTCGCGGGCGCGCAGCGGGAAGATATGCCCGGGCTGGACGATGTCCTCGGCGCTGGCGCCTGGCGCCACGGCGGCTTGCACGGTGCGCGCGCGGTCGGCGGCGGAGATGCCGGTGGTCACCCCGGTGGCCGCCTCGATGGAGACGGTGAAGGCGGTGGAGTAGGGGCTGCCGTTGTTCGGCACCATCTGTTCCAGCCCCAGGCGCTGGCAGTGTTCCTCGGTGAGGGTCAGGCAGATCAGCCCGCGCGCTTCGCGGGCCATGAAGTTGATGGCGTCGGGCGAGCAGAACTCGGCGGCCAGCAGCAGGTCGCCCTCGTTCTCGCGGTCCTCGTCGTCCACCAGCAGCACCATGCGGCCCTGGCGGAAGTCCTCGATGATTTCTTCGGTGGTATTGAACGGCATGACCGGCTCCGGGGTGTGGCAGTCAGAAAATTCTGGTATACCATCATACACAAAATATCCATCGCCAAGAGGTTGCCATGAAGGCCTACTGGATCGCCCACGTGGACGTCACAGACCCCGAGCAGTACAGCCAATACACCCGCCGCGCGCCAGCGGCCTTCGCCCTGTACGGCGGCCGCATCCTCGCCCGCGGCGGCCGCTCCGAAGCCCTGGAAGGCCGCCCGACGCCGCAGCGCAGCGTGGTGATCGAGTTCGATTCCTATGAGCAGGCAGTGGCGTGCTATCGGTCGAAGGAGTACCAGGAGGCCTGGGCGCAGCGGCAGGGGGCGGCGAGGGCGGAGGTGATCATTGTCGAGGGCGTCGAGCCCTGAGGGTGGGGGTTTTCGTAGGAGCGAGGGGGACGTCTAGTTCTTGCTCACGAACGGTGCCAGCCGGTGACTATGGTGTTTGTGGTTGGCTCCGCTCCCTCTCCCTAACCCTCTCCCTGAAGGGAGAGGGGACCGTTCGGCTTCAAGCGTAACCTTGGCGCTCGCCGGCACATACGAAGTTGCCGGCCAGCACAAGATTCGAAGCAGGCACGGACAAGCCCCCTCTCCCTTCAGGGAGAGGGCTGGGGAGAGGGGACGAGGTTGAGCCTGAAGACCAGTGCTGCCGGGAAACTCCGTTCGCGAGCAAGCTCGCTCCTACAAAAGAGGAAGCGGCGCAGGAAGCTCAGCGAATGAAATGAATCTTCCCGCTATCGTCATTCCCCATATAGATTCCATACACCCCCGCCTGCCGCTCCTCGATATAGCGCTCGAGAATCTGCCGGATCGCCGGGTAGTAGATCTGCTCCCAGGGAATGTCCTCGGGCGCGAAGAAGCGCCGGTCGAGGGTCTCCGGCCCGTAGGCGTCGGCGATCTCCAGCGCCTGGGCGCGGAAGATGATGTAGACCTCGCTGATCTTCGGCACGCTGAAGATGGAGTAGGGCGAGAGGATTTCGGCGCGCACGCCGCTCTCTTCCCAGACCTCGCGCAGGGCCGCCTGCTCGGTGGTCTCGCCGCTTTCCATGAAACCGGCCGGCAGCGTCCAGGTGCCGGGGCGCGGCGGGATGGCGCGTTGGCACAGCAGGTAGCAGCCGTCGCGCTCGATGATGCAGCCGGCGATGACCTTGGGGTTCTCGTAGTGGATGTAGCCGCAGGCGCCGCACAGCAGCCGGTCGTGGGTGTCCCCCGGCGGCTGGCGGCGCTCCATCCGGTCGCCGCCGCACTGCGGGCAGAAGCGCGGGGCGGGCATGGCGTCAGCGACCTATGCGCGGCTCTTTGAGGACGATGGGGGTGGCGATCTCGCGGACCTTGCCACCCTCTTCCTGCTTGGACTTCAGGTAGTCCAGCGCCACCTTGGCCGCTGCGCGCACGTGGTCCACCGAGGCCTGGTGCGCGGCCGCCGGGTCGCCGCTCTTGATCGCCGCGACCATCTTCTCCATCTCCTGGTTGCTCGCCCCGCGGCGGTTGGCCTGGGACACCGAGGTAGCGCGCAGGTAGCTGATGCGCGCCTGCAGCTGGCGCAGCTGGGTGGCGGCGATGCGGTTGCCCGAGCCTTCCAGCAGCACGTCGTAGAAGCCCTGCACCGAATCCAGCACCTGCTGCAGGTCGCCTTCCTCCAGGGCCTTGCGGTTCTCCTCGAGGGCGCGCTCCAGGGCGCGGATGTCCTTGGCCTTGGCGTTGAGGGTGAACAGCTGGACGATCATCCCTTCGAGCACGCAGCGCAGCTCGTAGATGTCGCAGGCGTCTGCCAGGGTGATGATGGCCACCCGCGGGCCCTTGGCGTCGGCGAACTCCACCAGCCCCTCGGACTCCAGGTGGCGCAGGGCCTCGCGCACCGAGGTGCGGCTGACGCCCAGGCGGTCGCAGAGGTCGCGCTCGACCAGGCGGTCGCCGGGCAGCAGCTGGAAGTTGAGGATGGCGCCGCGCAGCTTGTCCAGCACAATCTCGCGCAGGGTCACGGGGTTGCGGTTGACCTTGAAGCTATCGTCGAGGGGCAAGCGTTTCATGTGGTCCGCTCTGGTAATGGCTGTCCGTAGGGTGAAGCGGCCTAGCCCTGGGTCTCGGCATCGGCCTCGGCGAAGGCCTCGCGGGCCAGGCGGAAGCTGTCGACCGCCGCCGGGATGCCGCAATAGATGCCGACCTGGAGCAGGATTTCGCGGATCTGCTCGCGGCTGAGCCCGTTGCGCAGGGCGCCGCGGATGTGCAGCTTCAGTTCGTGCGGCCGGTTGAGGGCCGAAATCATCGCCAAGTTTATCATGCTGCGTTCTTTCAGCGACAAACCCTCGCGGCCCCAGACGTGGCCCCAGCAGTACTCGGTGACCAGCTCCTGCAGCGGCTTGCCGAAGTCGTCGGCCGCGGCCAGCGACTTGTTCACGTAGGCCTCACCCAGCACTTGGGTGCGGATCGCCAGGCCCTTGTCGTACTTCTCGTTGCTCATCGCATGCTCCTTCTTTCATATAGGAGCAACTGTCTGCCGGCTGCTCCGAGATGCTTCTCGCAGGATAGGGCGAGCTTGCGAAACCCATGCGGCCGTGGTGATGGGTATCGCTTCGCTCAACGCCATCCTGCGTCAGTGTTTCTCCTGTACCTGTGGGAGCGAGCTTGCTCGCTCCCACGAGGACGGGACGATCAGGCCAACTGCGGCAGGGCGCCGAGCTTGCCGCGGTGGTAGACCATGGGCGTCACCTCCTTTTCAGGCAGGATCAGGTTCTTCACCGCGCCGACGATGATGGCGTGGTCGCCGCCGTCGTACTCGCGCCACAGCTCGCACTCGATGATCGCCGTGGCCTTGGCCAGCAGCGGGTTGCCCAGCTCGCTCAGGTGCCAGTCGATGCCCTTGGCCTTGTCCTTGCCCTTACCGGCGAAGGCGTAGGCCTCGGCCTGCTGGTCGGCGCACAGCAGGTGGATGGCGAACTGCTTGCTGTCGCGCAGGATCGGGTAGGTGTCCGAGGCGTAGTTGGGGCAGAACAGCACCAGCGCCGGTTCGATGGACAGCGCGCTGAAGGCGCTGGCGGTGATGCCGACGATGCCGCCCTCGGCGTCCAGGGTGGTGACCACGGTCACCCCCGAGGGGAAGGAGCCCATGACTTCCTTGTAGATTCCGGGTTCGATCATGGTCTGTTCCTCAACGCATCACGAAGGGGTCGGGCATGGGCGCCTGCGAGAGGTTGATCCACACCGTCTTCAGTTCGGTGTAGGCCAGCACCGAGTCGATGCCGCTCTCGCGGCCGTAGCCGCTCTGGTGGAAGCCGCCGATCGGCGCCATGGCCGAGACCGCGCGGTAGGTGTTGACCCAGATGATCCCCGAGCGCACGTCGCGCGCCAGGCGGTGGGCGCGGCCCAGGTCGCGGGTCCAGATGCCGGCGGCCAGGCCGTACTGCGAGTCGTTGGCCAGGGCCAGCGCCTCGGCCTCGTCGTCGAAGGGGATGACCGAGGCCACCGGGCCGAACACTTCCTCCTGCATGATGCGCATGGAGTGGCTGTCGCAGGCGAACAGCGTCGGCTCGTAGTACCAGCCTTCGCCCTGGCCGTCGGGGCGCTTGCCGCCCATCAGCAGGCGCGCGCCCTCGGCCTGGGCCGCGGCCACCAGGCCTTCGACCACCGCCAGTTGCTGCGCGGTGGCCATGGGGCCCATCTCGCTGGCGTCTTCCTGCGGGTTGCCGATGCGGATGCGCTGGGCGCGTTCGATCAGGCGGGCGACGAATTCGTCGTAGATTTCGCGCTGCACCAGCAGGCGCGAGCCGGCCACGCAGCTCTGCCCGGTGGCGGCGTAGATACCGGCCACCACGCCGTTGATGGCGCTCTCCAGGTCGGCGTCGGCGAAGATGATGTTCGGCGACTTGCCGCCCAGCTCCAGGGACAGCTTGGCGAAGTTCTCCGCGCTGCTGCGCACCACGTGGCGGGCGGTGGCGGCGCCGCCGGTGAAGGCGATCTTGCGCACCAGCGGGTGGCGCGTCAGGGCCGCGCCGGTGCTCGGGCCGAAGCCGGTGACCACGTTGACCACGCCGGCCGGGAAGCCGGCCTCCAGGGCCAGGCGGGCCAGTTCGAGAATGGTCGCCGAGGCGTGTTCCGAGGGCTTGAGCACGATGGTGTTGCCGGCGGCCAGGGCCGGGGCCAGCTTGATCGCGGTGAGGTACAGCGGGCTGTTCCAGGGGATGATCCCGGCCACCACGCCCAGCGGCTCGTGCACGGTGTAGGCGAACATGTCCGGCTTGTCGATCGGCAGGGTGCCGCCTTCGAGCTTGTCGGCCAGGCCCGCGGTGTAGTGGAAGAACTCCGGCAGGTAGCCGACCTGGCCGCGGGTCTCGCGGATCAGCTTGCCGTTGTCGCGGCTCTCCAGCTGGGCCAGGTGCTCCCTGTTCTCGGCGATCAGGTCGCCCAGGCGGCGCAGCAGCTTGCCGCGGGCGGTGGCGCTGAGCTTGCGCCAGGCCGGGTCGTCGAAGGCCTTCTGCGCGGCCTGCACGGCGCGCTCGACGTCTTCCTCGGCGGCGTCGGGCAGCAGCGCCCAGGGCTGCGCGCTGGACGGGTCGAGGCTTTCGAAGGTCTTGCCGGAGAGCGCATCGAGCCATTGGCCGTCGATGCACATCTGGAAGCGGGCGAGTGTCATGCGACTATCCCCTTGGTCTGGTTCGGCAGGCTCAGGGCCTGGTGCAGGAAGTCCAGCAGCACCTGGTTGACCAGGCGCGGCGACTCCACCGGCATCATGTGGCGCTGTTCATCGAGTATGGCCACCTGCGCGCCGGGAATGCGCGCGGCCAGCTGCCGGGCCATCTCCGGGGTCGAGCCGGGGTCCAGCTCGCCGGTGGCGACCAGGGTCGGCGCCTGGATGCTGCCCAGGTCCTCGGCGCGGTACATGTCCTGGGTGGCGAACAGCTCGTAGGTGGTCAGGTAGCCCTGCGGGTCGTTGCTCGCCAGTGTCTGGCGGATGGCCGCGATCTGCGCCGGGTTGGCGGCCTGGTACTCGCGGCTGAACCAGCGCGACAGCGCCGCCTCGGCATTGGCGTCGGGACCGTGTTCGGCGGCCTGGCGGGTGCGCTCGATGACGCCGGCGCGCTGTTCGGCGCTGCGGTTGAACACACTGTTGAGGATCACCAGCCCCTGCAGCCGCTGCGGATGGTGCAGGGCGAAGGCGCGCGCCACCAGGCCGCCCATGGAGAAGCCGATGACCGTGGCCTGCGGGATCTGCAGGTGGTCGAGCAACTCGCGCAGCTGCGCGGCGTAGCCGACCAGCCCGGTGCCCGCTTCGGGGCGCGGGCTGGCGCCGTGGCCGAGCATGTCGTAGGCGATGACCCGGTAGTGCGGGGCCAGGCCGACGATCTGCCCGCCCCACATTTCCTTGTTCAGGCCCACGCCGTGGATCAGTACCACGGGCTGGCCCTGGCCGGTCGCCAGGTAACTGGTGCCGGCCGGTGTGTGTTCAGCGGTGAGCCGAATCATGGAACGCTCCTGCACTGGCCGCGGGATCACTGGGCCTGCTCGGCGGCCAGCTCTTCCAGGTCGATGTAGCGGTTGCCGATGCGCGGGTGCAGGCGGCCGCCGTCGGCGGCGCCCAGGACCACGATGATCTCGTCGGCGCGCGGCGCGTCCTCGATCTGCATCTCCAGGGTGATGTAGTGCGAACGCAGGCCTTCGTCGTCCTTGTGCATCATCGGGACCTGGATCGAGGTGCCCGGGCCGCCGCGCTTGTTGGTGAAGCTCAGGTAGCTCTTGGCGTCCACCGCCTTGCGGTAGTGGTTGCCGAAGCGCAGGGTGTGGATCACCGCCGAGGCATGCTCGATCTCGCCATCGGCGCCGACCACGGCGGCCTTGCCATAGGCCTCGATCTTGTCGGCGCCACCGATCAGCGCGGTCAGGCGTTCGACCATCAGCGCGCCCAGCTCGGAACAGTTGGCCTTGATCTCCGGCTTGAGGTCCTCGACGAAGCCGCGGCCCGCCCAGGGGTTCTTGATCACCACGGCCAGCCCGGCCATGGATACCGGTTTCTCGGCAGCCTTGCCGCCCTCGATGAAGGTTTCCTCGACGTAGCTGACGATCTTGCGGATTTCGAAGCTCATGGGCACTCCTTGGGTGTCTCTGTGCGATTTGGTCTGATGGTATACCATAATATTGGAAGTGCAAGAGGCAGGGTGGCAAAGGCGGTGGGGTCTGGCGACGGATGGTTGAGGAGGGGCCGCTGGAAAGAAGGGATGCTCGGAGCGGGGCTCGAATCGGCAAGCGGGATGACGGGGGATTCGAGGTGGTGGCAGAATGCTGCCAACTATGACAAGGAGGTCGCCATGCGCCCGCTTTCCCTCGCCATCCTCGTACTGGCCATTGCTGCAAGCAGTGGATGTGCCGTCAAGAAGAACTTCTACGCTACCGGCGGCAGCCGTGCCGACGGGACGGTCGACATGGCCTATGACTTCCGCCAGTTCGAGCAGCCTGTGATCAACATGGACCAGGCGCAGGGGCTTGCCCAGCGCAAATGTGCGGTGTGGGGCTATCGGGATGCGGAAGCGTTCGGCGGCAAGACGCAGAATTGCAATCAGTGGGATGGCTGGGGCAATTGTGCGGCCGGGCAGGTGGTCATCAAGTACCAATGCATCGGCAATCTGGATGCCCAGGTCAGCCAGGTGGCTCCGCTGCAGGCACCTGCCGCATCCAGCCAGGCCAGTGGCTCGCTGAACAAGGACCAGTGGCAGCAACAGCAGCTCAACAAGCTCAATACGGAAACAGGCCTGAGCTACGAGGAATACCAGCGCCGCTATCGGCAGATCATGGGGCAGTGAGCCTTTCGTTCACTTCGAGCAATCAGGCGCGCTCCGGTTCTCGCTTCTCTCTAATTCAGCGCTGCCTGGCGAGTGTTCGGCAGGCTAGCTGGCTCTCAGACTGGCTGTCTGCTCAGCCAGCACCTCCCGTGCACGCTCCTCGATAAAGTCGAACACTTCTTCCGGGACGCTGTACTGGAACTGCTTGCGGCGATTGCGTGAGACGATGCCGTTGTTGCTCAGGCACATCATCACCAGTTGCGCCAGGTCGCTGCCACGGACATCGAAGCGTGCGTCGACGGCCTTGAATATCTGGTCGTAGGCTTGGAGAAACTCGGTTTCTTCATGCAACTCGACTTCCAGCGCCTGCCTGGCCATCTCCAGCGTGAAGGCCACGCCCTCGGTAGCGTCCCAGTAGCGATAGATCCCCTCATTCCCTGTGAACTCGAAGCTCAGGTCGTTCGCATCGAGCCACAGCACCCGCCAGAATTCGCGTGCCGGGCGCGAGAAGCTTTGCAGGGCCTCGAGATAATGCTGTTCCTCGCGCTTCATCGCCACGGAGACGGGCAGCAGCAGGCCGTGGCTCATGGCGCCGCTTCGGCAAAGCGCCTGATGGATCAGGAAGCGGGACAGGCGTCCGTTGCCATCCATGAACGGGTGCAGGAAGACGAAGCCGAACGAGGTGATGCCGGCGGCGACCAGTGGATCGATCTGCAGGGGCGCTTCGTTGGCGAACTGCATCAGCTCGTCCATCAGTTCCCGGCATAGCTCGGGAGGTGGGGGAACATAGGTCACACCTGCTGCGCCGCGCAGGCCGTTGTTCAGGTGGTTCTGTTCGTGGCGGAAGGCGACCGCACGATCGAAGGGATTGCTGATCGTGCTGTTCTGCAGCGCGACCAGGTAGTCCTCGGTCAGCGGCTGGCGCTCATGGGCCTGCCGCAGCAGCTGGACGAAGCGCTCGGCCTTGTCCGCGCTGGGGGCTTCGCGTTCGATGGCGAAGGAGTCGTGGGTTTCGTGCAGGTAGGCCCAGCTCAGGGCCCTGTCCATCATTCCTACGGGCAGCGAGCCGATGAACTCACGTGACTTGCCGAGGATGTCCAGTGCCAATAGCGCCTCGATCTTGGCTGTCCGCTCGACCGTAGCGCAATAACGGAGGGTGCCGAGGCCGTTGAAATCCACCCGCCAACGGGCATCGCGCCGGGCAGGGCCGGTGATGTAGCGGGCCGGGTCGAACAGCGGGGTCGCTGCCCCCTTCGGGCTCCCGTCATGGGGCAGCCGGGTTCCGCTGAAAGCCTCCCAGAGGAAGCAGGCCTTGCGGATATAGGCGCCGCTCGGGGCCTTGCGGAGTTCCGCCAGCATGGTGGCAGCAGGGATCAGTGGCAATGCCTGAGCTAGCACGCCCAGGTTGACCCCCTCGTGCTTCAACGCGAACAGGACATGGGCGCAGCAGTCGCCTGCCGGTGGGGCAAGGCGTTGCGGTACGGCGAGTTCGCGGCCCAGCGGCTCGATCCGCGTGACAGGCCTGATCGCCGCCGGACGCTGGATCGGGAAGACCTTCAGCTTCAGTGTCTCGACCAGAAAGGCATAGCCGATGAATTGGCTTTCCATTCGGTGCTCCTGGCTAGAGATTTTTGAATTGGACCAACATTATTTGAAATAGCGGCGTCTGAATAGACAAAATTTTACAGGCGCTGGGAAGAGTGGTTTCAGGCGGGTTTGGCTATCTGCATGCGGCAGGAAGGCAGAGGGTAGCCTTGCCAATGTCGGTTCCGGCACCCGCGATGGCATGAAGCCCGCATAGCACTGAACCCCATTGGACTCGGGGCCGTTCTGATCGCATGGGAGGCGGCGGGAAACGAAAAAGGCCCAGGTTTTCACCTGGGCCTTTTATATGGATGGCGCATCCGGCGGGATTCGAACCCACGACCCCTGCCTTCGGAGGGCAGTACTCTATCCAGCTGAGCTACGGATGCGCATGGCCGCGGCTGGCGCGGCAGGCGGCAATCATACGCATCTGATCGGCTTGCGTCCATCGTTCGGGCGTGGCCCGGGTTAATTCGAAATCGGTCTGCCGCCCGTCGGCCGGGGCTGGCCTGGAGGCGCCGGGTGGCATGTACTTTCGTTGGTTTTTTTGAACGACCCCTTGCCCTTTGGGGGATGGGGCCCTAGGATGCGTTTGACATTTCAAACGCCCACCACAACAACAGGAGACAGGGGAATTGGCGTCACAGTACCCGGCCTCGTGCCAGTGGGATGACCGACCTCCGTACTGCCTGGCGAATGCGCGCGATGCCGTGCAGCAGCCGATTCCTGCAGTGGTGGCGTTTCCGCAGCGTATCCCGTCCATGGACCTCCCGGTTGATCCGACCGGCTACGGCTACTGCCGTGGTCCGTTTTCGCGCGCCCGTGCGCGACGATCGGCGACCCTGCGCTAGCGCCGGTGCCGTCCCCTGGCGGGCGGCGCGGCGGGACGATGGAACGGGTGGGGCGAGCGCCCCTCCAATGCTTCCCGGACAACAAGAGCAGGCGGGGTAGTCGAGGTAGACCCGCTGCTTATGGCTTTCCTCGAAGGAGACTGGTCATGCAACTCAATGATGCCAAGCTGTTCCGCCAACAGGCCTACATCGACGGTTCCTGGGTGGACGCCGACAGCGGTCAGACCATCAAGGTCAACAACCCGGCCACCAACGAGATCATCGGCAGCGTGCCGAAGATGGGCGCCGCCGAAACCCGCCGCGCCATCGAGGCCGCCGACAAGGCCCTGCCGGCCTGGCGCGCGCTGACCGCCAAGGAGCGCGCCAACAAGCTGCGCCGCTGGTTCGAGCTGATGATCGAGAACCAGGACGACCTGGCCCGCCTGATGACCATCGAGCAGGGCAAGCCGCTGGCCGAGGCCAAGGGCGAGATCGCCTATGCCGCCTCCTTCCTCGAATGGTTCGGCGAAGAAGCCAAGCGCATCTATGGCGACACCATCCCCGGCCACCAGCCGGACAAGCGCATCATCGTCATCAAGCAGCCGATCGGCGTCACCGCGGCCATCACTCCGTGGAACTTCCCCTCGGCGATGATCACCCGCAAGGCCGGCCCGGCCCTGGCCGCCGGCTGCACCATGGTCCTCAAGCCCGCTTCGCAGACTCCGTATTCCGCCCTGGCCCTGGCTGAGCTGGCCGAGCGCGCCGGCATTCCGAAAGGCGTGTTCAGCGTCGTAACCGGCAGTGCCGGCGAAGTCGGCGGCGAGCTGACCAGCAATCCGATCGTGCGCAAGCTGACCTTCACCGGTTCCACCGAAATCGGTCGCCAGCTGATGGCCGAATGCGCCAAGGACATCAAGAAGGTGTCCCTGGAGCTGGGCGGCAACGCACCCTTCATCGTCTTCGACGACGCCGACCTGGATGCCGCCGTCGAAGGCGCGCTGATCTCCAAATACCGCAACAACGGCCAGACCTGCGTCTGCGCCAACCGCCTGTACGTGCAGGACGGCGTGTACGACGCCTTCGTCGAGAAGCTGAAGGCCGCCGTGGCCAAGCTGAACATCGGCAACGGCCTGGAGAGCGGCGTGACCACCGGCCCGCTGATCGATTCCAAGGCCGTGGCCAAGGTCGAAGAACACATCGCCGACGCCGTGGGCAAGGGCGCCAAGGTCGTTGCCGGCGGCAAGCCGCACGCCCTGGGCGGCACCTTCTTCGAGCCGACCATCCTGGTCGACGTGCCGAAGAACGCGCTCGTTTCCAAGGACGAGACCTTCGGCCCGCTGGCCCCGGTGTTCCGCTTCAAGGACGAGGCCGACGTGATCGCCATGTCCAACGACACCGAGTTCGGCCTGGCCTCCTACTTCTACGCCCGCGACCTGGGCCGCGTGTTCCGCGTGGCCGAGGCCCTGGAGTACGGTATGGTGGGCATCAACACCGGCCTGATCTCCAACGAGGTCGCGCCGTTCGGCGGCATCAAGGCCTCCGGCCTGGGCCGCGAAGGTTCAAAGTACGGCATCGAGGACTACCTCGAGGTCAAGTACCTCTGCCTGGGCGGCATCTGATTTCCCGTGGGCGCGGGGGTGGCAGGCAAGAGCCGGCAGCCACCCCCGCGCCGGCGTTTTCCGGTGGTGGCACCGGACAACCCACCCGGCGGGCCGCAAGTGCCGCGACAGTCGATCATCGTATGCTGTCGCGAGTGGCTTCTCCCCGTCTTCATCCTTTGACCCGGCCGACCGATGAGCGGCCACTGAGGAAGCTATGAGCAAAACCAACGAATCCCTGCTGCAACGCCGCCAGGCCGCCGTTCCGCGCGGCGTGGGCCAGATCCACCCGGTCGTCGCCGAGCGCGCCGAGAACGCCACCGTGTGGGACGTCGAAGGCCGCGAGTACATCGACTTCGCCGGCGGCATTGCCGTTCTGAACACCGGCCACCTGCACCCGAAAGTGGTCGCCGCCGTTCAGGAGCAACTGACCAAGCTGTCCCACACCTGCTTCCAGGTGCTGGCCTACGAGCCCTACATCGAGCTGGCCGAAGAGATCGCCAAGCGCGTGCCGGGCAACTTCCCGAAGAAGACCCTGCTGGTCACCTCCGGCTCCGAAGCGGTCGAGAACGCCGTGAAGATCGCCCGTGCCGCCACCGGCCGCGCCGGCGTGATCGCCTTCACCGGCGCCTACCACGGCCGCACCATGATGACCCTGGGCCTGACCGGCAAGGTGGTTCCGTACTCCGCCGGCATGGGCCTGATGCCGGGCGGCATCTTCCGCGCCCTGGCTCCGTGCGAACTGCACGGCATCAGCGAAGACGAGTCGATCGCCAGCATCGAGCGCATCTTCAAGAACGACGCCCAGCCGCGTGACATCGCCGCCATCATCATCGAGCCGGTACAGGGCGAGGGTGGCTTCTACGTCAACTCCAAGCCGTTCATGCAGCGCCTGCGCGCCCTGTGCGACGAGCATGGCATCCTGCTGATCGCCGACGAAGTGCAGACCGGCGCTGGCCGTACCGGCACCTTCTTCGCCACCGAGCAACTGGGCATCGTCCCGGACCTGACCACCTTCGCCAAGTCCGTCGGCGGCGGCTTCCCGATCTCCGGCGTCGTCGGCAAGGCCGAGATCATGGACGCCATCGCCCCCGGTGGCCTGGGCGGCACCTACGCCGGCAGCCCGATCGCCTGCGCCGCGGCCCTGGCCGTGCTGAAGGTGTTCGACGAAGAGAAACTGCTGGAGCGTTCGCAAGCCGTTGGCGAAACCCTGAAGGCCGGCCTGCGCGAGATCCAGGCCAAGCACAAGGTGATCGGCGACGTCCGTGGCCTGGGTTCGATGGTCGCCATCGAGCTGTTCGAAGGCGGCGACGTGAACAAGCCGGCGGCCGAGCTGGTCAGCAAGATCGTCGTGCGTGCTCGCGAGAAGGGCCTGATCCTGCTCTCCTGCGGCACCTACTACAACGTGATCCGCTTCCTGATGCCGGTAACCATCCCGGACGCCCAGCTGAAGCAAGGCCTGGCCATCCTGGCCGAGTGCTTCGACGAACTGGCCTGATCGGCTCGTTCGGCAGTACTGGAAGAGGCCCGCGCAAGCGGGCCTTTTCTTTTTCCGGGGTTCCGCTCCGGCTGCGGCGCCGTGACGCATCTACCCCCTTGGTCGTATCGGAGAGCGGCGCCGCATCAGCTATCCTGTCCTGCGCGCGATGTCGTCCGGGCTGCCCTCTGGCAGGCGCCTTGCGACTCGGTTAAGGTGCGCGCGCATCTGCGAGAGGATCTCCATGACAGCACTCAGCGCCGCGCCGACCGTTCTGGTTGCCGCCGCCGACCCCTGGAACCGCGAACTGCTTGGGCAACTGGTGCTGAGCGTG
This sequence comes from Pseudomonas sp. PI1, assembly GCF_000812405.1. NCBI lineage: Bacteria > Pseudomonadati > Pseudomonadota > Gammaproteobacteria > Pseudomonadales > Pseudomonadaceae > Pseudomonas > Pseudomonas sp. PI1. The sequence goes on from NZ_JWMC01000063.1 coordinate 18,546, forward strand.
CGTTGCGACGCGGCCATCGAATACTGCGAGGACGGTGACCAGGCCATCGATGCCTGCCGCTTGCGCGCCTTCGCCCTGGTGCTGGCCGAGCAGGAACTGGCCGGCACCGACGGCATCGACCTGCTCCGCCACCTGCGCCGCAGCCGCCGCGGGGCAAATGCGCCGGACTTCATCCTGATCAGCGCCAAGGCCGATGGGGCCAGCGTGCGCGCGGTGCTGCCGCTGGCGCCCAGCGCCTACCTGGTCAAGCCGTTCAATGCCGAGGACCTGCGCCAGCGCCTGCGCAGCCTGCTGCTGGAGCCTGGGCAGGAAGTCAGCTGCGCCGTGCCCCGGGAGCCCACCGGCAGCCTGGCCGACTTTCTCGCCGAGGCCCGCGATGCCGCCGAGGGCGCGCCCCTGCTGGCGGAGGTCGGCGAGTCGGCGAGCCGTTGCCTGAACACCGAGGGCGTCAGCCTGGAGCAGTTGGAGGAAGAATTCGGCCGCGACCCGCAGATCACCGCCTGCCTGATCGCCGCGGCCAACAGCGCCGCGCGGCACGTCGGCATGCCCTGCCTGACCCTCGCCCAGGCGCTGGCCCGCCTCGGCCTGGCCCAGGCCTGCAACCTGGTCCTGGGGCTCAGCCTGGAACGCGCCGCACAGCTTGTGGAGCCGCGCCTGAAGGAGCGCGCCGCGGCGTTCTGGGCGCTTTCCCAGCGCACCGCGGATGCCGCCGAGGCCCTGGCCGAGAGCCTCGACGTCGACGCGCCACGCTGCTACACCGCGGGCCTGCTGCATTGCCTGGGCGACCTCGCGGTGCTGCGTACCTTGGAAGAGTGGTGCCGGCGCGGCGGGGCGCTGGAAGACCAGGAGATCGACGACAGCCTCAAGGCCTTCGGCGCCAGTTTCGGCTCCACGCTGCGCGCGCGCTGGCGCCTGCCGCTGGAGCTGCGCGGGCTGGTCGCCGCGTGCTACGGCATGGGCAGCGGGGTGTTCTCGCGCAAGGCGCTGATCCTCAACCTGGCGGCCAGGGCGGCGCGCTTGCCGGCGTCCCAGGCTGGGCAGTTGAAGGAAGAGAAGGCGCTGCGGATGCTTGGGCTGGGGCCGGTGGAATTGCAGTTGCTGCAGAAGTTCTGTGACGCCGAGGAGCCAAGCGCTTCGTAGGATCAGCCGTTTTCCGGCTGCACGAGAAGCCGTGCCCGCCGGTTGTGGTGGGAGCGGCTGTCTTGCCGGCTGCGCCGAAGCGCTTTTCGTAGGATGGGTTGAGCCTGCGAAACCCATGCTGCCGTGGTGATGGGTATCGCTTCGCTCAACACCGTCCTACGAAAAGCCGTGCTTCCTGGAACGTAGGAACTTTTCCGCGATAGCCGGACGTTCCGGCGCGTTTCGCGGTCCTACGCTGCCCCACCTGCGCCATTCCCCTGTAGGAGCGCGCCCTGCGCGCGATTCGCGGGCAGGGCCCGCTCCTACCGTTCACAGCCAGGCCTGGACCGCACGCAGACAATAAAAAACGCCGCTTCCCGTGAAGGGAAGCGGCGTTCCTTTGTGGCTGACGCGCCAACGCCTCAACGCTTGGCCAGCAGCTCCCGGCCGCGCGCCACGGCGGCGCGGACCTGGGCGGGGGCGGTGCCGCCGATGTGGTCGCGGGCGTTCACCGAGCCTTCCAGGGTCAGCACGGCGAAGACGTCGTCGTCGATCTGGTCGCTGAACTTGCGCAGTTCTTCCAGGCTCATCTCGGCCAGGTCCTTGCCGCTGTCCACGCCGTATTTCACCGCGTGGCCGACGATCTCGTGGCAGTCGCGGAAGGGCAGGCCCTTGCGCACCAGGTAGTCGGCGAGGTCGGTGGCGGTGGAGAAGCCGCGGCGGGCCGCCTCGCGCATGATCTCGCGCTTGGGCTTGATCGCCGGGACCATGTCGGCGAAGGCGCGCAGGCTGTCGCGCAGGGTGTCGGCGGCGTCGAACAGCGGCTCCTTGTCTTCCTGGTTGTCCTTGTTGTACGCCAGCGGCTGGCCCTTCATCAGCGTCAGCAGGCCGGTGAGGTGGCCGAACACGCGGCCGGACTTGCCGCGCACCAGTTCCGGCACGTCGGGGTTCTTCTTCTGCGGCATGATCGAGGAGCCGGTGCAGAAGCGGTCGGGCAGGTCGATGAACTGGAACTGCGCGCTGGTCCACAGCACCAGCTCTTCGGAGAAGCGCGACAGGTGCATCATCGCCAGGGAGGCGGCGGCGCAGAATTCGATGGCGAAGTCACGGTCGGACACGCCGTCCAGCGAATTGCCGGAGATCGCTTCGAATCCCAGCAGTTCGCAGGTGATTTCCCGCTGGATAGGGTAGGTGGTGCCGGCCAGCGCGGCGCTGCCCAGGGGCATGCGGTTGACGCGCTTGCGGCAGTCCACCAGGCGCTCGTAGTCGCGGCTGAGCATCTCGAACCAGGCCAGCAGGTGGTGGCCGAAGGTCACCGGCTGGGCGGTCTGCAGGTGGGTGAAGCCGGGCATGATGGTGTCGGCTTCCGCGTCGGCCAGGCCCAGCAGGCCCTGCTGCAGGCGGGTGATCTCGGCGAGGATCAGGTCGATCTCGTCGCGCAGCCACAGGCGGATGTCGGTGGCCACCTGGTCGTTGCGCGAACGGCCGGTGTGCAGCTTCTTGCCGGTGATGCCGATGCGGTCGGTCAGGCGCGCCTCAATGTTCATGTGCACGTCTTCCAGGTCGACGCGCCAGTCGAAGCTGCCGGCCTCGATTTCGGCCTGGATCTGCTTCAGGCCGTCGATGATGGCGTCGCGCTCGGCGTCGGTCAGCACGCCGGCCTTGGCCAGCATGGTGGCGTGGGCGATGGAACCCATGATGTCGTGGCGGTAGAGGCGCTTGTCGAAGTCGACGGAGGCGGTGAAGCGGGCGACGAAGGCGTCGACGGGCTCGCTGAAGCGGCCGCCCCAGGACTGGTTGGTCTTCTCTACGCTCATGGATCTCTCTCGCGGAAACGGGCAGGCGCGTTCGCTGCCTGCAGGAAGGGCAAAGTCCGACGATAATAGCAGGCTGAAGGTCAAAAACGGCGTGTGCTGCGACGGGTGTGGCGGGGGGAAGGACAAGGGCGCCCCGCCCGGGCGCGGCGCAGTCGACATTTCGGTGCTCGAATTCGCCCGGCAGGCTACGAGCCGCTTGCCGAGGCGTGGAGGCTTGCGGAAACTTCGTCGATGCCAAACCAAGCCAAGACCGGCGACCAGCCGGCAACCCAAGACGATTTCTTCATTCCCGAACTGTGCCAGAGCGAAGCGCTGTTCAGCCTGGTCCTGCTGGCCGAGCTGCTGGTGCTGGTACTGGTGCTGGCCGAGCCGATGACGCCCAGCTTCAACTGGGTGCGCCTGGCCCTGGCCTCGCTGTTCGTGCAGTGGATAGTGCTGCTCTCGGCCGGCCTGCTGTGCCGTCTGCGGCCGCTGCTGGCGCGCTGGCCGGCGTGGGGCGCGGGGCTGGCCAGCTGCCTGCTGGTGGTGCTGCTGACCCTCGGCTGCACCGCGGTGGCCGACTACTACGCCCTGGGCGGGCCGCTGTCGATCAAGGGCGAGGTCAACCTGTACCTGCGCCATGCGTTGATCGCCCTCATCATGTCGGCCTTGTTGCTACGCTACTTTTATCTGCAGAGCCAATGGCGCAGGCAGGAACAGGCCGAGCTGCGCGCGCGCATCGAGTCGTTGCAGGCGCGCATCCGTCCGCACTTCCTGTTCAACAGCCTGAACAGCATCGCCAGCCTGATCGAGCTGGACCCGGGCAAGGCCGAACAGGCGGTGCTGAACCTGTCGGACCTGTTCCGCGCCAGCCTGGCCAAGCCGGGGACTTTAATTTCCTGGGGGGAGGAACTGGAGTTGGCCAGGCGCTATCTTTCCATAGAGCAGTATCGCCTGGGCGACCGGCTGCAACTGGATTGGCAGGTGAGCGGCGTGCCCGACGGCGTGCCCATCCCGCAGCTGACCCTGCAGCCACTGTTGGAGAATTCATTGATCTACGGTATCCAGCCGCGCATCGAAGGCGGCCTGGTGAAGGTTGAGGCGGACTATCGTGACGGTGTGTTCCAGCTGTGCGTGAGCAACCCTTACGACGAGTCGACGCAGACGCTGCCCACGAAGGGGACCAAGCAGGCGCTGCAGAATATCGCAGCGCGAATTGCGGCACTTTTCGGGCCAAAAGCGAGTCTCAGCGTCGAACGCCGTGACGGACGGCACTACACCTGTCTACGCTATCCATGTGCGCGTCTCATGCAGGAAGCCTGAGCTTATGAATGTCCTGATCGTCGATGACGAACCCCTGGCGCGCGAGCGCCTGGCCCGACTGGTGGGGCAACTGGACGGCTACCGCGTCCTCGAACCCTCCGCCAGCAACGGCGAAGAAGCGCTGGCGCTGATCGACAGCCTGAAGCCGGATATCGTCCTGCTGGATATCCGCATGCCCGGCCTGGACGGGCTCCAGGTCGCCGCCAAGCTGTGCGAGCGCGAAGCCCCCCCGGCGGTGATCTTCTGCACCGCCCACGATGAATTCGCCCTGGAGGCCTTCCAGGTCAGCGCGGTCGGCTACCTGGTCAAGCCGGTGCGCGCCGAGGACCTGGCCGAGGCCCTGAAGAAAGCCTCCAGGCCCAACCGCATCCAACTGGCGGCGCTGACCAGGCCGCCGGCCGCCGGCGGCCCCGGCCCGCGCAGCCACATCAGCGCGCGGACGCGCAAGGGCATCGAGCTGATCCCCCTGGAGGACGTGATCTTCTTCATTGCCGACCACAAGTACGTGACCCTGCGCCACGACGGCGGCGAGGTGCTGCTGGACGAGCCGCTGAAGGCGCTGGAGGACGAGTTCGGCGAGCGCTTCGTGCGCATCCACCGCAACGCCCTGGTCTCGCGCGAGCGCATCGAGCGCCTGCAGCGCACCCCGCTGGGGCATTTTCAGCTTTACCTCAAGGGCCTGGACGGCGACGCCCTGACCGTGAGCCGGCGCCACGTCGCCGGCGTGCGCCGCTTGATGCACAACCTTTGAGGGCGGCAGGCGCGCCGAGGCGCTTTTCGTAGGAGCGAGCTTGCTCGCGAACCGCATGGCACCGCGTTTGTTCGCGAGCAAGCTCGCTCCTGCGAGAGGCCGGATAGGGTTCGCTGGCGAAGCGCAATCCCAGGGATGGTCCGAAAGCCTGCTTTGGCGTCGCAGGGGGGAAAGCCTGGGCGCCGAAGCCTGTTATCATCCCCGGCAGTCCTTTGTCCGGAATTGCCCATGTCGTCCCGCGAAATCCGAATCGCCACCCGTCAGAGCGCTTTGGCCCTGTGGCAGGCCGAGTACGTCAAGACCCGCCTGGAGCAGGCCCATCCCGGCCTGCGCGTGAGCTTGCTGCCGATGACCAGCCGCGGCGACAAGCTGCTCGACGCGCCGCTGGCGAAGATCGGCGGCAAGGGCCTGTTCGTCAAGGAGCTGGAGACCGCCTTGCTGGAAGGCGCGGCCGACATCGCCGTGCACTCCATGAAGGACGTGCCCATGGACTTCCCCGAGGGCCTGGGCCTGTACTGTATCTGCGAGCGCGAGGACCCGCGCGACGCCTTCGTCTCCAACACCTACGCCAGCCTCGCCGAGCTGCCCGCCGGCAGTGTGGTCGGCACCTCCAGCCTGCGCCGCCAGGCGCAGCTGCTGGCCAGCCGCCCGGACCTGCAGATCCGCTTCCTGCGCGGCAACGTCAACACCCGCCTGGCCAAGCTCGACGCCGGCGAATACGACGCCATCATCCTCGCCGCCGCCGGCCTGATCCGCCTCGGCTTCGAGGCGCGCATCCGCTCCAGCATCGGCGTCGAGGACAGCCTGCCGGCCGGCGGCCAGGGCGCCGTGGGCATCGAATGCCGCAGCGCCGATAGCGAGATCCACGCGCTGCTGGCGCCGCTGCACCACGCCGACACCGCGCGGCGGGTGACCGCCGAGCGTGCGCTGAACAAACGCCTCAACGGCGGCTGCCAGGTGCCCATCGCCTGCTACGCCGTGCGCGAGGGCGAGCAGCTGTGGCTGCGCGGCCTGGTCGGCCAGCCCGACGGCACGCAACTGCTGCGCGCCGAAGCCCGCGCGCCCCTGGCCGAGGCCGAGGCGCTGGGCGTGAAGGTCGCCGAAGAACTGCTGGAACAAGGCGCGGCCGACATCCTCGCCGCCGTCTATGGCGAGGCCGGCCCGCAGTGAGCCACTGGCGCCTGCTGCTGACGCGGCCGCAGGACGAGTGCGCGGCCCTGGCCGCCAGCCTCGCCGAGCACGGCGTGGCCAGCGCCAGCCTGCCGCTGCTGGCCATCGAGCCGCTGGAAGAAACCCCCGAGCAACGCAGCCTGCTGCTCGACCTGGACCGCTACTGCGCCGTGGTGGTGGTCAGCAAGCCCGCCGCGCGCCTGGGCCTGGAGCGCATCGATCGCTACTGGCCGCAACCGCCGGCGCGCCAGGACTGGTTCGCGGTCGGCGCGGCCACTGCGGCTATCCTCGATGACTACGGCCTGCGTGTGCACCACCCGGAGAACGGCGACGACAGCGAAGCGCTGCTGGCCCTGCCGGCACTGGCCCGCGCCCTGCAGGTGCCCGGGCCGCGGGCGCTGATCCTGCGTGGCGAAGGTGGCCGGGAATTCCTCGCCGAGCGCCTGCGCGGCCAAGGCGTGGCGGTGGATTATCTGGAACTCTACCGTCGCGTGCTGCCGGACTACCCGGCGGGCGAGCTGGCGCGGCGGGTGCGCGACGAAGCACTGAACGGCCTGGTGGTGAGCAGCGGCCAGGGCCTGGAGCACCTGCTGCGCGTGGCCGGGGAGGACTGGCCGCGGCTGGCCGGGCTACCCTTGTTCGTGCCCAGCCCGCGGGTCGCCGAACTGGCCCGGGAAGCCGGTGCGCGACACGTGATCGATTGCCGCGGGGCGAATGCCGCGGCCCTGCTGGAGGCGCTCAGGGGCGCCGACGAAGAATAATTTCCGAGCGAAGGATGGACCTGTGAGCGAAGCCGTCACTCCCCAAGACACCCCGCAAGATACCCCCGTCGAGCCGACCCCGCCCGCTCCGGCCCGGTCCGGCAACGGCCTGGCCCTGCTCGCCCTGCTGGTCGGCGTCGCCGGCCTCGGCGTCGGTGGCTGGGGGCTGTGGCAGACGCAGCAACTGCAGGCCCGCGACCAGGCCCGCGCGCAGCAGCTGGAAGAGGCCCGCGGCGAGGCGCAGAGCCTGCTCAACCACAACAGCGCGCTGGACAAGCGCCTGGACGCGCTGCCCAGCGCCGACGAGCTGGAGGCCCGCCGGCGCCTGGTGGTCGAGCTGCAGGGCGACCAGCAGCACCTGGCCCAGCAGTTCAAGCAGGTCCTCGGGCAGAGCCGCCAGCAGTGGCGCCTGGCCGAGGCCGAGCACCTGATGCGCCTCGCCTCGCTGCGCCTTTCCGCGCTGCAGGACATCGACAGCGCCACCCAACTGGTGCAGGGCGCCGACGACATCCTCCGCGCGCAGAACGACCCCGGCGCCTTCGCCGCCCGCGCGCAACTGGCCAAGAGCCTCGAAGCCCTGCGCAGCCTGCCGCAGCCGGACCGCACCGGGCTGTTCCTGCAGCTCGGCGCGCTGCGCGAGCAGGCCGCCCAGCTGCAACCGCTGGAGCCGAGCTTCAAGGAAGGCCCGGGCAAGGCCTCGACCACCGCCTGGGGCGACGGCAGCAGCACCCTGGACCAGTGGTGGGAACGCATCTCGCGCTACGTGCGCATCGACTTCAACGCCGGCCAGGACGTGCGCCCGCTGCTCTCCGGGCAACAGCTGACGCGCGTGCGCCTGGCCCTGAGCCTGGCCCTGGAGCAGGCGCAGTGGGCCGCGCTCAACGGGCGCCAGGAAGTCTACCAACAGGCCCTGAAGCAGGCCCGGCAGATCCTCGGCGACTTCTTCAACGCCGACCTCGCCGACAGCCGCGCCCTGGGCCTGCGCATCGACGAGCTGGCGCAGCAGCCGGTGGCCGTGCAGGTGCCCGACCTGACCCCGGCGCTGGGCGCCCTGCAGGCCTACGTGGTGCGCCGCGACCAGGCCGCCCTCGACCAGCAGCAGGCGCCCGCCGCGCCCCAGGCGGAGGGTAGCCAATGAGCCGCGTCTACCTGCTGGTCCTGGCCCTGGTGGTGGCCGCCACCCTGGTCGGCCTGGCCATCGCCGAGCAGTCGGGCTACGTGCTGATCGCCTACAAGAGCTTCCGCTACGAATCCAGCCTGTGGACCTTCCTCGCCCTGCTGGCGCTGGTCTGGCTGCTGTACCTGGCGGTGCGCCTGGTATTGCGCCTGGTCGGCGTGTCCGGGCGGGTGGTCAACCCCTGGTCGCGCTTCAACCGCCGCCGCCGCGCCGAAATGGCCGAGGAACACGGCCAGCGCGACCTCGCCGAAGGCCACTGGGCCCCGGCCCTGCGCCACCTGCGGCGCGCCGCCGAACTGAACCAGCACAGCCTGTCCAGCTACCTGGGCGCGGCCCGCGCGGCCAACGAGCTGGGGCGCTTCGACGAGTGCGACCAGTTGCTCGACCGCGCCCTGGAACGCCAGCCCGGCACGGAGCTGGCCGTGGGCCTGACGCGCGCGCAACTGCTGATCAACCGTGGCGCCTTCGAACCGGCCCGCGCGGTACTGGTGAAGCTGCACGAGGAACACCCGCGCCACCCCACGGTGCTGCGCCTGCTCCAGCAGCTCTACGTCAGCCTGCAGGACTGGCGCCCGTTGCTGGCCCTGCTGCCGGAACTGCGCAAGGAGCGCGTGCTGGAGAACGCCCAGCTCAGCGACCTGGAGCGCCGCGCCTGGATCGCCGCCCTGGAAGCCGCCGGCGAGCAGGGCGTGGGGCAGGGCGAGACGGCCCTGCAGCCGCTCACCCAGACCTGGCAGAACCTGCCCGCCAACCTGCGCGCCCAGCCGCTGCTGGTCGCCGCCTATGCCCAGCAGCTGCTGCGCCTGGGCGCGCCCGAGGAGGCGGAGAAGGTCCTGCGCCAGGCCCTCAAGGAAGGCTACGACGAACGCCTGATGCTGCTCTACGGCAAGGCCCGCGGCAGCGACCCGGCGCGCCAGCTGCAGAACGCCGAGGCCTGGCTGAAGAAGTATCCCGACGACCCCGTCCTGCTCTTGTCCTTGGGCCGCCTGTGCCTGGCCGACAAGCTCTGGGGCAAGGCCCGCGACTACCTGGAGGCCAGCCTGGCCCGCCAGCACAGCGCCGAGACCTGTGCCGAGCTGGCGCGGCTGCTGGCGCACCTGGGGGAAACCGAGCGCAGCAACAGGCTGTTCCAGGAAGGCCTGGGTCTGTTCGGCGCGCCCGTAGGCAGTGCAGTCCAGTTGCCTGCGAAAGCGTAAGACGGTTCGGATGAAACGCGGCGCCCTCGGGCGCCGCTTTCGTTTGGGCTGACAGCTGCCGCCTACTTGCCAGCCTGCTTGCCGACGTAGCGGATGCGGTAGATCGCCCCGGCCATGTCGTCGCTCACCAGCAGCGACCCGTCCGCGGCCACCAGCACGTCGGCGGGGCGCCCCAGCACTTCCTCGCCGGGTTGCAGCCAGCCCTCGGCGAACAGGCTCTGGCGTTTCAGCGAGCCGTCCGCGTTCAGCTCGACGCGCACCACCCGGTAGCCGACCTTGCGGCTGCGGTTCCACGAGCCATGCTCGGCGATGAAGACGTTGCCGCGGTACTCGGCGGGGAACTGCTCGCCGCTGTAGAAACGCATGCCCAGCGCCGCCACGTGGGCACCGAGGCCGGCCACCGGCGCGACGAAGGCCGAGCAGGGGCGCTGGGCGAACTCCGGGTCGGCGATGCGCCCGGCATGGCAGTCCGGGTAGCCGAAGTCGTCGCCGGCCTTGCCCACGCGGTTCAGCTCGTCGTCGGGCTGGTCGTCGCCGAGCAGGTCGCGGCCGTTGTCGGTGAACCACAGCCGGCCCTGGGCGTCCCAGTCGAAGCCCACGGTGTTGCGCACGCCATAGGCCACCACCTCGCGCTGGCTGCCGTCCGGCTGCATGCGTTGCAGGTTGGCGTAGCGCTCGCGGTCCGGGCGGCAGATGTTGCAGGGCGCGCCCACCGGCACGTAGAGCTTGCCGTCGGGGCCGAAGGCGATGAACTTCCAGCCGTGGTGCGTCTCGCCGGGGAACTGCGGCGGCAGTTCCTCGGGTTTTGGCGGCGCATCCAGGTGCGTCTCGATGTCGCGCAGCACGTAGAGGCGGCTGACAGCCGAGACGTACAGATCGCCCTGGTGGAAGGCCACGCCGCTGGGCATCTTCAGGCCGCTGGCGATCACCCGCGGGCGCTGTTCGCCGGGGCGCAGGGCGTACACCTTGCCGGCCTCGCGACTGCCGACGAAGAGCGTGCCCTCGCTGCCCAGGGCCATGGCGCGGGCGTTGGGCAGCTGGTCGCTGAGCACCTCGATGCGGAACCCTTCGGGCACCTTGAGCCGCTCCACGACCGAGGCGGCGAATGCACCGGGGAGGGGGACGAACAGCAGCGCGGCGAGTAGGATCAGCTGTCGACGCATGGTAGGAATTCCCTGATGGCTGTCCGGCCCAGTCTAGCCCGCCGCCTTGAAAGGCCCGCGGAATTTCCTCTACCGTAGCGGCCTTTCCGAAAATGCCGTGCCACTGGAGCCGCCATGAACCTGGCCAGCCCGCGTTCCCTGTTCTTCCTCGCCTTCCTCGCCTGCGCCGCCATGCTCGGCGCCGGTTTCTACCTGCAGTACGTCGTCGGCCTGGAACCCTGCCCGCTGTGCATCGTGCAGCGCATCTTCTTCGCCGGCGCCGGGCTGTTCTCGCTGATCGCCGCGCTGCATGGCCGCGGCCGGCGCGTCTACTCGGTGCTGGTGCTGCTCTGCTCGCTGGGCGGGGCCGGCACCGCCGGCCGGCAGATCTGGCTGCAGACCCTGCCGCCGGACCAACTGCCGTCCTGCCTGCCGCCGCTGGACTACATGATGCAGACCATGCCCTACGCGGACATCCTCTGGACCATGTTCCACGGCTCGGCCGACTGCGCCGAGGTGACCTGGACGCTGCTCAGCCTGAGCATCCCGGAGTGGAGCCTGCTGGCCTTCGTCGGCTTCGCCCTGTTCGCCGTCTTCCAGTTTCTGCGCCGCGGCTGATCGCCGCGCGGCGGCAGAACTGTCCTACGGCGCGAAGCCAGCGCCGTCGCGGGCTGCCGATTAAACGCTCGTATGAATTTTCCCGCGAAAGGTGTCTTGAAGCGGACATCCCGCGGGCATACTCTGGTCTTCCGCATCGCCGGGATTCCGCCATCAGAGCGGTAGAACGCCGGCGAGTGCCCGCATTCGACAGAGAACTGTCCCGCCGCGGAACCGCCGGGACAGGCCGAGGGAAGCGAGGACAAGATGCTCGAGAGCTGCCGCAATGCCCAGGAACGTTGGGGAGGCGTCCACCAACTGATCGACCGCTGGTTGCGTGACCGCCAGGAACTCATCCAGGCCTTCGATTCGCTATCCGGACCCCAGGCGCCCGCCGTCAATGGCGAGGGGCTGGAGAACTTCTGCCAGCGCCTGGTCGACTACGTCTCCGCCGGCCACTTCGAGGTCTACGAACAGCTGATGGACGAGGCCAAGGCCTTCGGCGATGCGCGCGGCCTGGAACTGGCCAAGCAGATCTACCCGCGCCTGGAAGCCATCACCGCGTCCGCATTGAACTTCACCGATCGCTGCGACAACGGCGATTGCCGCGAAGGCACCTGCCTCACCAACGAGTTGAAGCTGCTGTGCCAACAGCTTCACGAGCGTTTCGAACTGGAAGATTGCCTGATCGAGGTGCTGCACAACGCCCACGAACAGCGCACGGTCACCGCCTGATTCTGGCGGGCGGGAAAAGGGGCGCGGTCCTTGCGGACGCGCCCTTTTTTCATGCCCGCGAAAACCTCGTCGAGGTGGCTGAAAGCCGCGTACTACGAGGCTTACAGCCATTCGGAAAGTTCCGCCTGACGGCCTCGTGGCGGCAGTCTGTGGCGTCGTTGGCGAGGGTGTCGCTGGAGATGGCGTGCCCGCGGGCTGCTGTCCGGCCTGTGGAAAAACGGCTGCAGATTGTGCCTGGCGCGGGTTTCAGCTTTATGGGGGCGTTGGCGAGAGGGCCTGCGCGGGTCTAGTATGGGCGCAACCACGTACGCCAGGAGGCACGTCATGTCGGCCAACAAGAAACCTGTCACCACCCCTTTGCATCTGCTGCAGCAACTTTCCCACAGTCTGATCGAGCACCTGGAGACCGCTTGCAAGCAGGCCCTGGTGGACTCCGAGAAACTGCACGCCAAGCTGGAAAAGCAACGTGCCAAAGCGCAGGACAAACTGCACAAGGCACGCACCAAACTGCAGGAAGCAGGCAAGTCCGGGAAGGCCAAGGCACAAGCCAAGGCCAAGGCCGGCATCGCAGAGCTGGAAGAGGTGCTGGAAACACTGAAGGGCCGTCAGGCGGAAACCCGCGCCTACATCGCCAACCTCAAGCGTGACGTCCAGGAAAGCCTGAAGCTGGCCCAGGGCGTGAGCAAGGTGAAGGAAGCGGTCGGCAAGTCGCTGGCCACCCGCAAGCCGGTTGCCGCCGCCAAGCCTGTCGCCGCCAAGCCGGTGGTCAAGGCTGCCGCTGCCAAGCCTGCCGCCAAACCGGCCGCCAAGGCCGTTGCCGCCAAGCCGGCTGCCAAGGCTGCTGCCGCGAAGCCCGCCGCTAAACCGGCTGCCAAGGCTGCTGCTGCGAAGCCCGCCGCCAAGCCGGCTGCCAAAGCTGCCGCTGCGAAGCCCGCCGCCAAGCCGGCTGCTAAAACTGCTGCTGCGAAGCCCGCCGCTAAACCGGCTGCCAAGGCTGCTGCCGCGAAGCCCACCGCCAAGCCGGCTGCCAAAGCTGCTGCTGCGAAGCCTGCCGCCAAGCCGGCTGCCAAGGCTGCTGCTGCGAAGCCTGCCGCCAAGCCGGCTGCCAAAGCTGCTGCCGCGAAGCCCGCCGCCAAACCGGCTGCCAAGTCCGCTGCTGCGAAGCCTGCTGCCAAACCGGCTGCCAAGCCTGCCGCTGCGAAGCCCGCTGCCAAGCCCGCTGCTGCGAAGCCTGCCGCCAAACCGGCTGCCAAGCCCACCGCTGCGAAGCCTGCTGCCAAACCGGCCGCCAAGCCCGCCGCTGCGAAACCCGCGGCCAAGCCCGCCGTCGCCGCCAAGCCTGCAGCTCCGGCCGCTACCCCGGCTGCTCCCGCTGCCCCGGCCGCGTCGACCGCTCCGGTCGCCAGCGCCGCACCGGCTCCGGTAGCGCCGAGCGCTCCGGCCGCCACTCCGAGCAGCGCTTCCTAAGACGCCGCTCGCGAAGCCGCCGCGGTGCGCAGCTGTTGCAGCGCACCGCGGCGTGCCTTCCCCGCTTCGCCGGCGCAGCCCTGCAGCCAGGCGTCCAGTTCGTCCCTTCCCGCTTCCGTCCAGTCCCGTCCCGCTTCCGCCAGCCGCTCCAGTTGCAGGCGTTCGGCGCGCAGCTCCAGCGTTTTCAGGGTTTCCCGTAGTTCTTCCAGATGGGCGTCGTCCTGCGCCCCCGCCTTCCACTGTTGGCGCAGCATCCGCAGCGGCTTCACCACCTCGCGTTGCCAGTTGGCGGAGGCCTTCGCCAGGGTGTCCAGGCGTTGTTCGGAGCAGGCCCGGCCACGGGCTGCGAACCAGGCCCCGGCCAGCAGCAGGCAGACGTCGGTGCCGGCTTCCTGCAACTCCAGGCAGGCCGCCTCGACGCCCGGCTGCGCGTAGAGGTCGAGGGCGAACGACCAGATATCTTCTGTCATAGGGCTCCCACAGCGGTTGCGCGGCGAAGCTGATAAACTCCGCCGCCATGATTCGACTCCAAAATCTTACGCTACAGCGTGGCCCCCAGCGCTTGCTGGAAGGTGCCGAACTGACCTTGCATGCCGGCCAGAAAGTCGGCCTGATCGGCGCCAACGGCGCCGGCAAATCGAGCCTGTTCGCCCTGCTGCGCGGCCAACTCGGCCAGGACGCCGGCGACTGCCGGATCCCCGCCGACTGGCGCATCGCGCACATGCGCCAGGAGGTGGACACCCTCGAGCGCCAGGCCGTGGACTACGTCCTCGACGGCGATGTGCGTCTGCGCGAGATCCAGGCGCAGCTGGCCGCCGCCGAGAACGCCCATGACGGCGCCGCCGTGGCGCGCCTGCACACCGAGCTGGACAACGCCGACGGCTACACCGCCGACGCGCGGGCGCGCAAGCTGCTGGCCGGCCTGGGCTTCAGCGCCGAGCAGATGGAGCGCCGTGTCGGCGACTTCTCCGGCGGCTGGCGGATGCGCCTGAACCTGGCCCAGGCGCTGATGTGCCCGTCCGAACTGCTGCTGCTCGACGAACCCACCAACCACCTCGACCTCGACGCCATCCTCTGGCTGGAAGAGTGGCTGAAGGGCTACCCGGGCACGTTGATCCTGATCTCCCACGACCGCGACTTCCTCGACGCCGTGGTCGACCACGTGGCGCATCTGGAGCAGCGCAAGCTGACGCTCTACCGCGGCGGCTACTCGGCCTTCGAGCGCACCCGCGCCGAGCGCCTGGCGCAACAGCAGCAGGCCTACGAGAAGCAGCAGGCGCAGCGCGCCCACATGGAAAAGTACATCGCCCGCTTCCGCGCCCAGGCCACCAAGGCGCGCCAGGCGCAGAGCCGCATCAAGGCCCTGGAACGCCTGGAGGAGCTGGCCCCGGCCCACGTCGACTCGCCGTTCGACTTCGTCTTCCGCGAGTCGGACAAGATTTCCAGCCCGCTGCTGGACCTGTCCGAGGCGCGCCTGGGCTACGGCGAGAAGACGGTGCTGGAGAAGGTCAAGCTGCAACTGGTACCCGGCGCGCGCATCGGCCTGCTGGGCCCCAACGGCGCCGGCAAGTCGACCCTGATCAAGACCCTTTCCGGCGACTTGCCGCTGCTGGCCGGGCACCTGGCGCGCGGCGAGAACCTCGCCATCGGCTACTTCGCCCAGCACCAGCTCGACTCGCTGGACGCCAAGGCCAGCCCGCTGCTGCACCTGCAGCGCATCGCCCCGGGCGAGCGCGAGCAGACCCTGCGCGACTTCCTCGGCGGCTTCGACTTCCGCGGCGCGCGCTGCGACGAGCCGGTGCTGAATTTCTCCGGCGGCGAGAAAGCGCGCCTGGCGCTGGCGCTGATCGCCTGGCAGAAGCCCAACCTGCTGCTGCTCGACGAACCGACCAACCACCTCGACCTGGAGATGCGCCTGGCCCTGACCATGGCCCTGCAGGAGTTCTCCGGGGCGGTGGTGGTGGTGTCCCACGACCGTCACCTGCTCAAGAGCACCACCGACCAGTTCCTGCTGGTGGCCGACGGCCGCGTGCAGGACTTCGACGGCGACCTCGACGACTATGCCCGCTGGCTGGTGGACTTCCGCGCGCGCCAGGCGCCGGTCGCCAATGCCGGCGCAGCGTCTGTCGAGAAGACCGACAAGCGCGCCCAGCGCCAGGCCGCCGCCGCGTTGCGCCAGCAGCTGGCGCCGCACAAGCGCGAGGCGGACAAGCTGGAGAAGGAGCTGGGCGGCATCCACGACAAGCTCGCCGCGCTGGAGGAAAAGCTCGGCGACAGCGCCCTCTACGAGAACGCGCGCAAGGACGAACTGCGTGACCTGCTGGCCCGGCAGGCGAGCCTGAAAGCCCGCGAGGCCGAGGTCGAGGAAGCCTGGCTGGTGGCCCTGGAAACCCTGGAGAACCTCCAGGCCCAGCTCGAAGGAGCCGAGTGATGGAAGACCTGCCGCTGCTCGTCGCCTGGAGCGATCCATTGCTGCGCGGCCTGCAGATCGTCCTCATCCTGCTGCTGGCCTGGGTGCTGCAGCGCATGGTGGCGCGCGGGCTGAACCGCCTGGCGCAGCGCTACCCGATCCCCCACGAACTGCTGCTGCCGCTGCGCGGCGGCCTGCGCTGGCTGATCATGGGCTCGGCGCTGATGATGGTGCTGGAGCGCCTGGGGGTTTCCGCCCAGGTGCTGTGGACCGCGCTGACCGGCTTCGTCGCGGTCGCCGCGGTGGCCTTCTTCGCCATCTGGAGCGTGCTTTCCAACCTGTTCTGCGCGCTGCTGATCTTCACCGTCGGGCCGTTCCGCCTGGGCGACCTGGTGGAGGTCATCGAGTCGGCCGACAAGCCCGGCGTGAAGGGCCGCGTCAGCGCCATCAACCTGCTCTACACCACCCTCGAGGAAACCTTCGAGGACGGCACCAGCGCCCTGCTGCAGGTGCCCAACAGCCTGTTCTTCCAGAAGGCCATCCGGCGCTGGAAAGGGCCCGGGCTGAGCAGCGGAAGATAACAACCACAACCCCTGTTCCCACACGGATACCCACGCACTATGGAATGGCTCGCTAGCCCTGAAATCTGGGTCGCCTTTCTGACCCTGACCGCCCTGGAGATCGTCCTGGGCATCGACAACATCATCTTCATCTCCATCCTGGTCAGCCGCCTGCCGGCGGCACAGCAGCCCAAGGCGCGGTTCTTCGGCCTGGCGCTGGCGATGGGCACGCGGATTCTCCTGCTGCTGTCGATCACCTGGGTGATGCGCCTGACCGCCGACCTCTTCGAGGTGTTCGGCCAGGGCGTTTCCGGGCGCGACCTGATCCTGTTCTTCGGCGGCCTGTTCCTGCTGTTCAAGAGCACCATGGAGATCTACCACAGCCTGGAAGGCGCCGAGGAAGGCGGGCAGGGCAGCGCCAAGAGCCGCGGCTTCATGGCGGTGATCATCCAGATCGCGATCATCGACATCATCTTCTCCCTGGACTCGGTGATCACCGCCGTGGGCCTGGTGCAGAACGTGCCGGTGATGATCGCCGCCATCGTCATCTCGGTCGGCGTGATGATGCTCGCCGCCGGCACCATCAGCGACTTCATCGACAAGCACCCGTCGCTGAAGATGCTGGCGCTGTCGTTCCTCATCGTGGTCGGCACCGTGCTGGTGGCCGAGGCCTTCGAGGTCCACGTGCCCAAGGGCTACGTCTACTTCGCCATGGCCTTCTCGCTGGCGGTGGAAGCGCTGAACATCCGCCTGCGCGGCGCCCTGGCGCGCAAGCGCGGCGAAGAGCCGGTGAAGCTGCGCAAGGACCTGCCGAGCTGATCGGCATGCCCCGCGCCGGGCTTCCTCCACACCTGTAGGAGCGGGCCCTGCCCGCGATTCGCGCGCAGGGCGCGCTCCTACAGGGGGGCGCCGGAGTCACGGCGATGGGTATCGCTTCGCTCAACCCATCCTACGGGGCATCCCCTACACGGCAACGCGCGACTCGGGCACACTGGCTACCCGTAACAAGATTTTTCGCCACGAGGTCCACCATGCTCGCCAGTACCTGGTTCGCCTTCCTCATCGCCTGCTGGGTGATCAGCCTGTCGCCCGGCGCCGGGGCCATCGCCTCGATGTCCTGCGGCCTGCAGTACGGCTTTTGGCGCGGCTACTGGAACGCCCTGGGCCTGCAGATCGGTCTGGCTCTGCAGATCGCCGTGGTCGCCGCCGGCGTCGGCGCGCTGCTGGCCACCTCGGCGCTGGCCTTCAGCGTGATCAAGTGGTTCGGCGTGGTCTACCTGGCCTACCTCGCCTGGCGCCAGTGGAGCGCCGCCCCGCAGGTGATGCAGGCCG
Source organism: Pseudomonas sp. PI1 (assembly GCF_000812405.1). Classification (NCBI taxonomy): domain Bacteria; kingdom Pseudomonadati; phylum Pseudomonadota; class Gammaproteobacteria; order Pseudomonadales; family Pseudomonadaceae; genus Pseudomonas; species Pseudomonas sp. PI1. The sequence goes on from NZ_JWMC01000063.1 coordinate 36,082, forward strand.
ACGCCGAGCGCCCCATCGGCCGCCCGCTGAGCCTGGTGCTGCGCGGCTTCCTGGTCAACGCCAGCAACCCCAAGGCGGTGATCTTCATGCTCGCCGTGCTGCCGCAGTTCGTCGACCCGCACCGGCCGATGGCGATGCAGTACGTGATAATGGGCGCCACCATGATCTGCGTCGACCTGATCGTCATGGCCGGCTACACCGGGCTGGCCGCGCGGGTGCTGCGCGCGCTGCGCTCGCCGCGCCAGCAGCGGCTGATGAACCGCACCTTCGCCAGCCTGTTCCTCGGCGCCGCCGCGCTGCTGGCCACCGTTCGCCGCGCCCCGGTGTGAAGCCGACGGGCGCCGCCTAGGCGCCCGAATGGTGGCGGAGTAGTATTGGCGCCCTCCATTCTCATTCGCCTTCCGCCATGCGCCTTCCAAAGCTTCTCATCTGGCTGCTGCCGCTGCTTTGCGGCGCCAGCCTCACGGCCCTGGCCGACGTTCCGGTCGACCCCTCCCAGGCCCTGCACCTGCTGAGCTACCTGGCCGCGGACTACCCGCCGACGGTGAGCGCCGGGCAGGTGCTCGACGCCACCGAATACAAGGAGCAACTGGAGTTCGCCGGCCAGCTGCAGGCGCTGCTGCTGGCCCTGCCGGCGCGCCCCGAGCGGGCCGACCTGGAGCGCGAGGTGGCCGGCCTGCGCCGCGCCATCGAGCAGCGCCAGCCCGGCGCCCTGGTGGCGCAGCAGGCGCGTCACCTGGAAGCGCGCCTGGCGGATGTCTACCAGGTGGTGCAGACCCCCGCCATCACCCCCGACCCGGCCCGCGGCGCACCGCTCTACGCCCAGCAGTGCTCGATCTGCCACGGCGACGCCGGCAAGGGCGACGGCCCGGCGGGCATCGGCCTGCAGCCGTCGCCGGCCGACCTCACGGCCCGCGCGCGCCTGGACCAACTGAGCCTCTACGACCTGCGCACGGTGATCGGCCTGGGCGTCGCCGGCACCGACATGCCGGCCTTCGCCGACCAGTTGGACGAGCGCCAGCGCTGGGACCTGGCCGCCTACGTGGCGGGCCTGAGCGCCGCCGAGGCCCAGCCCGACGGCGCCCACGCCTACCCGCTGGCGAGCCTGGCCACCCAGACCCCGGCCGAAGTGGCCGCCCGCGACGGCGACGCCGCCGCGCAGAGCTTCCGCGCCCTGCGCGCCCATCCGCCGCTGGAGCACCGCGGCCCGGCGCAGCTGATCGACTACACCGCCGCGACCCTCGACAAGAGCTTCGCCATCTACCGCCAGGGCGACCACGACCAGGCCTACGACCTCTCGGTCGCCGCCTATCTGGAAGGTTTCGAACTGGTGGAAAGCTCGCTGGACAACGTCGACGCCACCCTGCGCAAGGCCACCGAGAAAGAACTCATGGCCTACCGCCAGACGCTGCGCGACGGCCTGCCCGAAGCCCAGGTGGCGCAGCAGCTGGAGCGCGCCAAGGGCAAGCTTGGCGAAGCCGCCAAGGCGCTCAGCGGCGACTCCCTGAGCAGCACCATCAGCTTCGTCTCGGCCCTGCTGATCCTGCTGCGCGAGGGCGTGGAAGCCATCCTGGTGCTCGCCGCCATCCTCGCCTTCCTGCGCAATACCGGGCAGGAAGCCGCCACCCGCGGCGTGCACGTCGGCTGGGGCCTGGCCTTCGTCGCCGGCTTCGCCACCTGGGCGCTGGCGGCCTACGTGATCGACATCGGCGGCGCCCAGCGCGAGCTGATGGAGGGCTTCACCTCGCTGTTCGCCTGCGTGATGGTGCTCTGGCTCGGCGTGTGGATGCACGACCGCCGCCACGCCGCGGCCTGGCAGGACTACATCCGCAGCAGCCTGGTGGGCGGCGGCGGGCGCTTCGGCTTCGCCGTGCTGGCGTTCTTCTCGGTGTACCGCGAGCTGTTCGAGGTCATCCTGTTCTACGAAACCCTCTGGCTGCAGGCCGGCCCGGCCGGGCACAGCGCGGTCATCGCCGGCGCCGGCTGCGCGGTGGTGCTGCTGATCGGCCTGGCCTGGGTGATCCTGCGCGGCTCGGCGAAACTGCCGCTGAAGCTGTTCTTCACCGTCAACGCCGCGCTGCTCTGCGCGCTCTCGGTGGTGTTCGCCGGGCACGGCGTGGTGGCCCTGCAGGAAGCCGGGGTGATCGGCACCCGCCCGGTGCCCTTCTTCGACTTCGACTGGCTGGGCATCAAGGCCGACGCCTACTCGCTATCGGCCCAGGCCCTGGCGCTGCTGGCGGTGGCCGTGCTCTACGGGCGCAGCCTGCTGGCGGAGAAACGCAAGGCTGCGGCGCTGCCCTGAGGCGGCACGCGGCAAACCCCGACGGCCAGTGCGATACTGGCCGTCGTCATTTTCGGGAAACGAGTCCGATGCGTATCTGGATCGATGCCGACGCCTGCCCGCGCGCGGCGAAGGAACTGGTGGCGAAGTTCGCCCTGAAGCGCAAGCTGGAAGTGGTGATGGTCGCCGGCCAGCCGGTGGCCAAGCCGCCGTTCGCCTGCATCAGCCTGGTGGTGGTGCCCAGCGGCATGGACGCCGCCGACGACTACCTGGTGGAGCAGGCCGAGCCGGGCGATCTGGTGATCTGCAGCGACGTGCCGCTGGCCGACCGCCTGGTGAAGAAGGGCGTGGACGCCCTGGACCCGCGCGGCCGCGAGTTCGACGCGAAGAACATGGGCGAGCGCCTGGCGCTGCGCAACCTGATGACCGACCTGCGCGACCAGGGGCAGATGGGCGGCGGCCAGGCGCCTTATGGCGACAAGGATCGACAGGCTTTCGCCAATGCGCTGGATCGGTTATTGACGCGGTTGAGCAGAAGCTAAAAGAGACGCTGGAAGCTTGAAGCTGAAAGCTAGAAGCCGCACGACCTCCAGCCTCCAGCCTCCAGCCTCCAGCCTCCAGCCCTGCCTTACGCCAACTCCAACACCCGATCCACCAACTTGTTGATCCCGCTGGCCGCCTCGGCGATGTTCTGCGCCAGCATGTAGGCCGGGGTGGTCACCAGCTTGTGGCGGCTGTCCTCGACTATCTCGTCCACCGGGCAGTCGACGTGCTTGGCGCCCATGCGGGTGAGGGCGGCGGCGGTGTCGGCGTCGCAGCCGATGGTGCATTCGATGCCCGGGCCGTAGATGCGCTCGGCCATGGCCGGGGCGATGCAGATCAGGCCCACCGGCTTGTGCGCGGCGGCGAAGGCCTTGGCCAGGGCCAGCACGTCCGACTCGACCTCGCACTGGTCGCCCTCGAAGGCGAAGTTGCACAGGTTCTTCGCCGCGCCGAAGCCGCCGGGGACGATGAGCGCGTCGAAGTCCTCGACCTTCGCCTCGCGCACGTCCTTGATCTGGCCGCGGGCGATGCGCGCGGATTCCACCAGCACGTTGCGGCTCTCCGGCATTTCCTCGCCGGTGAGGTGGTTGACCACGTGGTGCTGGGCGATGTCCGGGGCGAAGCACTGCACCTGCGCGCCGCGCTGGGACAGGCGCAGCAGGGTGATCACGCTTTCGTGGATCTCGGCGCCGTCGTAGACGCCGCAGCCGGAGAGGATGACGGCAACTTTCTTGTGCATGCAGGTACTCCTGGTTCGGGGTTGGCCGGAGGTGGCGACGTGGCTGTCGCCATATGCCGGCCGGGTTGTCACCGGCGGCCGTTGTAGCCGGGCGCCAGAGGACTAGGATCGGTATCCATAAGCATAACGATTCGGTCGCGCCATGAACTACATCCTCTTCGCGGTGCCGTTCTTCTTCCTGCTGATCGCGCTGGAGCTGCTGGCCGACCGCTGGCGCGGCACCTCCACCTATCGCCTGAGCGACGCCCTGAACAGCCTCAGCGCCGGGGTGCTGTCCACCACCAGCGGCCTGCTGACCAAGGGCATCGGCCTGGTCACCTACGTGTTCGCCTGGCAGCACCTGGCGCTCTTCGAGCTGTCCGCGCAAAGCGCCTGGGTCTGGGTGTTCGCCTTCGTCTTCTACGACTTCTGCTACTACTGGAACCACCGCCTGGGCCACGAGCGCAGCATCCTCTGGGCGGCCCACGCGGTGCACCACCAGAGCGAGGAGTACAACCTCAGCACGGCGCTGCGGCAGACCAGCACGGGCTTCCTCTTCGGCTGGATCTTCTACCTGCCGATGGCCGTGGCCGGGGTGCCGCCGCTGGTGTTCGTCAGCGTGGCGGCGCTGAACCTGCTCTACCAGTTCTGGGTGCACACCCGGCACATTCCCAAGCTCGGCTGGTTCGAATGGTTCTTCGTCAGCCCGTCGAACCACCGGGTGCACCATGCGCAGAACCCTGTCTACATGGACCGTAACTATGGTGGCGTGTTCATCCTCTGGGACCGCCTGTTCAGCACCTTCCAGGAAGAGCTGGACGAGGAACCGGTGGTGTTCGGCGTGACCGTGCCGCTGGCCAGCTGGAACCCGCTGTGGGCCAACCTGCAGGTCTACGCCGCGCTGTGGAACGACGCGCGGCGGGCGGGCAGTTGGTGGGACAAGCTGCGCATCTGGTTCATGCGCACCGGCTGGCGCCCGGCCGACGTGGCGGCGCGCTACCCGCTGCAGAAGACCGACCTGGCCACCTTCCGCAAGTTCGAGGTGCCGCTGTCCCGCGGCCGGCAGTGGTACGCCACCGTGCAGTTCGCCGGCTACGTGATCGGCGGCACTTTGCTGCTGGGGCTGGGGGAGGGCTGGCCGCTGCCGGCGCTGCTGCTGGGCTGGGCGTGGATGGCCTGCGGCCTGTTCGTCATCGGCGCCTGGCTGGAGAACCGCGCCTGGGCGCTGCGGCTGGAAGGGCTGCGCCTATTGCTGAACCTGCCCTGGGTGGCAATCACCGCCGCAGCGGCCGGCCTGGCGCTGCCGGGATGGGCGTTGGCGCTGCTGGGCGCCCATGCCGCCCTCAGCCTGCTTGCGTTGTGGGGCCTGCGCCACGAGGGGCGGCAGGCGCAGCCGGCCTGATCAGTTGCCGTTGCGGCTGTTCTTGATGCGCCGGTGCAGCCACAGCAGCAGGCCGATGGCGAGCAGGCCGCCGAGGACCATGAGTTCGTACTTCTTGATGTTGCCCAGCACGCCTTCGAGCACGCTGCCGAAGTAGTACGCCGCCGAGCCGAGCGCGCTGGCCCAGACGATGGCGCCCAGGCCGTTGAGCAGCAGGTAGCGGCCCGGCGGGTAGCCGGACAGGCCGATGGCCACCGGCATCACGGTGCGCAGGCCGTAGACGAAGCGGAAGCTCAGCACCCACAGGTCCGGGCGCCGCCGCACGTGCTCCAGGGCGCGGTCGCCGAGCTTCTGCCAGCGCGGCTTGCGCGCCAGCAGCTTGCGCCCGTGGCGGCGGCCGAGGAAGTACCAGAGCTGGTCGCCCGCGTAGCTGCCGAGGAAGGCCACGGCGATCACGTATTCGAGCTGCATGTAGCCGCGGAAGGCAAGGAAGCCGGCCAGCACCAGAATGGTCTCGCCCTCGAAGAAGGTGCCGAGGAACAGGGCCACATAGCCGAAATCCTGCAGGAATTGTTGGAGCATTATCGAGGCAACGCAGCAAAATGAACGCGCAGCCTAACGCGGTTGTCGTCCGGGGGGAAGGCACCTGCTGGCGGCTTGCTGGCCTTTGCATGGCCCGGACCGCCTACTTTGGTCGTATGCTGCGGTTTCGGCTCCCTGCGACCGGTTGCCGCGACCCCGGGTCACTGTTACCCCTTGTTACCAATCGGTCATAATCCCCGACTATAACTGTCACACTGTGCCTGTCGTCAGGGCCCTGGAGTACGCCGTGAGCTTCATTTCCGCCGAACGCGCCTTCCCCTTCACCCGCCTGCGCCGCAACCGCCGCGACGAGTTCTCCCGTCGCCTGGTGCGCGAGAACGTGCTGAGCGTCGACGACCTCATCCTTCCGGTGTTCGTCCTCGACGGCAAGAACCAGCGCGAGGCCATCGCCTCGATGCCGGGCGTCGAGCGCCTGTCCATCGACCTGCTGCTGGAGGAAGCCGAGCAACTGGTGGAGCTGGGCATCCCGGCGCTGGCGCTGTTCCCGGTCACGCCGCTGGAGAAGAAGTCCCTCGATGGCGCCGAGGCCTACAACCCCGAGGGCATCGCCCAGCGCGCCACCCGCGCCCTGCGCGAGCGCTTCCCGGAGCTGGGCATCATCACCGACGTGGCCCTGGACCCGTTCACCATCCATGGCCAGGACGGCATCCTCGACGAGAACGGCTACGTGATGAACGACGAGTCGGTGGACGTACTGGTCAAGCAGGCGCTGTCCCACGCCGAGGCCGGCGCCCAGGTGGTGGCTCCCTCGGACATGATGGACGGCCGCATCGGCGCCATCCGCGAGGCGCTGGAATCCACCGGGCACATCAACACCCGGATCATGGCCTACTCGGCCAAGTACGCCAGCGCCTACTACGGCCCGTTCCGCGACGCGGTCGGCTCCGCCGCCAACCTCGGCAAGGGCAGCAAGGCCACCTACCAGATGGACCCGGGCAACAGCGACGAGGCGCTGCACGAGATCGCCGCCGACCTCGCCGAAGGCGCCGACATGATCATGGTCAAGCCGGGCATGCCCTACCTGGACATCGTCCGCCGGGCCAAGGACGAATTCCGCGCGCCGACCTTCGTCTACCAGGTCAGCGGCGAATACGCGATGCACATGGCGGCCATCGAGAATGGCTGGCTCAGCGAGGCGGTGATTCTCGAATCGCTGCTGGCCTTCAAGCGCGCCGGCGCCGATGGCATCCTGACCTACTTCGCCAAACGTGCGGCAGAACAACTGAAAAGGGGGCGCTGACGCCCCCGCGACGAGACTTGCGATGAATACCGAAGGCCAGAACGCTACCGACCTGATCGAAACCGAAGTGACTGTCAGCGAGACCCTGGAGACCGTCGAGGTCCCCGTGGTCGCCGAACCCCCCGTGGAGGCGCCCGCCGCCCCGGCGGTGGCGGTGAACGTCGACGACAGCGCCCTCTACATTCATCGCGAGCTGTCGCAGCTGCAGTTCAACATCCGCGTGCTGGAGCAGGCGCTGGACGAGTCCTACCCGCTGCTCGAACGCCTGAAGTTCCTGCTGATCTTCTCCAGCAACCTCGACGAGTTCTTCGAGATCCGCGTCGCCGGCCTGAAGAAGCAGATCACCTTCGCCCGCGAGCAGGCCGGCGCCGACGGCCTGCTGCCGCACCAGGCCCTGGCGCGGATCAGCGAGCAGGTGCACGAGCAGGTCGGCCGCCAGTACGCCATCCTCAACGACATCCTGCTGCCGGAGCTGGCCAAGCACGGCGTGCGCTTCATCCGCCGGCGCTACTGGACGCCGAAGATCAAGGCTTGGGTGCGGCGCTTCTTCCGCGACGAGATCGCCCCGATCATCACCCCCATCGGCCTCGACCCGACCCACCCGTTCCCGCTGCTGGTGAACAAGAGCCTGAACTTCGTGGTCGAGCTGGAGGGGATGGACGCCTTCGGCCGCGACTCCGGCCTTGCGATCATCCCGGCGCCGCGCTCGCTGCCGCGGATCATCCGCCTGCCCGAGGACGTGGCCGGGGAGGGCGACAACTACGTGTTCCTCTCCTCGATGATCCACGCCCACGCCGACGACCTGTTCTCCGGCATGAAGGTCAAGGGCTGCTACCAGTTCCGCCTGACGCGTAACGCCGACCTCTCGGTGGACGCCGAAGACGTCGAGGACCTGGCCCGCGCGCTGCGCGGCGAGCTGTTCTCGCGGCGCTACGGCGACGCCGTGCGCCTGGAGGTGGTGGACACCTGCCCGGCGCACCTGTCCAACTACCTGCTCAAGCAGTTCGGCCTGGCCGAGAGCGAGCTGTACAAGGTCAGCGGCCCGGTCAACCTGACCCGCCTGTTCAGCGTCACCGGCCTGGCCAGCCATCCGGAGCTGCAGTACCCGCCGTTCACCCCGACCATTCCGAAGCTGCTGCAGAAGAAGGAGAACATGTTCGGCGTGCTGGCCAAGCTGGACGTGCTGCTGATGCACCCCTTCGAATCCTTCACCCCGGTGGTTGACCTGCTGCGCCAGGCCGCCAAGGACCCGAACGTGCTGGCCATCAAGCAGACCCTGTACCGCTCCGGGGCCAACTCGGAAATCGTCGACGCCCTGGTGGAGGCGGCGCGCAACGGCAAGGAGGTCACCGCGGTGATCGAGCTGCGCGCGCGCTTCGACGAGGAATCCAACCTGCAGCTGGCCAGCCGCCTGCAGCAGGCCGGCGCGGTGGTGATCTACGGCGTGGTCGGCTTCAAGACCCACGCCAAGATGATGCTCATCCTCCGCCGCGAGGATGGCGAGCTGCGCCGCTACGCGCACCTGGGCACCGGCAACTACCACGCCGGCAACGCCCGCCTGTACACCGACTACAGCCTGCTCACCGCCGACGTGGCGCTGTGCGAGGACCTGCACAAGCTGTTCAACCAGCTGATCGGCATGGGCAAGACGCTGCGCATGAAGAAGCTGCTGCACGCGCCCTTCACGCTGAAGAAGAACCTGCTGGAGATGATCAACCGCGAGGCGGCCCAGGCCGCCGAAGGCAAGCCGGCGCACATCATGGCCAAGGTCAACTCGCTGACCGACCCGAAGGTCATCCGCGCGCTGTACAAGGCCAGCCAGGCGGGGGTGAAGATCGACCTGGTGGTGCGCGGCATGTGCTGCCTGCGCCCGGGCGTGCCGGGGGTGTCGCACAACATCCAGGTGCGCTCGATCATCGGCCGCTTCCTCGAACACAGCCGCATCTACTACTTCCTCAACGGCGGCGACGAGAAGCTCTACCTCTCCAGCGCCGACTGGATGGAGCGCAACCTCGACATGCGCGTGGAGACCTGCTTCCCGGTGGAAGGCAAGAAGCTGGTGCAGCGGGTGAAGAAGGAGCTGGAACTGTACCTGGCCGACAACACCCAGGCCTGGGTGCTGCAGGCCGACGGCAGCTACCAGCGCCTGAACCCCACCGGCAACCAGAACCCGCGCAACGCCCAGGCCATGCTGCTGGAGCGCCTGTGCACGCCGGTGATCAACGGACGCTGAGCCGCCCTGGTCCCGAAAGCCCCGCCGCGCAAGCGCCGGGGCTTTTTCATGGGCTCATCGCTCCTACAGGGGAATGGCGTGGGTGGGGCAGCGTAGGAGCGGATCTCATCCGCGAACCGCGCCGGAGGTTGCGGCTATCGCGGAGAAGCTCCGCTCCTACGGTCCAGGTTGGCACGGCTTCTTGTAGGAGCGGGCCCTGCCCGCGATTCGCGCGCTGGGCGCGCTCCTACACGGGAATGGCGTGGATGGGGCAGCGTAGGAGCGGATCTCATCCGCGAACCGCGCCGGGGGTTGCGGCTATCGCGGAGAAGCTCCGCTCCTACGGTCGAGGTTGGTGCGGCTTCTTGTAGCGGGCCCTGCCCGCGATTCGCGCGCAGGGCGCGCTCCTACAGGGGAATGGCGTGGGTGGGGCCGCGTAGGAGCGGATCTCATCCGCGAATCGCGCCGGGGGTTCCGGCTATCGCGGAGAAGCTCCGCTCCTACGGTCGAGGTTGGCACAGCTTCTTGTAGGAGCGGGCCCTGCCCGCGATTCGCGCGCAGGGCGCGCTCCTACAGGGGAATGGTGGGACCGTGGCTGTCGTAGGATGGGTTGAGCGAAGCGATACCCATCACCAAGCACCGCATGGGTTTCGCAGGCTCAACCCATCCTACGAAGAGCGCCTCGGCGCAGTTGGCTCCCTCAGCTCACGCTCAGCTGGTACCCCACGCGCTGCAGCCAGCCGGCTTCCTGCTCGAAGTCGGCCAGGGTCAGCGGGTTGGCTTCCAGCCAGCCCTTGGGGAAGCGCACTTCCAGGCTCTTCGAACCCACCTTGAGGGTGACGTCCGGCATTTCCTGGGTGCCGCGGATGTGGTGGAAGAGGATGGCGAAGCGCAGCACGATGCACAGGCGGATCAGCTTGTCGCCCTCGTCGCCCAGCTCGGCGAACTTGTCCGCCGGGATGTTGCGGCGGTGGCCGCGCACCAGCAGCGCCAGCACCTGCTGGTCCTCGCGGGAGAAGCCGGCCAGGTCCGAGTGCTCGATCAGGTAGGCGCCGTGCTTGTGGTAGTGGTAGTGGGCGATGTCCAGGCCCAGCTCGTGAGTGCGCGCGGCCCAGCCGAGCAGTTCGCGGTGCCAGTCGTCCTGCAGGCTCCAGGGCTCGGCCACCTGCTCCAGCGCCTGGAGGGCCTTGGCCTCGACGCGGGCGGCCTGGTCGAGGTCGACGTGGTAGCGCTCGATCAGCGCGCTGATGGTGCGCTCGCGCACGTCTTCATGGTGATGACGGCCGAGCAGGTCGTAGAGCACGCCTTCGCGCAGGGCGCCTTCGGAGTGCTGCATCTGCTTGAGTTCCAGCGCGTCGAACAGCGCTTCGACGATGGCCAGGCCGGCCGGGAAGATCGGCCGGCGGTCCGGCTTGATGCCGTCCAGGTCGAGCTTGTCCACGTCGCCCAGCTTGAGCACCTTGCGCTTGAGCCAGGCCAGGCCGTCGGGGTTGATCTCGCCGTTGCCGTGGCCGCCGGCCTGGATCGCCAGGCCCACCGCGCGGATGGTGCCGGAAGCGCCGAGGGCCTCGTCCCAACCCAGGCGGCGCAGGCTGTTCTCGATGCCCATCAGCTCCAGGCGCGCCGAGGTGTAGGCCTGGGCGTAGCGGGCCGGGGTGATCTTGCCGTCCTTGAAGTAGCGCTGGGTGTAGCTGACGCAGCCCATCTGCAGGCTCTCGCGCAGCTGCGACTCGAAGCGCTGGCCGATGATGAACTCGGTGCTGCCGCCGCCGATGTCGGCCACCAGGCGGCGCCCGGTGGTGTCCGGCAGGGTGTGCGAGACGCCCAGGTAGATCAGGCGCGCTTCCTCGCGGCCGGAGATGACTTCCACCGGGTGGCCGAGGATTTCCTCGGCGCGGCGGGTGAATTCGTTGCGGTTGCGCGCCTCGCGCAGGGCGTTGGTGCCGACCACCCGCACCGAGCCCGGCGGCATGCCGTTGATCAGCTGGGCGAAGCGCCGCAGGCAGTCCAGGCCGCGCTGCATGGCCTCTTCGTTGAGCAGGCGGTCCTCGCCGATGCCGGCGGCCAGCTGGACCTTCTCGCCGAGCCGCTCGAGGATGCGGATCTCGCCATGATCGGCCTTGGCCAAGACCATGTGGAAGCTGTTGGAACCCAGGTCCAGGGCGGCGATCAGCGGGAAGGTCTTGGCGGGGGTATGGGGCATGGTGCGAAGGTCCGTTTGTTAACCCCGCCATCCTGCCACGATAGCCCTCCGGTGCCAACGAACGCCGGGCCTTCGATCGGTTTCGCCGGGGCCGGCGATAGCGACACTCAATCGCCTGCGCCTTTCGGAAGGCGGCCAAGGCGGGCTATGATGGGCCCACTTTTTTTCGCATCCGATTCCCACGGAGAGATTTCATGAGCGAACATATCGTCAGCGTTACCGATGCCAGCTTCGAGCAGGACGTGCTGAAGGCCGATGGTCCTGTGCTGGTGGACTACTGGGCCGAGTGGTGCGGTCCGTGCAAGATGATCGCGCCGGTACTGGACGAGATCGCCAAGGACTATCAGGGCAAGCTGAAAGTCTGCAAGCTGAACATCGACGAGAACCAGGAAACCCCGCCGAAGTACGGCGTGCGCGGTATCCCGACGCTGATGCTGTTCAAGGGCGGCAACGTCGAGGCCACCAAGGTCGGCGCCCTGTCCAAGTCGCAACTGGCGGCCTTCCTCGACAGCAACATCTGAATCGAGACAGCCCCCGGAAAAGCCCCGCGCGACGCGGGGCTTTTTTCATTCCGTCCCCTAGACGCCCCTTGGCGCGGGTGTTACATTCGGGCCTGCAACGTTGTTTTACGTTGTCCCCTGCAAGCCGTCGCCGACGCACTTCCTATTCGAATTTCCAAGCGATCCTGTCGTCACTCTGCGGCACGGCATTAACGAGCTCACATGCTTGTTTCCCCTTTCCTCATATCTATCTAACACCTCCTTCTTATGAATCTGACCGAACTCAAGCAAAAGCCGATTACCGAATTGCTGGAAATGTCCGATGCCATGGGCCTGGAAAACATGGCCCGTTCGCGCAAGCAGGACATCATCTTCGCGCTGCTGAAGAAGCACGCGAAGAGCGGCGAGGAAATCTCCGGTGACGGCGTGCTGGAGATTCTCCAGGACGGCTTCGGCTTCCTGCGCTCCGCCGACTCCTCGTACCTGGCCGGCCCGGACGACATCTACGTCTCGCCCAGCCAGATCCGCCGCTTCAACCTGCGCACCGGGGACACCATCGTCGGCAAGATTCGCCCGCCGAAGGAAGGTGAGCGCTACTTCGCCCTGCTCAAGGTCGACTCGATCAACTTCGATCGTCCGGAGAACGCGAAGAACAAGATCCTGTTCGAGAACCTGACCCCGCTGTTCCCGACCAAGCGCCTGACCATGGAAGCCGGCAACGGCTCCACCGAGGACCTCACCGGCCGGGTGATCGACCTCTGCTCGCCGATCGGCAAGGGCCAGCGCGGCCTGATCGTCGCACCGCCGAAAGCCGGCAAGACCATCATGCTGCAGAACATCGCGGCCAACATCGCCCGCAACAATCCCGAGTGCCACCTGATCGTCCTGCTGATCGACGAGCGCCCGGAAGAAGTGACCGAGATGCAGCGCACCGTGCGCGGCGAAGTGGTCGCCTCCACCTTCGACGAACCGCCGACCCGCCACGTGCAGGTCGCCGAGATGGTGATCGAGAAGGCCAAGCGCCTGGTCGAGCACAAGAAGGACGTGATCATCCTGCTCGACTCCATCACCCGCCTGGCGCGTGCCTACAATACCGTGATCCCCAGCTCCGGCAAGGTGCTCACCGGTGGTGTCGACGCCCACGCCCTGGAGAAGCCCAAGCGCTTCTTCGGCGCCGCGCGCAACATCGAGGAAGGCGGTTCGCTGACCATCCTCGCCACCGCGCTGATCGAGACCGGCTCGAAGATGGACGAGGTGATCTATGAGGAATTCAAGGGTACCGGCAACTCGGAACTCATCCTCGACCGCCGCATCTCCGAGAAGCGCGTGTTCCCGGCGATCAACATCAACCGCTCGGGCACCCGCCGCGAAGAGCTGCTGACCGGCGAGGAAGAGCTGCAGCGCATGTGGATCCTGCGCAAGATCCTGCACCCGATGGACGAGATCGCCGCCGTCGAGTTCCTGCTGGACAAGCTCAAGCAGACCAAGACCAACGACGAGTTCTTCGACTCGATGAAGCGCAGCAAGTAAGCGCCGCTGGTTGATCGCTGCAAGCCACGAGGCCGGGGAAACCCGGCCTTCGTGTTTCTGCGAAGTGGTGTTAAAGGCTAAACTGTCGCATCTTCGCCTACGCCATCGAGACTTCCATGCAGTATCGCGACCTGCGCGAGTTCATCGCCGCCCTGGAGCCGCGCGGCCAGCTCAAGCGCATCCAGGTGCCGGTGTCCCCGGTGCTGGAAATGACCGAGGTGTGCGACCGCACCCTGCGGGCCAAGGGCCCGGCCCTGCTGTTCGAGAAACCCACCGGCTTCGACGTGCCCGTGCTCGGCAACCTGTTCGGCACCCCCGAGCGCGTGGCCCTGGGCATGGGCGCCGAAGACGTCTCCGAACTGCGCGAGATCGGCAAGCTGCTGGCCTTCCTCAAGGAGCCGGAGCCGCCCAAGGGCCTGAAGGACGCCTGGAGCAAGCTGCCGATCTTCAGGAAGGTCATCAGCATGGCGCCCAAGGTGCTCAAGGACGCGCCCTGCCAGGAAGTCATCGAAGAGGGCGAGGCGGTCGACCTGGGCAGGCTGCCGGTGCAGACCTGCTGGCCCGGCGACGTCGCGCCGCTGATCACCTGGGGCCTGACCGTCACCCGCGGGCCGAACAAGGAGCGGCAGAACCTGGGCATCTACCGCCAGCAGGTGATCGGCCGCAACAAGGTCATCATGCGCTGGCTCAGCCACCGCGGCGGCGCCCTGGACTACCGCGAGTGGTGCCAGAAGCACCCGGACCAGCCCTACCCGGTGGCGGTGGCCCTGGGCGCGGACCCGGCGACCATCCTCGGCGCCGTGACGCCGGTGCCCGACACCCTCTCCGAATACGCCTTCGCCGGGCTGCTGCGCGGCCACCGCACCGAACTGGTGAAGTGCATCGGCAGCGACCTGCAGGTGCCGGCCAGCGCCGAGATCGTCCTGGAAGGGGTGATCCACCCCGGCGAGATGGCCGACGAAGGCCCCTACGGCGACCACACCGGCTACTACAACGAGGTGGACCGCTTCCCGGTGTTCACCGTCGAGCGCATCACCCGCCGCCAGAAGCCGATCTACCACAGCACCTACACCGGCCGCCCGCCGGACGAGCCGGCGATCCTCGGGGTGGCGCTGAACGAAGTCTTCGTGCCCATCCTGCAGAAGCAGTTCCCCGAGATCACCGACTTCTACCTGCCGCCCGAGGGCTGCTCGTACCGCATGGCGGTGGTGACCATGAAGAAGCAGTACCCCGGCCACGCCAAGCGCGTCATGCTGGGCGTGTGGTCGTTCCTGCGACAGTTCATGTACACCAAGTTCGTCATAGTCACGGACGATGACATCAACGCGCGGGACTGGAACGACGTGATCTGGGCGATAACCACGCGCATGGACCCCAAGCGCGACACGGTGATGATCGACAACACGCCGATCGACTACCTCGACTTCGCCTCGCCGATCTCCGGCCTGGGCTCGAAGATGGGCCTGGACGCCACCCACAAGTGGCCCGGCGAGACCAGCCGCGAATGGGGCCGCGCCATCGTCAAGGACGAGGCGGTGAGCCGTCGCGTCGATGAGCTGTGGGCCAGTCTGGGGATAGATTGAGCTGGAAGCTGGAAGCTGGAAGCGGTTTTTACTTCCAGCTTCCAGCTTCCAGCTTCCAGCTTCCAGCTCTCCAAGCTATAGAAAAAAGAGATCGATCATTTGAGAGTGACCTTGCAACCCTCCGGCGCCCAGCTTGAACTGCGCCCCGGCGAACGCATTCTCGACGGCGCGCGGCGCCTGGGCTACGACTGCCCGCAGAGCTGCCGCAACGGCAACTGCCACGTCTGCGCCGCGCTGCTGGTGGAAGGCAGCGTGCGCCAGGACGGCGAGGTGCGCGACCATGGCGAACTCTTCACCTGCCTGGCCGAGCCCCTGGAAGACTGCGTGCTGCACTGGGACGGCGTGCTCGCCCCGGGCGAGCTGCCGCTGCGCAAGCTGGCCTGCCAATTGACGCTGTGCGAAGCGGTGGGCGGCGACGTCTGGCGCGTGCGCCTGCGCGCCCCGGCCGGCAAGCCGCCGCGCTACCACGCCGGGCAATACCTGCTGATCGAGCGCGAGGACGGCAACGACTCGGCCTTCTCCCTGGCCTCGGCGCCCCACGAGGGGCGCGACCTGGAGCTGCACATCCTGGCGCGGGAGAACAGCGCCATCGAACTGCTCGGGCAACTGCAGCGCGAACGTATCGCCCGCGTGCAGCTGCCCTTCGGCGACGCCCACCTGGCCGAGCTGCCCGAGGGCCCGCTGGTGCTGATCGCCGCCGGCACCGGCATGGCGCAGATGCACAGCCTGATCGAGCACTGCCGCGCCCAGGGCTTCGCCCACCCGGTGCACCTGTACTGGGGCGTGCGCCGGCCCGAGGACTTCTACGCGCTGCCGCACTGGGACGAATGGAAGGGCCTGGCCAACCTGCACCTGCACAAGGTGGTCAGCGACCTGTGCGGCTGGCAGGGCCGCTGCGGCCTGCTGCACGAGGCGGTGTGCGAGGACTTCCCCGACCTGGGCAGCCTGACCGTTTACGCCAGCGGCTCGCCGGCGATGGTCTACGCCACCCTCGACGCCCTGGTGGCCGCCGGCATGGACGCCCACCAGATGCGCGCCGACGTCTTCGCCTACGCGCCACGGGATTAAGACACACCCCTGTAGGAGCGGGCCCTGCCCGCGATTCGCGCGCAGGGCGCGCTCCTACAGGGGGCACGGTGCTGGGGCAACCCGTAGGATCTCATCCGCGAATCGCGCCGGAGATTACGGCTATCGCGGAGAAGCTCCGCTCCTACAAAAACACCTCGGCGCGGCCTTCAGGGAAATACCGTCGTAGGATGGCGTTGAGCGAAGCGATACCCATCGCCACGGCAACATGGGTTTCGCAGGCTCAACCCATCCTACGAAGAGCGCCCCGGCGCAGTCGGCAAGACGGTTGCTCCGGTATCGTTTCGCTCAACCCAACCTACGGCAACGCCGAAGGAAACTCCGCGGCAAGGGTTTGCGCCAGCCAATCGCCGAACCACTCGATATCGGCGCTGCTCGGCCCCGGCGGGATCAGCAGTTGGTAGCTCTCCAGGCGCACCTGGTTAGGCAGCGGCCGCACCAGCGCGCCGGATTCCAGCTCCTTGCGCACCAGCACGTCGTTGGCCAGGGCGATGCCGGCGCCGGCCTCGGCCATGGACAGCGCGTGGTCGTTGCTGACGTAGAGCACGTCGGGGCTGACGCGGATGTCCAACTGGTTGGCGGCGAACCAGGCGTTCCACCATTCGCCGTCGTGGACGTGGATCAGATCGTGGCGCACCAGCTCCTCGGCGCTGTCCAGCGGACCATGGGCGGCGAGGTAGGCCGGCGAGCACACCGGGAATACCTGCGGGTGCAGCAGCGTGGCCTGGCTCTGCGGGTACTGGCCGGGCATGCCGTAGGCGATGCCCAGGTCGGCGCTGTTGCCGTCCACCTCGGTGAAGGTCGGGTTCGGTTCGATCGCTACCTTCAGCCCCGGGCGCTGCTGGCGCAGGGTTTCCAGATGCGGCATCAACCAGCGCTTGGCGAAGGCCGGCACCACCAGGATCTTCAGCCAGCGCGCCGAGCCGCCGGGCACCAGTTCGCGGCTGGCCTCGGCGATCTGCTGCAGCGCTGTGGATATCTTCGCGTAGTAGCGCTGCCCGGCCGGCGTCAGGCTGACCCCGCGCGGCGTGCGTTCCAGCAGCTGCACGCCCAGCCAGTCCTCCAGCAGGCGCACGTGGCGGCCGATGGCCGGCTGGGTGACGTGCAGCGCCCTGGAGGCGGCGACGTAGCTGCCCAGGCGCGCGGCCGCTTCGAAGGCGCGCACGGCGTTGAGCGGCGGCAAGCGGGGGAGTGACATGAGGGTGAGCCTCGTGCGTTGTTAAATTATTTAATATCGAATGTAAGAAAATTGAGCTTTTTGCTCAACCGCAATCTGGCCACACTCGACCCCAGCAGCCTCACCACAAAACCAGCCGGTCACCGGCACACGCTGCAGCGCTTTCCCCATTCCTGCCACAACAAATACAAGCCTCCGCGCGCACCGCGCCAGCGGGGGAGGGAACCGGAGGTACATCCATGAGTGCCCTGCACAGCCTGCAGACGGCCGCCGTCTCCATCCGTTCGGTGCGCAAGGTCTACGGCGACCCCGACAGCGGCCCGGTAGCGCTGAAGAGCGTCGACCTGGACATCCGCGACAACGAATTCTTCACCCTGCTGGGCCCCTCCGGCTGCGGCAAGACCACCCTGCTGCGGATGATCGCCGGCTTCGAGTTCCCCACCGCTGGGGAAATCCTCCTCTACGGCGAGAACATCGCCGACCGCGCGCCCTACGATCGCCCGGTCAACACCGTGTTCCAGC
Source organism: Pseudomonas sp. PI1 (assembly GCF_000812405.1). Taxonomy (NCBI): domain Bacteria; kingdom Pseudomonadati; phylum Pseudomonadota; class Gammaproteobacteria; order Pseudomonadales; family Pseudomonadaceae; genus Pseudomonas; species Pseudomonas sp. PI1. The sequence goes on from NZ_JWMC01000063.1 coordinate 53,661, forward strand.
ACTACGCGCTGTTCCCGCACATGACTATCGCGCAGAACCTGGCCTTCGGCCTGGAGTCGCACCCCATGGGCCAGCGCCTGGGCAAGGTGGCCGTCGCCGAGCGGGTGCGCGAGATGCTCGCCCTGGTGCAGATGGAGCGCTTCGCCGAGCGCCGCCCGACGCAGCTCTCCGGCGGCCAGCAGCAACGCGTGGCCCTGGCCCGCGCGTTGGCCCCGCACCCCAAGGTGCTGCTGCTCGACGAGCCGCTCTCGGCCCTGGACCTGAAGCTGCGCCAGGCCATGCGCGAAGAACTCAAGACGATCCAGGCCAAGACCGGGATCACCTTCATCTTCGTCACCCATGACCAGGAAGAAGCCCTGACCATGTCCGACCGCATCGCCGTGCTGGCCAATGGCGAGGTGCAGCAGGTCGGCCGGCCGACGGACATCTACGAACAGCCGCGCAACCGCTTCGTCGCCGACTTCATCGGCGAGACCAACTTCCTCCCGGCGCAGGTCGCCGAGCTGGCCGGCGAGCAGGCGCTGTTCCGCATCCCCGGCGGCCAGACGCTGCGCGCGGCGGGCCGCGAAGGCCTGCGCGAAGGTGCCGAGGTGACCCTGTCGATCCGCCCCGAGCGCCTGCGCCTGGTCGGCGCCGACACCCCGGATGCCACGCCCTGCACCCTGGCCGAACAGGTCTACCTGGGCACCGACCTGCAGTACCAGGTGCAGCTCGCCGACGGCACCCGCCTGCGCGTGCGCACGCCCAACAGCGCCGGGCAGAGCCAGCGCTTCGCCGCCGGCGAGCGCCTGGGCCTGCAGTTCGACCGCGACAGCGCCAGCGTGCTGCTGGACTGAGCCGAGGAACCCGCCATGACCACTCTCACCGTACGCCCCGGCAACGCCCTGGAGCGGCGCCGGGCCCTGGCCGGCCTGCTCGGCGTGTCGCCGGCGCTGCTGGCGATCGGCCTGTTCCTGGTGGTGCCGATCCTCATCGTCGCCGCCTACTCGCTGATGCAGGCCAACCCCTATGGCGGCGTCAATCACGTGTTCAGCAGCGACGCCTACGTCTCGCTGCTGTTCGAGCGCCAGCTGGACGACAGCCTGGCCTTCGCCGACTCCTACCTGGTCATCGCCCTGCGCTCGCTGGGCATCGCCGCCGCCACCACCGTCATCACCCTGCTGGTGGGCTTCCCGGTGGCGGTCTGGCTGGCCATGCAGCCGGCGCGGCGCCGCGGCCTGCTGATCTTCCTGATCACCGTGCCGTTCTGGGCCAACCTGCTGATCCGCACCTATGCCTGGATCCTGCTGCTGCGCGGCACCGGGGCGATCAACAACGGCCTCATGGGCCTGGGCCTGATCCACCAGCCGCTGCCGCTGCTGTACAACGACGGCGCGGTGCTGCTGGGCCTGGTCTACACCTACGCGCCCTTCGTGGTGCTGCCGATCTACTCGACCCTGGAGAAGATGGACATGCGTCTGCTGGAAGCCGCCCAGGACCTCTACGCCGGGCGCCTGCGCACCCTGCGCAAGGTGGTGCTGCCGATCGCCCGGCCGGGCATCCTGGCCGGCGCCATCCTCACCTTCGTGCCTTGCCTGGGCGCGATGATCGCCCCGGAACTGCTCGGCGGCGGCACCAAGATGATGCTCGGCAACCTGATCTTCCGGCAGTTCGCCGATGCCCGTAACTGGCCCTTCGGCGCCGCCCTGTCGCTGGTGCTGATGGCGGCGGTGATGCTCGCCCTGACCTTCTACGCGATGCGCGCCGAGCGCCTGCGCGTCGCCCGGGGAGGTGTGTGATGCTGAGTCTGTTGCGCAAGCGCCGTCTCGGCGTGCAGGACTTCCCCGGCTTCGGCGGCTTCAGCCTGCTGTTCTACCTCTACCTGTACGCGCCCATCGTGGTGCTGGTGGTCTACTCGTTCAACGCCAACCAGTCCGCCACCGTGTGGACCGGCTTCAGCCTCGACTGGTACCGCGCCGCCTTCGCCAACCAGGCGCTGCGCAGCGCCGCCGGCAACAGCCTGCTGATCGCCGTGTGCGCCAGCATGATCGCCACCGCCATCGCCACCCTGGCCGCGCTGGGCACCTCGCGCGGGGCCAGGTTCAAGGGCATGCGCCTGTCCATGGGCGCCATCATGCTGCCGCTGGTGCTGCCGGAGATCGTCGTCGGCGTGGCCACCCTGGCGCTGTTCTCCAGCCTCGGCATCTCCCTGGGCTACGGCAACCTGATCATCGCCCACACGGTGTTCTGCATCCCCTTCGCCTACCTGCCGATCCGCGCCCGCCTGGAGGACATGGACCTGTCCCTGGAGCAGGCCGCCGCCGACCTCTACGCCGGGCCCTGGCGGACCTTCCGCAAGGTCACCCTGCCGCTGCTGATGCCGGGGATCTTCTCCGGGCTGATGCTGGCCTTCATCGTCTCGCTGGATAACTTCGTGATCTCGATGATGGTCTCCCAGGCCGGCACCACCACCTTGCCGATCTTCATCTTCGGCCTGCTGCGGATGGGCGTCACGCCCGACGTCAACGCGGTGTCGACGCTGATCCTCGGGGTTTCCGTGTTCTTCGTCAGCCTTTCCTTCCTGCTCGGCAAAGCCAAAGCCTGAGCGCCACGCCACAACCGGGAGTCAACATGAGCAAGTCGATCGCAGTCATCGCCGCCACCCTGTCGCTGAGCCTGGCCGGCGCGGCCCACGCCGCCGGACAGGTCAACGTCATCAGCTGGAGCGGCTACTTCTCGCCGCAGATCCTGGAGAAGTTCGAGAAACAGACCGGCATCAAGGTCACGGTGGATTCCTACGACTCCAACGAGACGCTGCTGGCCAAGCTCAAGCAGGGCGGCAGCGGTTACGACGTGGCCATCCCCTCGCACCAGTTCGTGCCCATCCTGGTCCACGAGAACCTGCTGGAGCGCTTCGACCCGATCAAGCAGCCGTACTACGCGAACATCGAGGACAACCTGCGCAAGCCCACCTGGGACCCGGAAGGCGGCTACTCGGTGCCCTTCATCTGGGGCACCACCAGCGTGGTCTACGACACCGCCGCCTACAAGGGCCCGGCCGACAGCTACTCGCTGCTGTTCCAGCCGCCGCAGGAGCTGCAGGGCAAGATCAACATGCTCGACTCGGTCAACGAGGTGATGGACACCGCCAGCCTGTACCTGGGCGTGCCGCTGTGCAGCGAGGACCCGAAACAGGTGCAGCAGGTGCTGAACCTGCTCAAGGCGCAGAAGCCCTTCGTCAAGACGTACAGCTCCAAGGCCGGTTCGGTGCGCGAGAACCTCGCTTCCGGCGAGACCTCCATGTCGCTGTTCTGGGGCGGTTCGTCGCTGCGCGCGCGGGAGATGAAGCCGAGCCTGAAGTACCTCTACCCCAAGGAAGGCGTGATGGCCTGGGTGGACAACCTGGTGATCCCCAAGGGCAGCAAGAATCCTGACGCCGCCCGCCAGTTCATCGCCTTCATGAGCCAGCCGGAGAACTCGGCGATCACCCAGAACTTCCTCAAGCACCAGAGCCCGATCAAGGGCACCGACGCCTTCCTCGACCCGAGCCTGAAGGATGCGCCGGAGCTGCACATCCCCGAGGGCACCAAGGTGGTCTTCAGCAAGACCTGCGGCGAGGGCGCCATCCGCCTGGCCGACCGCCTGTGGACCAACCTGATGCGCTGACCGAAGGCGCTGGGCCCCCGCGTTCGCGGGGGTGACGGGGTGGGGCAGGGCGCCGCAAGGCGCCGTGGCTTCGCTCACCCCGTCAAAAGTCGCATCTGTACAAATATCGTTCCGTCATTCCCGCGAACGCGGGAACCCAGAGAAAGGCCGCGTCACATGAGCCAGAACCCGAATATCAGCCCCCTCGTCCAGCTTCAGGCCCATGAACTGGCGCAGCTCATCCGCCTGCGCCAGGTCTCCTGCCGCGAGGTGATGGGCGACTACCTGGCGCACATCGAGCGCTTCAACCCGGCGGTCAACGCCCTGGTCAGCCTGCAACCGGCCGAGGCGCTGCTGGCCCAGGCCGACCAGCGCGACGCCGAGCTGGCCCGCGGCGAATACCGCGGCTGGATGCACGGCCTGCCCCACGCCATCAAGGACCTGTCGCTGACCAAGGGCATCCGCACCACCCTGGGTTCGCCGCTGTACCGCGACTACCTGCCCGAGCGCGACGGCATCATGGTCGAGCGCATCCGCGCCGCCGGCGCCATCCTCATCGGCAAGAGCAACACCCCGGAATTCGGCCTCGGCTCGCAGAGCTACAACCCGCTGTTCGGCGCCACCGGCTGCGCCTACGACCCCAGCCGCACCGCCGGCGGCAGCAGCGGCGGCGCCGCGGCGGCCCTGGCCCTGCAACTGGTGCCGGTGGCCGACGGCAGCGACATGATGGGCTCGCTGCGCAACCCGGCGGCCTTCAACAACATCGTCGGCTTCCGCCCGTCCCAGGGCCGCGTGCCCTTCGACGACGCCGCCGACCTGTTCTTCGACCAGCTCGGCTACGAAGGCCCCATGGGCCGCAGCGTGCGCGACGTGGCCCTGCTGCTGTCGGTGCAGGCCGGCGCCGATGCCCGCGCACCGCTGTCCATCGCCGAATCCGGCAAGGCCTTCGCCGGCCCGCTGGAGCGCGACTTCAAGGGCGCGCGCCTGGGCTGGCTGGGCGACCTCGGCGGCCACCTGGCCATGGAGCGCGGCGTGCTGGAGCTGTGCCAGCGCGCGTTCGCCGACTTCCAGGCCATCGGCTGCGAGGTCGAAGCCTGCGAACTGGGTTTTTCCGCCGAACGCCTGTGGGACTGCTGGCGCACCCTGCGCCACTGGTTCGTCGCCGGTTCCCTGGGCGCGGCCTACGCCGACCCGGCCAAGCGCGAACTGCTCAAGCCGGAAGCGCACTGGGAAGTGGAAAACGGCCTGCGCCTGTCGGCCATGGACGTGTACCGGGCCACGGTGGCGCGCAGCGACTGGTACCGCGCCATCCAGCGCCTGTTCGAACGCTACGACTACCTGCTGCTGCCCAGCGCCCAGGTGTTCCCCTTCGACAAGAACCTGCACTGGCCGAAGGAAGTCGCCGGCCGCGCCATGGACACCTACCACCGCTGGATGGAAGTGGTGATCCCCGCCACCCTGTCCGGCTGCCCTGTCGCCAACGTGCCGGTAGGCTTCAATGAACAGGGCCTGCCCATGGGCCTGCAGATCATCGGCCGGCACCAGGCCGACCTGGCCGTGCTGCAACTGGCCCATGCCTACGAGCAGGCCACCCAATGGTACCGGCGCTGCCCGCCGCCGCTGCTGGCGCAGTGAGGCGCGCCGCAGAAGGAGGTTCGATGAACGTCAGCTTCTTCCAGGAACTGCTGCAGAGCATCAGCGAACGTGGCCGCCAGCTGCTGGAATCCCGCGAGCCGGCGCCGATCAGCGCCGCCTCGCTGGTGGAGGCAAGCCGCCGGTTGCTCTCCGGCCACGGCGAGGCTTCCGGCGTGGCCCTGGCGCGCCAGGTGCTGTGCGCCTACCGCGACTGCCCGGCGGAGCAGCAGAAAGCTTTCTTCGACAACCTGCTGGACGACTTCGCGCCGCCCCGCGAGGCCCTGGCCGAAGCCTGCCGGCGTTACCTGGAGAACCCCGGCGCCGAGCAGGTCACCGCGCTGTTCGAAGCCTGCGAGCCGCCGCGCCAGGAACTGTTCCGCCGCCTCAACCAGGCGCCTGGCGGCACCGCCGAGCTGATCGCCATGCGCCGCCGGCTGCTGCAGGAGCTCAAGGCGCGGCCGCAACTGGCGGCGGTGGACCACGACCTGCAGCACCTGCTGGCCTCCTGGTTCAACCGCGGCTTCCTGGTGCTGCGGCGCATCGACTGGTCGACGCCGGCGGCGATCCTGGAAAAGATCATCCGCTACGAGGCGGTGCACGCCATCAAGGACTGGGACGACCTGCGCAGCCGCCTGCAACCGGCCGACCGCCGCTGCTTCGCGTTCTTCCACCCGGCCTTGCCGGAGGAGCCGCTGATCTTCGTCGAGGTGGCGCTGACCCGCCAGATGCCCGCCGCCATCGCGGAAATCCTCGAAGCCCACGGCGAGACCGCCGAAGCCCCGGACACCGCGGTGTTCTACTCCATCAGCAACTGCCAGGAGGGCCTGCGCGGCATCTCCTTCGGCAACTTCCTGATCAAGCAGGTGGTGGAGGAACTGGCCCGCGAAGTGCCGGGCCTCAAGCAGTACGTCACCCTCTCGCCGGTGCCCGGCTTGCGCCGCTGGCTCGACAGCCAGGCCGAGCGCCCCGAGGTCGCCGAATGCCTGAAGGCGCTCAAGCCCGACGCGCCGCCACCGCCGCGCCTGGAACAGCCGTTGCTGGCGCTGGCCGCCGAATACTTCCTGCAGGCCAAGAACGCCCAGGGCCAGCCGCTGGACCCGGTGGCGCGCTTCCACCTGGGCAACGGCGCCCGCCTGGAACGCCTGAACTGGCGCGGCGACCTCTCCGCCGGCGGCCTGCGCCAGGCCGCCGGGCTGATGGTCAACTACCGCTACGAATTGCGTCAGATCGAGAAAAACCACGAAGCCTACGCCAACCAGGGCACGGTGATCGCCGCCAACGAGGTCAAGCGACATCTCCCCCCACCGGCCAAGCCACGCCGCTAGGAACCGCCATGAACCAGAGCCTTTTCGCCGCCGTCGGCGAGCACCTGCCCGAAGACCTGAACAAACCCTTCCTCCGCACCCCGGATGGCGGCGGCTACAGCTACGCCGAGATGCTGCGCAGCAGCGCGCAGTTCGCCCACGCCCTGGTGGAGCTCGGCGTGCAGCCGGGCGACCGCGTCGCCGTGCAGGTGGACAAGAGCCCCGAGGCGGTCATGCTCTACCTCGGCACCCTGCGCGCCGGCGCGGTCTACCTGCCGCTGAACAGCGGCTACACCAGCGACGAGCTGAGCTACTTCCTCGGCGACGCCGAACCCTCGCTGTTCGTCTGCACCCCGGCCTTCGAGGAGCAGGCCGGGGCGCTGGCGCAGCAATGCGGCGTGGCCCGCGTGGCGAGCCTGGGCCAGCGCTGCGAAGGCAGCCTGATGCCCCATGTGGAAGGCAAGCCGGGGCGCTTCCTGGACATCGAACGCAGCGCCGACGACCTCGCCGCCATCCTCTACACCTCCGGCACCACCGGGCGCTCCAAGGGCGCCATGATCAGCCACGGCAACCTGGTCTCCAACGCCCGCGCACTGGTCCAGGCGTGGGCCATCACGGCAGACGACTGGCTGCTGCACGCGCTGCCGATCTTCCACATCCACGGCCTGTTCGTGGCCATCAACAGCCTGCTGATGGCCGGCGGCTCGCTGCTGTACGTGGACAAGTTCGATGCCGCCGAAGTGCTGCGCCTGCTGCCCCGGGTGAACCTGCTGATGGGCGTGCCGACCTTCTACACCCGCCTGCTCGACCAGCCGGGGCTGACCCGCGAAGCGGTGGCGCACATGCGCCTGTTCGTCTCCGGCTCGGCGCCGCTCACCGCCGAGACGCACAAGGCCTTCCGCGAACGCACCGGGGTGGCCATCCTGGAACGCTACGGCATGACCGAGACCGGCATGAACACCTCCAACCCGCTGAATGGCGAACGCATCGCCGGCACCGTCGGCTTCCCGCTGCCGGGCGTGGAACTGCGCATCACCGATCCGGGCGAGAAAGAGGCGAAGCTGCTGCCGCAGGGCGAGCCGGGGATGATCGAAGTGCGTGGCCCCAACGTGTTCCGCGGCTACTGGCGCATGCCCGAGAAGACTGCCGAGGAACTGCGCGCGGACGGCTTCTTCATGACCGGCGACATCGGCTTCATCGACGACAAGGGCTACGTGCAGATCGTCGGCCGCAGCAAGGACATGATCATCAGCGGCGGCTACAACGTGTACCCGAAGGAGCTGGAACAACTCATCGACACCCTGCCGGGCGTGGCCGAGTCGGCGGTGATAGGCGTGCCGCACCGCGACTTCGGCGAAGGCGTGACGGCGGTGGTGGTGGCCAAGCCCGGCGAGGCGCCGAGCGAAGCGGACATCCTGGCCGGCCTGGACGGTCACCTGGCGCGCTACAAGCAGCCCAAGCGGGTGGTGTTCGTGGACGCGCTGCCGCGCAATGTGATGGGCAAGGTGCAGAAGAACCAGCTGCGCGAGCGCTTCAAGCAGCTGTACGCCTGAACGTAGGGCGGATAACCGTTCGCGGTTATCCGCCGTTGGCCCCGGCGCGATAACGGCTTTTCGTAGGAGCGAGGGGGACGCCTAGTTCTTGCTCGCGAACGGGCGTTTGTCGGTGGCGCTCGGTGTTCATCCCGAAGAGCACCCTCTCCCCAGCCCTCTCCCTGAAGGGAGAGGGGGCTAGTCCGTGCCGAGAGAAGTAATGGTTTCAGCCGGAACCTACCGGGCTAACCGGCTAACTCCAAAACACCCACCTCTGCCCAACGGCCCCCTCTCCCTTCAGGGAGAGGGGGCTATCCGTGCCGTCGGTGGTTTTCGTGCCATCCGGCAACACCGGCGTGGCCGGCGAGCGCCGATATCACACTTCACACCGAACGGTCCCCTCTCCCTTCAGGGAGAGGGTTAGGGAGAGGGAAAGGGCTCTCCCCAGACACCATCACATCAGGCGCGCACCTGCACCACCACCTTCCCAACAGCCCGCCGCTGCCCGAGATGGTTGATGGCATCCCCCGCCTTCTCCAACGGATAAGTCTGCGAAACCAACGGCTTCAACTTGCCCTCCGTGAACCACTGGAACAGCTGCTGGAAGTTCGCCGCATTGTCCTGCGGCTGGCGCTGGGCGAAGGCGCCCCAGAACACGCCCACCAGCGAGGCGCCCTTGAGCAGCGGCAGGTTGGCCGGCAGCGACGGGATGGTGCCGCTGGCGAAGCCCACCACCAGCAGGCGGCCGTTCCAGGCGATGCTGCGGAAGGCTTCCTCGAACAACTCGCCGCCCACCGGGTCGTAGATCACGTCCACGCCCTGGCCGCCGGTGATTTCCTTGAGCTTGTCCTTCAGGCTGCCTTCGCTGTAGTTGACCAGCACGTCGGCGCCGGCGGCCTTGGCCACTTCCAGCTTGGCGTCGCTGCTGGCCGCGGCTATCACTTTCGCGCCCATGGCCTTGCCGATTTCCACCGCCGCCAGGCCCACGCCGCCGGAGGCGCCGAGCACCAGCAGGGTCTCGCCCGGCTGCAGGTTGCCGCGCTGCTTGAGCGCGTGCATCGAGGTGCCGTAGGTCATGCCGAAGGCGGCGGCGGTGGTGAAGTCCATGCCCGCCGGGATCGGCAGCACGTTGTAGGTGCCCACCGCCACCTGCTCGGCGAAGCTGCCCCAGCCGGTCAGGGCGATGACGCGGTCGCCGGGCTTCACGTGGCTGACCTTCTCGCCCACCGCCGCGACCACGCCGGCGGCCTCGCCGCCCGGGGCGAAGGGGAAGGGCGGCTTGAACTGGTACTTGCCCTCGATGATCAGGGTGTCGGGGAAGTTCACTCCGGCGGCGTGGACGTCCAGCAGCACTTCGTTTTTCTTCGGCTCGGGGCTGGCGACTTCTTCCAGCACCAGGGTTTCGGCGGGGCCGAAGGCTTTGCACAGCAAGGCTTTCATCGGAGGTACTCCTTTCGTGTAATGCCCGGCAGTGTAGGAGTGACGGGGCGGGGGGCAAATCAGTATGGTCCCGGCTTATGCCCGTGCATAACCGCCGGGCTTGGGCCGCGCGCCCGGTATGGCTATGCTTGCCGGCATCGTGCATGGAGAAGTCGCCTTGAAAGCCCTGATCGCCCTGTCGCTGGCCCTGTTCCTCAGCCCCCTGATGGCTTCCGAGGAGGCCAAGCCGGAAGACGCCAACAAACCGCTGTTCGTCGACCTCACCCCGGCCCTGGTGGGCAACTACGGTAGCGGCCCGAAACTGAAGTACTACAAGGCCGACATCGCCCTGAAGGTCACCGGCAAGGAGGCCGAGGAGAAGGTCGAGCACCACGAGCCGCTGATCCGCAACCAGCTGATCATGCTGTTCGCCCAGCAGACCGACGAGAGCCTCGGCAGCGTCGAGGCCAAGGAAAAACTGCGCCAGGAGGCGCTCAAGCAGGTACAGACGGTCCTCAAAGAAGAGGAAGGGAAGCCGCTGGTGGACGATCTGCTGTTCAACAACCTGATCGTGCAGCCCTGACAAGGCACAGGTTTCGCGCGTTTTCGCCCGCTATCCAGGTCTTTTCGGGCGGCTCTGACCTGTATCAAGGCCTTTTCCCCTCTCTTCGCTGAAGATCCCTACAAGATCGCTCTGATGAGCGTTGACCAGGGGGTACGATGAAGGGAAATTCGAAACGCTGGCTGTTCCGCGGCGGCGTGCTCGCGGCCTGTGCCGTGGTCGCCGCGCTGGCCTGGCAGACGCTCAAGCCCAACGGCCTGGGCGAAGGCTTCGCCAGCGGCAACGGGCGCATCGAGGCCACCGAGGTGGACGTGGCCACCAAGCTGCCCGGCCGCGTGGCCGAGATCAAGGTGGACGAGGGCGACTTCGTCAAGACCGGCGAAGTGGTCGCGCGCATGGACACCCAGGTGTTGGAAGCGCAGCTGGCCCAGGCCCAGGCCGAGGTGCGCCGGGCGCAGAATGCCAAGCTCACCGCCGAATCCGTGGTGACCCAGCGCAACAGCGAGAAGAGCACCGCCGAGGCAGTGGTGGCCCAGCGCCAGGCCGAACTCACCGCCGCGCAGAAGCGCTTCACCCGCACCGAACAACTGGTCAGGCGCAACGCCCTGCCGCAACAGCAATTGGACGACGACCGCGCCGTGCTGCAGAGCGCCCAGGCCGCGCTGTCCGCCGCGCGCTCCCAGGTGATCTCGGCCCAGGCCGCCATCGAGGCCGGGCGTTCCCAGGTGATCGAGGCGCAATCGGCCATCGAGGCGGCCACCGCCAGCGTCGCCCGGCTGCAGGCCGACATCGACGACAGCCTGCTGCGCGCCCCCCGCGACGGCCGCGTGCAGTACCGCGTGGCGCAGCCCGGCGAGGTGCTGGCCGCCGGCGGCAAGCTGCTCAACATGGTCGACCTGACCGACGTCTACATGACCTTCTTCCTGCCCTCGGCCCAGGCCGGCCGCGTGGAGCTTGGCCAGGAAGTGCACCTGGTGATAGACGCGGTGCCGCAGTACGTGATCCCGGCCAAGGTCTCTTACGTCGCCAGCGTCGCCCAGTTCACGCCCAAGACCGTGGAAACCGCCAACGAGCGCGAGAAGCTGATGTTCCGCGTCAAGGCGCGCCTGGACCCGGCGCTGCTGGAGAAGTACATCACCTACGTGAAGACCGGCGTGCCCGGCATGGCCTACCTGCGCCTGGACCCTGAGGCGCAATGGCCGGACAACCTGCAGATCAAGGTTCCGCAATGAGCGCCCCGCACGCCGCGGTGGCCAGCCTGGCCGGCGTGTCGCTGCGCTACGGGCAGACCCGCGCGGTGGACGACGTGACGCTGGACATCCCGGCCAACCGCATGGTCGGCCTGATCGGCCCGGACGGCGTCGGCAAGTCCAGCCTGCTGGCGCTGATCGCCGGTGCGCGCAAGCTGCAGGACGGCCAGGTGCACGTGCTCGGCGGCGACATGCGCGACGCCCGCCACCGCCGCGCGGTGTGCCCGCGCATCGCCTACATGCCCCAGGGCCTGGGCAAGAACCTCTACCCGACGCTCTCGGTGTTCGAGAACGTCGACTTCTTCGGCCGCCTGTTCGGCCACGACAAGGCCGAGCGCGAACGGCGCATCGCCGACCTGCTGCACAGCACGGGCCTTGCGCCCTTCGCCGAGCGCCCGGCGGGCAAGCTCTCCGGCGGCATGAAGCAGAAGCTCGGGCTGTGCTGCGCGCTGATCCACGACCCCGACCTGCTGATCCTCGACGAGCCCACCACCGGCGTCGACCCGCTGTCGCGCAATCAGTTCTGGGAGCTGATCGGGCGCATCCGCGCCGGCCGCCAGGGCATGAGCGTGCTGGTGGCCACCGCCTACATGGAGGAGGCCGAGCGCTTCGACACCCTGGTGGCGATGGACGAGGGCAAGGTGCTGGCCACCGGCACGCCGGACGAGCTGCGCGAGCACACCGGCACGCAAAGCCTGGAAGCGGCCTTCGTCGCGCTGTTGCCAGAGCGCAAGCGCGCCGGCCACCACGAGCTGGTGATCCCGCCGCGCCAGCACAGCGAGGGCGCGCCGCAGATCGCCATCGAGGCCGAGGGGCTGACCTGCCGCTTCGGCGACTTCGTCGCGGTGGACCACGTCAGCTTCCGCATCGAGCGCGGGGAAATCTTCGGCTTCCTCGGTTCCAACGGCTGCGGCAAGTCCACCACCATGAAGATGCTCACCGGCCTGCTGCCGGCCAGCGAGGGCAGCTGCGCCCTGTTCGGCCAGCCGGTGAACGCCAAGGACATGGCCACCCGCCGCCGGGTGGGTTACATGTCCCAGGCCTTCTCGCTGTACGCCGAGCTGACGGTGCTGCAGAACCTGGAACTGCACGCCAAATTGTTCCACCTGCCGAGCGAGCAGATAGGCCCGCGGGTGGAGGAGATGCTCGCGCGCTTCGACCTCGGCAAGGTCCGCGACGAGCTGCCCGACAGCCTGCCGCTGGGCATCCGCCAGCGCCTGTCGCTGGCCGTGGCGGTGATCCACAAGCCGGAAATCCTCATCCTCGACGAACCCACCTCGGGCGTCGACCCGGTGGCCCGCGACGGCTTCTGGCAGTTGATGGTCGAGCTGTCGCGGCGCGACGGGGTGACCATCTTCATCTCCACCCACTTCATGAACGAGGCCCAGCGCTGCGACCGCATCTCGCTGATGCACGCCGGCAAGGTGCTCGACAGCGATACCCCGCAGGGCCTGATCGACAAGCGCGGCCTGCCGACTCTGGAGGCGACCTTCATCGCCTACCTGGAGGAGGCCGCCGGCAGCGCTGCGCCGCCGCCCGAGCCGCAGGCGCCGGCCAGCACCGTCGACGAACAGGCGCCGCACAAGCCGCAGCGCCAGCGTTTCAGCCCGCTGCGCCTGTTCAGCTATGCGCGGCGCGAATCCATGGAACTGCGCCGCGACCCCATCCGCCTGACCCTGGCGCTGCTGGGCACGGCGCTGCTGATGTTCATCATCGGCTACGGCATCAACATGGACGTCGAGGACCTGTCCTACGCCGTGCTCGACCGCGACCAGACCACCACCAGCCAGGCCTACGCGCTGAACATCGCCGGCTCGCGCTACTTCGTCGAGCACCCGGCGATCCGCGACCCCGACGACCTCGACCGGCGCCTGCGCAGCGGCGAGCTGAGCCTGGCGCTGGAGATCCCGCCGCACTTCGGCCGCGACCTCAAGCGCGGCGACGACCCGGCCATCGGCGTGTGGATCGACGGCGCCATGCCCACTCGCGCCAACACCGTGCAGGGCTACGTGCAGGGCCTGCACAGCAGCTACCTGGCCGAGCTGGCCCGGCAGAGCGGCAACGCCGAGGCCAGCGCGGCGGCCAGCACCGAGGTGCGCTACCGCTACAACCCCGACGTGGAGAGCCTCAAGGCCATGGTCCCGGCGGTGATCCCGCTGCTGCTGATCATGATCCCGGCGATGCTCACCGCCCTGGGCGTGGTGCGCGAGAAGGAACTGGGTTCGATCACCAACCTCTACGTCACGCCGGTGACGCGCCTGGAGTTCCTGCTCGGCAAGCAGCTGCCCTATATCGGCATGGGCATGGTCAACTTCGTGCTGATGCTGGCCATGGCGGTGCTGCTGTTCCGTGTGCCGCTCAAGGGCAGCCTGCTGGCGCTGAGCCTCGGCGCGCTGCTGTACGTGATCACCAGCACCGGCCTCGGCCTGCTGCTGTCGACCTTCATGAAGAGCCAGATCGCCGCGGTGTTCGGCACCGCCATCGCCACCATGATCCCGGCCATCCAGTTCGCCGGGCTGATCCACCCGGTGTCTTCGCTGGAGGGCGCGGCGGCGCTGATCGGCAAGCTCTACCCGACCTCGCACTTCCTGATCATCAGCCGCGGCACCTTCTCCAAGGCCCTGGGCCTGAGCGACCTGTGGCTCTACTACCTGCCGCTGCTGGCGGCCATCTGCGTGCTGACGCTGCTCAGCGTGCTCCTGTTGAAGAAGCAGGAGGACTGAGCGATGAAGAAACTGGCGAACATCTTCAACCTGGGCGTCAAGGAATTCCGCAGCCTCGGCCGCGACTACGCGATGCTGATCCTGATCGCCTGGGCCTTCACCCTGGGCGTCTACAGCTCCGCCACCGGCGTGCCGGAAACCCTGCACCACGCGCCCATCGCGGTGGTCGACGAGGACCAGTCGCAACTCTCCTCGCGCATCGTCAACGCCTTCCAGGCTCCGTATTTCCGCACGCCGGAAATGATCGGCCACGCGCAGATGGACCGTGGCATGGACACCGGCCTGTACACCTTCACCCTGGACATCCCGCCGGACTTCCAGCGCGACGTGCTGGCCGGCCGCCAGCCGGCGGTGCAGGTCAACGTCGACGCCACCCAGACCGCCCAGGCCTTCTCCGGCGCCGGCTACATCCAGAACATCATCGCCACCGAAGTGCGCGAGTTCGTCAGCCGCTACCGAAGCGAGCCGGGCATGCCGGCGGAGCTGGCGGTGCGCATGGAGTTCAACCCCAACCTGACCCAGGCCTGGTTCGGCGCGGTGATGGAGGTGATCAACCAGATCACCATGCTGTCGATCATCCTCACCGGCGCGGCGCTGATCCGCGAGCGCGAGCACGGCACCGTCGAGCACCTGCTGGTGATGCCGCTGACCGCCTTCGAGATCATGCTGGCCAAGGTCTGGTCCATGGGCGTGGTGGTGCTGGCGGCGGCCGCGCTGTCGCTGCAGCTGGTGGTGCGCGGCTGGCTGGACGTGCCGATCAGCGGCTCGCTGGCGCTGTTCCTGCTGGGCGCGGCGCTGCACCTGTTCGCCACCACCTCGATGGGCATCTTCCTCGGCACGGTGGCGCGCTCGATGCCGCAGCTGGGGCTGCTGGTGATCCTCACCCTGATGCCGCTGCAGATTCTCTCCGGCGGCACCACGCCGCGCGAGAGCATGCCGGAGCTGGTGCAGAACATCATGCTGTTCGCCCCGACCACGCACTTCGTCAGCCTGGCCCAGGCCATCCTGTTCCGTGGCGCCGGGCTGGCCATCGTCTGGCCGCAGTTGCTGGCGATCATTGGCATTGGCGCGGCGTTTTTCTGTGGGGCGCTGTGGCGGTTCCGCAGGACTATTTCGCAGATGGCTTGATGTGGGGGGCTTGCTCGTGAATGGGGGGGCTGCCGGTTGGCGCGGTGTGTTGGATGGATTCCGCAACCCTCTCCCCAGCCCTCTCCCTGAAGGGAGAGGGGGCTAGTCCGTGCCGAGAAAGGTGATGGTGTCAGCCGGAAACCGCTGGTGCTGCCGGCTGACTCAGGAATACCCAAGCGCTCCGAACGGTCCCCTCTCCCTTCAGGGAGAGGGTTAGGGAGAGGGCGCTCTTCGGGATCAACACCAAGCGGTCACCGGCAAACACTGTTCGCGAGCAAGCTCGCTCCTACGAAGAGCATCCCCACCGAGCCAAGAGGCGAATCTCATCCACGCCCCACCCGACAACCGGCCTGCGTCCTAGCGTCGCGCCAACCCAAGAATGATCTCCCACTGCTCCTCGCTCACCGGCATCACCGACAAACGGCTGCCGCGCTGCACCAGGGCCAGCTCCTCCAGCCCGGCGGCGGCCCTGATGGCAGCCAGCGGCAGCACTTCCCTGAACGCCTCCACGAAGCTCACGTCCCGCGCGCTCCAGGGGTTCTTCTCGGCGCTGGCCTTGGCGTCGTGGTAGGGGCTCTGCGGGTCCAGCGCCGTGGGGTCGGGGTAGGCCTCGCCCTCGATGCGGGCGATGCCGGCCACGCCCGGCTGCGGGCAGCTGGAGTGGTAGAAGAAGAACAGGTCGCCGGGCTGCATGCTGCGCACGAAGTTGCGCGCCTGGTAGTTGCGCACGCCGTCCCAGCGCGCCTTGCCCAGGCGCTGCAGGTCATGGATCGACAGTTCGTCGGGTTCGGATTTCATCAGCCAGTGCGGCATGATCCTTGCTCCAGTTTCGCCGTTTTTGTGGGAAGCGACTGACTCCGACGACTGGACCAGGCATGGAATTGCGAGACGCTTTCCATTGTCGGAGAATGCCGCCGTTTTCAGCTTGGCACGCGCCGGACGGACCAAAAACCACCGCCGGCCATCGTTGACAGTTTGCCTGGAAGGGGGAGGCAATCGATGAAGCGTAAGCCCGATCTGTTGTGGGTGCTGGTGATTCTTTTCGGCCTGGGCGTTGTCACCACCGGTTACACCCAGAGCCTGTGGGATCGCCAGGGCGAGGTCCCGGTCCAGGTGACCAAACAGCCCTGATTCACCCCGCCTGGCGCCGCAGGGAACGCGGCGCCTATGCGAGCGCGCCGTACCAGCCGGCGTCGCTGACGATGCCCTGCAGCGGCACATCCCAGCTGGCCAGGTCCAGCCTGTCCACCTTCTGGCATTCGTGCGCCAGGCCCAAAAGTGTCGGTTTGCGCCAGATTTTGCGCCTGCCCAGGTACGCCAGGGTGCGGTCGTAGAAACCCTTGCCCATCCCCAGGCGCCCACCCCGTTCGTCGAAACCCACCAGCGGCAGCAGCACCAGGTCCAGCGCCCAGGGCTCGCGCTGGCGGCCGCGGTCCGGCAGCGGCTCGGCGATGCCGTAGCGGTTTTTCCGCCAGCGCTCGCCGTTGCCGACGCGCTGGAAGGTCATGTGGGTGTGCGGCCAGCGGCTGAGCACCGGCAGGTAGGTGGCCTTGCCGCGTTTCTGCGCGGCCTCGAGCAGCGGGCGCGGGTCGATCTCGCCGTCGGCGGGCAGGTACAGGGCGATGTGGCGGGCGCGGCGGAACAGCGGGTGTTGCGCCATGCGGCGCTGCAGGTCGCGGGCGGCCTGGCGTTGCTGTTGCGCGCTGAGCTTGCGGCGGGCCTGGCGCAGCAGACGGCGCAGGGCGGCGCGGGAAAGGTCTTGGGCGTGGATCATGGTAGGAGGAAAGCTCCCCGGACATGCCGCTGTCGGGTTAGCCCTTGAACCCGAAAGTTCAAGGTGGCGGTTGCAGTAGGCTTTAAGGCTTTCCGTCGTGCGGACATGCACACCAGCCCAACTGGCAACCTCCGTTGTTGCGATTATCGGCTCAGGGACATCACCGACTGGCCAACACACCAGGGAGCGTGGCCAGTATACCCCAGGGTTTTCTCCGGGGTCAGTCTTCCCGCCCGGGCTGATCGGTGGTAAGGGCGCGGTCCACGCGCTCGAGCAGTTCGCGCACGCGTTCGCGGGTGCTGCTGTGCTCGTTGTCCATGCGCTCCTGCTTGTGCAGCAGGTCGTGGGTGATGTTCAGCGCGGCCATCACGGCGACGCGGTCGGCGCCGATGACCTTCCCGCTCGAGCGAATCTCGCGCATCTTGCTGTCCAGGTAGCGCGCGGCGCTTTCCAGGTTGACGCGCTCCTCGGCGGGGCAGGTGATGCAGTATTCCTTGTCGAGAATCTGCACGTTCAGGGTGTTCGTCTGGCTCATGAGTCCTGCTCCAGGGCTTTCAGGCGCAAAATCATCGCTTCGACCTTGTGGCGCGCCAATTCGTTCTTCTCGATCAGATGAGCGCGCTCTTCGCGCCAACTTTTCTCGTTGGCCCGCAGCAGCCGGTTCTCCGCCTTGAGCTGTTCCAGGCGCTGGAGCAGGAGGTCGAATTTGGCGATCAGCGTTTGCAGGTCGGCGTCTTCCATGGGCTCTCGCTTGGGCAAGGGGATGACCGGAAACTATACAAGGTACGGCACCGCACGGGGTTGCCCGACATGCCGTCGCATGGTCTGAGCGCGCCCGGCGGTGCTAGGATAGCCACTCTCATTCTATGCATAGCGCCTGGTGGCGCCTAGCGTCGATATTCAGGTCCCGCGCATGTCCACAGTAAATTCCGCCTACACCGCTTTCGCCAACCTGCTCGCCGAGGCGGCCCTGCCGATCTCCCCGGCGGAACTGCACGGCCACCTGCTCGGGCGCGTCTGCGCCGGCGCCGGCTTCGACCAGGGCGAGTGGCTGCAGGCCGCCTCCGAACTGCTCGGCGGCGAACTCAGCGAACGCCTGCAGGCGGCCCTGGGCGGCCTGCTGGGCATGGTCCAGCAGGACCTGAGCGCCGGCGAGATGGCCGTGGTGCTGATGCTGCCCAACGACGACGCCCCGCTGGCCGAGCGCGCCCAGGCCCTGGGCCAGTGGTGCCAGGGCTTCCTCGCCGGTTTCGGCCTGGCGCTGCGCCAGGCCGGCCTGTCCGACGAGGCCGACGAAGTGCTCCAGGACATCGCCGCCATCGCCCAGGTCCAGGGCCAGCTGGAAGAGTCCGAGGATGGCGAGACGGACTACATGGAAGTCCAGGAATACCTGCGGGTCGCCCCGCTGCTGCTGTTCTCCGAATTCGGCAAGGTGCCGGCGCCGGCCGACAAACCCTCCCTGCACTGAGGTAGCTGCATGATCCGTATCGCCAAACCGGAATACGCCCGTCGGCGCAAGGCGCTGATGGCGCAGATGGAGCCCAACAGCATCGCCATCCTGCCGGCGGCGCCGATGTACATCCGCAACCGCGACGTCGAGCACGTCTACCGCCAGGACAGCGACTTCCAGTACCTCACCGGCTTCCCCGAGCCGGAAGCGGTGATGGCGCTGATCCCCGGCCGCGAGCACGGCGAATACGTGCTGTTCTGCCGCGAGCGCGACCCCGAGCGTGAGCTGTGGGACGGCCTGCGCGCCGGCCAGGATGGCGCGATCAGGGACTTCGGCGCCGACGACGCCTTCCCCATCGGCGACATCGACGACATCCTCCCCGGCCTGATCGAGGGCCGCGACCGCGTCTACTACGCGCTGGGCGCCAACCCCGAGTTCGACCGCCGGCTGATGGACTGGATCAACGTGATCCGCTCCAAGGCCCGCCAGGGTGCGCAGCCGCCGAACGAGTTCGTCGCCCTCGACCACCTGCTGCACGACCTGCGCCTGTACAAGAGCGCCGGCGAAGTGAAGGTGATGCGCTACGCCGCCGAGGTTTCCTGCGGCGCCCACATCCGCGCCATGCAGGCCTGCCGGCCGGGGTTGTACGAATACCACCTGGAGGCGGAGCTGGAATACGCCTTCCGCCTGGGCGGGGCGAAGATGCCGGCCTACGGCTCGATCGTCGCCGCCGGGCGCAACGCCTGCATCCTGCACTACCGGGAGAACGACGCGCAGATCAAGGACGGCGACCTGATCCTGATCGACGCCGGTTGCGAGATCGACTGCTACGCCAGCGACATCACCCGCACCTTCCCGGCCAACGGCGTGTTCAGCCCCGAGCAGAAGGCCATCTACGAGCTGGTGCTGGAGGCCAACATGGCCGCCTTCGACTACATCGCCCCCGGCCGCCACTGGAACGAAGCCCACGAGGCCACCGTGCGCGTCATCACCGCCGGCCTGGTGAAGCTCGGCCTGCTCAAGGGCGACGTCGACGAACTGATCGCCAGCGAAGCCTACAAGGCCTTCTACATGCACCGCGCCGGCCACTGGCTGGGTATGGACGTGCACGACGTCGGCGAGTACCGCGTCGGCGGCGAATGGCGCGTGCTCGAGCCGGGCATGTCGATGACCGTCGAGCCGGGCATCTACATCGCGCCGGACAACACCGACGTGCCGAAGAAGTGGCGCGGCATCGGCGTGCGCATCGAGGACGACGTGGTGGTGACCAGGAGCGGCTGCGAAGTGCTGACCAACGGCGTGCCCAAGACCGTCGCCGCCATCGAGGCGCTGATGGCCGAAGCCAAGGCCCAGGCGGCCTGAGATGCAACGCGCGAACCTGGCGATCATCGGCGGCGGCCTGGTCGGCGCCAGCCTGGCGCTGATCCTGCAGGCCGGCGCCCGCGAGCGCGGCTGGCGCATCGTGCTCATCGAGCCCTTCGCCCCCGGCGACGCCTACCAGCCCAGCTATGACGCCCGTTCCTCGGCGCTGTCCTTCGGCAGCCGGCAGATCTACGAACGCCTCGGCCTGTGGCAGCGCATCGCCCAGCGCGGCGAGCCGATCAGCCAGATCCACGTGTCCGACCGCGGGCGCTTCGGTTCCGCACGCCTGACCGCAATGGAGGAGGGTGTGCCGGCGCTGGGCTACGTGGTGGAGAACGCCTGGCTCGGCCAATGCCTGTGGCAGGCCCTGGACCACGAAGTGGTGAGCTGGCGCTGCCCGGCCGAAGTGCGCCGCATGCAGGCGCTGGACGACGGCTACCGGCTGACCCTGGACGACGACTCGATCCTGGACTGCGACCTCGCCGTGCTCGCCGACGGCGGCCGCTCCGGCCTGCGCGAGCAATTGGGCATCGGCGTGCGCGAGGCGCCCTACGGGCAGACCGCGCTGATCGCCAACGTCAGCCCCAGCGAGGAACACCGAGGCCAGGCCTTCGAACGCTTCACCGAACAGGGGCCCATGGCCTTGCTGCCGCTGCCGGACAACCGCTGCGCGCTGGTCTGGACGCGCCCGCCGCGCGACGCCGAGCGCCTGCGCGAGCTGCCCGAGCGGCAGTTCCTCGACGAGTTGCAGGCAGCCTTCGGCTACCGCCTGGGCGGCTTCCGCCAGGTCGGCGCGCGCTACTGCTACCCGCTGATCCTCAGCGAGGCCGAGGAACAGGTGCGCCCGCACCTGGTGGTGCTCGGCAATGCCGCGCACAGCCTGCACCCCATCGCCGGGCAGGGCTTCAACCTGTCGCTGCGCGATGCCCAGGCCCTGGCCGACCAGTTGCTCGGCGCCGACGCCGCGCCCGGCGACTTCGCCGTGCTGCAGCGCTACCTGGAAGGCCAGCGCCTGGACCAGCAGATGACCGTCGGCTTCTCCGACCGCGTCACCCGCCTGTTCTCCAACGCCCAGCCGGTGCTGGCCACCGGGCGCAACCTGGGCCTGCTCGGCCTCGACCTGCTGCCGCCGGCCAAGCGCTGGTTCGCCCGCCAGGCCATGGGCCTGGGCGCGCGGCCGGTCTAGGGAGCGGCGATGTCCTCAGGCAAGATGGCCCGCCGCGCCCGCCTGCTGCGCTTCGGCCTCAACCTCTACCCGCCCTACCTCGGCGCCGGCGTGCGGGTGCGCCACATCGCCCCGGATTTTCGCGAGGTGCGGGTGAAGATGGTGCTCTCGTGGTTCAACCGCAACTACGTCGGCACCCAGTTCGGCGGCAGCCTGTACAGCATGACCGACCCCTTCTTCATGCTCATGCTGATGGAGAACCTGGGGCGCGACTACATCGTCTGGGACAAGGCCGCCAACATCGAATTCATCACCCCGGGCAAGGGGCCGGTGTACGCCGAGTTCCGCATCGACCAGCAACTGCTGGACGAAGTCCGGGCGCAGACCGCCGACGGCGGCAAGTACCTGCCCAAGCTGCACGCCGAGGTGCGCGACGGCGAGGGCACGCTGGTCGCGCGGGTGCAGAAGACCCTCTACATCAGGCTCAAGCCGCGCCTGCGCAAGGCCGGCTGACGACATGGAAAAAGGAATGCAGATGCACGCGGATCTGGTGATTGTCGGGGCGGGGATGGTCGGCAGCGCGCTGGCCCTGGCGTTACAGGGCAGCGGCCTGGAAATCCTGCTGCTCGACGGCTCGCCGCTGAGCGTGAAGCCCTTCGACCGCACGGCGCGCTTCGAGCCGCGGGTCAGCGCCCTGTCCGAGGCCAGCCGGCGCATCCTCCAGCGCCTGCATGCCTGGGACGGCATAGTCGCGCGGCGCGCCGAGCCCTATCGCGAGATGCACGTGTGGGACGGCTCCGGCACCGGTCAGGTGCACTTCAGCGCGGCCAGCGTGCACGCCGAGGTGCTCGGCCACATCGTCGAGAACCGCGTGGTGCAGGACGCCCTGCTGGAGCGCCTGCACGACACCACCCTCGGCCTGCTGCCCGGCGCGCGCCTGGAGCAGCTGCGCCACTCCGGCGACGACTGGCTGCTGACCCTGGCCGACGGCCGGCAGATCCGCACGCCGCTGGTGGTCGCCGCCGACGGCGCCAACTCCGCCGTGCGCCGCCTGGCCGGCTGCGCCACCCGCGAGTGGGACTACCTGCACCACGCCATCGTCACCAGCGTGCGCTGCGCAAAGCCGCACCAGGCCACCGCCTGGCAGCGCTTCACCGACGACGGCCCGCTGGCCTTCCTGCCGCTGTCCCGCGAGGGCGACAGGCACTGGTGCTCGATCGTCTGGTCGACCACCCCGGAGCAGGCCGAACGCCTGATGGCGCTGGACGACGACGGCTTCCGCGAAGCCCTCGGCCGGGCCTTCGAGCATTGTCTGGGCGGCATCGAGCAGGTCGACCCGCGCCTGTGCATTCCGCTGCGCCAGCGCCACGCCAAGCGTTATGTGGAACCGGGCCTGGCACTGATCGGCGATGCCGCGCACACCATCCACCCGCTGGCCGGGCAGGGCGTCAACCTGGGCTTCCTCGACGCCGCGGTGCTGGCCGAGGTGCTGATGCACGCCCATGCCCGTGGCGAGCGCATCGCCGACGAGCGCGTGCTGAGCCGCTTCGAACGCCGGCGGATGCCGCACAACCTGGCGATGATGGCGGCGATGGAAGGCTTCCAGCGCCTGTTCCAGGCCGACCCGCTGCCGGTGCGCTGGCTGCGCAACGCCGGCCTGCGCCTGGTCGACCGCCACCACGAGGCCAAGGGCCTGTTCGTCCGCCAGGCCCTGGGGCTCTCCGGCGACCTGCCGACGCTGGCGCGGGTCTGAGTATGTGTATGCCCTGTCGTGATTTTGGTGACATTGGCGGTCAACTGCTGAGCAGGGGTCTGGCACCCATTTGGGGTGGTTCGCCAGACTTGGGCAGAACAAGGTAAGTGTTGTTCTCTTTTTCCGGCAGGATGGTGCACAGCATGCCTACTTCCCCCCACTCGGGTCGAAGGCCATCATCCAGCCGATGGCGATCATCCCGATAAAGCTGCCGCCCCAGAACAGAGTGCTGAGCAGCATGCCGATGAGCCAGCGGCGGTTCATGTAGGGCAACTGACCGTCGATGGCCTTTTGTTCGACTTCGCGGGGCGGGTTCATCCGGTACGGATTCTCGCCTTCCCATTGCATGGCTTCGGTCAACTCCGGAGGCAGTGGCGGACGTGGGATGCGACGCTCCATCCATGGCAGCAGACGCCATGACCAGTACGAGGTCATGGCCGCCATGCCGAAATAGAGCGGGTGGAACAAGCCACGGCGCAGGCGATGCTGCTGGTCCAGCAGACCGGGGATCAGGTCGCGGTCGAGGCGTGCGTGAATGCCATGTTCCTGGCCCTCGGGAATGCGGTATTCGATGGGCGGCACCTGATTGGCCGGGCTGTCCATATAAGCGCGCACGAACTCCCACAACTCGCCTGCCGCCAGTACCGTTCTGGCCGGCTCGCTCAGGCGGATGAACTGCGCCACCTTGCGGGTGCCGGGCTCCAGCAGGCCCACGTCGAGGAAAAACGAGGTGGCGGTGCCCATGGTGCTGACGACGGTCACCCGGGTGACGTAAGGCACCACCTTGTCGTAGTCCAGGGCAGTCCAGCCGGCCTTCTTGCCTTGCCACTGATAGAACTTGCGCAGGTGGCGGTTCAGGAGAATGGGGGATTGCGGTTGGCGTAGTTGGCGGAGGGGTATTCCAATGGCGATCCATAAAACAATGGTCAGTACTAATGTACCGACTATAGGCAAATCCCAGCCGTTTCTATCGATCTCCATCCAGGAACCAATCACCATAGGAAGGATGCCTAAGAATCCGACTCCACCTCCACCCCATATGCTTACAAGAAACGTGAATGGTCTGTAGCTACTACGCTCCGTCTTGGTGAACTCCAGATAGGCTGGGTTGATCTTGGCGATCATCTGCTGAGCCGAGGGTCTGGCACCCATTTGGGGTGGTTCGCCAGACTTGGGCAGAACAAGGTAAGTGTTGTTCTCTTTTTCCGGCAGGGTGGTGCACAGCATGCCTACTTCCCCCCACTCGGGTCGAAGGCCATCATCCAGCCGATGGCGATCATCCCGATAAAGCTACCACCCCAGAACAGAGTGCTGAGCAGCATGCCGATGAGCCAGCGGCGGTTCATGTAGGGCAACTGACCGTCGATGGCCTTTTGTTCGACTTCACTGGGCGGGTTCATCCGGTACGGATTCTCGCCTTCCCATTGCATGGCCTCGGTCAACTCCGGAGGCAGTGGCGGACGTGGGATGCGGCGCTCCATCCATGGCAGCAGACGCCATGACCAGTACGAGGTCATGGCCGCCATGCCGAAATAGAGCGGGTGGAACAAGCCACGGCGCAGGCGATGCTGCTGGTCCAGCAGACCGGGGATCAGGTCGCGGTCGAGGCGTGCGTGAATGCCATGTTCCTGGCCTTCGGGGATGCGGTATTCGATGGGCGGCACCTGGTTGGCCGGGCTGTCCATATAAGCGCGCACGAACTCCCACAACTCGCCTGCCGCCAGTACCGTTCTGGCCGGCTCGCTCAGGCGGATGAACTGCGCCACCTTGCGGGTGCCGGGCTCCAGCAGGCCCACGTCGAGGAAAAACGAGGTGGCGGTGCCCATGGTGCTGACGACGGTTACCCGGGTGACATAAGGCTGTACTTCGTCGTAATTCAGGGCAGTCCAGCCGGCCTTCTTGCCTTGCCATACATAGAACTTTCGTAGGTGACGGCTCAGCAACATGGGGGACTGGGGGAAGCGAAGTTGGTGGAGGGGGATTCCAACAGCAACCCACAGGCAAATGATTAAAAGCAGCGAATCAACAATAGGTCCATCTAATCCGCTGCCTCCATTTATCCAAATTATCCACGATTTAATTCCTAACGGTAACAAGCCCAAAAAGCCAATTCCCCCTCCGCCCCAGATGCTTGCAAGAAGCGTGAATGGCCTATGGCTGCTGCGCTCCGTCTTGGTGAACTCCAGATAGGCTGGGTTGATCTTGGCGATCATCTGCTGAGCTGAGGGGCTGGCACCCATTTGGGGTGGTTCGCCAGGCTTGGGCAGAATGAAGTACGTACTGTTTTCTTTTTCCGGCAGGGCGGGGCGCAGCATGCTCACGTCCTGGGGGCTGGATAGGAGAATTCAGAAACCAGCGTTGGCAGTTCCTTACGGTTGGGCCAGTACTTCAGTGTCATGCCTAGGCTTTCCGCGTAGAGTGCATCGGGAATTTCCCTGCCGCTGATTCTTTCCACCAGCCATACGATGGTATCGCGTAGCGCGCCGCCGCTTTCGGTGGTCGTGGCGAACTGCCCTTCTATACGCGCTGTGCCCAGCGTCTTGTCTACCAGCAGTTTGGGGTAGGGGTGCAGGCCGGTCAGTCGCTCGGAGAGTTGGTAGTGGTTGAGCTTATCGTTGCCATCTTCGCAGTGCAGTTCGCCGATTTTCAGGCGTTTCCCGTCCTTCCCATAAGCATGGAACTCTACTTCCAGGCGTGAGCCTTTGGCGTAGCGCGGCAAGTCTATTTGGTAGTGGCCCATGCCGGCGAAGTCGCTTCTCAGATAGTCGAAACTGGCTTGCGCGACCAGCAGCAGCCTGTTCAATGCCATTATCTCTTCTTCGAAGCTTGCGAACGACTTCACCTGTGCATCATGGGCAAAGGGGTTCTTCGAGGCGCGCTCGCCGCTGCGATAGGCGCCTTTGCCGAATATGCCGTTGTCCAGCCAGTATTCCACCGGCAGCAGGTTCTCATCGTCGGTCGCGAACGCCTGCCAGGCGCAGTAAAGCGCGATACCCAAGGCCGCGGCGAAGAGCAGCAGCCAGCCTGCCGGCCCCATGAGTCCGAACAGGCCGCTGACGGTGGTGCCCGCACCGGCGGCGGCCGTTGTCGTCACGAAGCCGTAGGAGGCCAGGCTTGTAACTATAAACGCGGTGCCGGCCCCCATTGACCAGTAGCCAGAGTCAGTATCACCTGCTTGACGTTTTTGAATTCCCTGGTAGATCGAATAACCTCCTTCAATTACCCCTGCCGCCAGGCCCAGTCGTGCCCCCATGCGTGCCAATGTCTGAACCGTGACCCGCTTGCTTCCACTTAGCGTCTGTACGGCGGCAAGGGCCTCGAGGCCGGCACCCAGGGTGCCGAGCACCGAGTAAGTCAGGCTGACGGTGAGTTCCGCGTATTCTTTCGCGCCAGGGGTCTGTACCTTGGCGAAGTCATTCAGCACATTGGCGCCGGCCATGGCCTGGAAGAACACGGCGCCGGCGCCCAGCACTGCGTCGGCTTGCAGCCCCATCCGCGTCAACTGATTTTTCAACATTGGATTGCCCTGGGTGGGCTTGGCCGCGGCTTGCGCGGTAATGCGCGCCTCGGTCAATTTCAGCTTGCGCGCGAGCTCGTGGTCCAACTGGCCACCCTGGTCGATCTTGCTGACCACCCAGGCCACGGCTGTGGCGGTTTCCCCGGATGTAGCGGGCGGGGCCAGTATCAGCGCGCCCTGGACGGCGCCGGACAGGGCAGGCTTGCGGAGTTCCGACAGACCGAGGGTGCTGCCTTGGGTAACGGTCACGGGGGCCTGGGCCTGTACTCGCGGGTCACCGAGCAGTACGGCCATCCACTTCTGGGTGATCTGCTGCCAGGTGCCTGTGAGCAGGGTGGGCTGGGGCACGATGTCGTCACGGGTAATCAGCGCCAGTGTCACCTGACGTACCAGTTTGCGGTAGGCCTTGGGGTTCTGGCGGCGCAGGCGGAACAAGTGGCCCGCACTGGTTTCGATCAGGATGGCGGTGTTGGCATTGGCTGCGCGCCGGGCGCGGATGACGGTGCGCATGCGGTCGATGTGGAGCACGCCCTTGCCGAGGAAGTCGGTGGTCAAGCCCAGGGCTTCCTTGGCACCGCCATAGGCGTCGTCCTGGTCGCCCGGCGATTGCTCCAGGTAGTCCATGAAGGGGATATGCTGCCCGCCCAGGGCGCGTGTCAGCCAGTTGTCCGGGTCGTGGGCGGGCAAGGCCATCACGTCGTCCCACAATGGCTGCTCCGAGGGCTCTTGCCCGGAACCGGCCAGGCAACAGGCTACCATTTCTTCGTGCGCCAAGGCCGAGGCCGGGGTAGCGGAAAAGTCGGTACGTTGCTGCTGCTGCCAGTGTTTGGAGCGGAGGACTGTGACGAAGTCCTTGCTGGTCAGCGTGATGAGCTGTTTGAGGTTTTTTTCCTCGGCGTTTTCCTGTAACGCATTGCGCCAGGCGGCCTGGTCAATGTGCCTGAGGTAGCGATCTGGCCCAAAGTGCCGTGCGTACAGGGGGCCGGGGTTGAGTTCTGCGTTGTGGCGGATGCCTTCGATCATTTCGGCGATGACTCGCCTGCGCATCTTCTCCGGGTCACCCATGCCCGTCAGCGCGCTCAGTTCCGCCGCCGTACGATTGCGCAAGTAGTTCAACTGCATGGCATGGCCGACCACGTCGTCGAGTACTAGAAAGACACCGTTCTTCAGCGGTGTGTTCTTCGACACGGCAGCCATTTCCGCAACCAGGGTTGCCGTTCTGGTAGGCACGACCGCCGGCACGGGGACTATTCCGGCGCCGCGCGCGTGCAGTGGCTCCAGTGAGTAGCTATCAATCAGATCGCGGACTTCCTGCGAGGCGTAGTCCGCTACATGGCGGCCGAGGTCGGTAGCCATGGGGTTGCCGTTGGGAACCGTTTTCCCCTTGCCCACTTGTCCTTTGGCAGCCGCTTGCACATCGATAGAACTCATGCGTTTACTGCGACTGTCGTCCTTGTTTTCGCGATAGTCATCGAGTACTTGCTGCGACCAGCGATACCGACTGAAGGCCATCCACACAGTGGGGGTCTTCTCTGGGTCGAGTACGATGAATTGCAAGGCAACCGGATTGTGCTCGGGGCTCAAGCAGGCGCCGGTTTGATCCAGCGGTTCGACGGACTCCGCGGGTGAGGGCATGTCTAAAGGCGGCATGGCCCGCAAGAGGCCCGAGCGGTCCACCAGGTAGGCCTGCCAGGTATCGTCCGGCAACAAGAGGTACAAGTAGCCTGAGGGCAGTGCGCGCATGTAGTACCAGTGGTGCCCCAGGTCTGCTGCGCTCAGCGCGTTACTCAATGTGCGTAGCGAGGCATTGACCTGTAGCGTTTCTGGAATTCCC
This sequence comes from Pseudomonas sp. PI1, assembly GCF_000812405.1. Taxonomy (NCBI): domain Bacteria; kingdom Pseudomonadati; phylum Pseudomonadota; class Gammaproteobacteria; order Pseudomonadales; family Pseudomonadaceae; genus Pseudomonas; species Pseudomonas sp. PI1. The sequence goes on from NZ_JWMC01000063.1 coordinate 81,693, forward strand.
ACCACATTGGCGGGCAACAACCCGTTGGGCAGCAGTCCAGACACCAGGGGCAATATGGCCAAGCCATTCTGCTTCACGCAGTTGGGGCACTTGCCCGGCGTTGCGGCGCCCCGGGAGTTTGTGATGGCGTTCTTCTTGGCTGATGCGAGGCTAACTCCACTCATGACTTCACCGTTCTTCCCTGCGAATCCGCAACGTTTTTCCAATAGGCGTCGTTAAACTGGTCCAGGGCCTTAATTGCCGAATGCCCCTTGCGCACCTGAGTCGTCATGGCCTCGTGCACTTCCGGTATCTGATCGAAATATTCATGGGCCAGTACGCAGTGCAGCGCGTAGGCGACGTGCTCTTGTTCGGTGGACAAGCCCCATGTACTGCGTCCTTGAAGAATGCAGCGGGCCAGTTGCAGGGGGGCCACCTCACGCATGTCGTGGCCGGCGTCCTGAAGAATATCCAGCGTGCGATTGACGTCGGGGGCTAGTTGCAGAATGTGTGTCTGCTCGTCGCTGAGACGCAGGGCCCATTGAGTCTGTTGGCATCGTATCTGGCTTGGTTCGTTGAGGGCGCTAAGGCTGGCGTCGCGGGCCAGCCAGTACCAGGCGTGTAGGGGGCCTAGTAGCTCCCGGGCTTGCTCGGCACTTAGCATCGAACTCATCAAGTCCATGACGCGAGGATCCCAATAGCGCAGCAGGCGCTCGCCATCAGGTGTCGGGAGTAATGCCTGGCGGGCGAGATGACTGGCCAGCTTGTCGGTGGACTCTGATGTGAACAGCCATCCGCAGAGGGCGCGCGCGCCGGGCACGTCATCGCGTAATCGTTCTGCTTCCCGGGCAGCGAGTTCCACTGACGGATCGAAGGGCTCGCCTTGCAGACGGCTCTGTATCAGGTAAGGGCGCTGCGCACTACGCAGCCCTGCATGGACGATGGGTAGGGGCACCTTTCTACTGGACAAGTCCTGGAAAGGATCGCCCAACGAAGGGTCGACCAAGATGTGCAGGCGAGTACCGCGCTTGGCCCAATGGGTATTTTGCAGTTCGGTGCGCAACATATTCATGCCCTTCAGACGATGGCTGCGCCTGCTTGCGCCGCGCTTTGCAGCAGGTACTGGCAGCCGGAGAATTGGCTGTCATCCCCGCTCAGGCTCGCTGGTCCTGCTAAGTGATGATCAGCCGCCTTCACGGTGAAGTTGCCCGGCATGCCCAGTTCGATATTGCCGCCCTGCAGTTTCAGGTAGGCGCCCCCGCACAGCAGGGTCAGGTGCTCCTTGGCCGAGATTTGGATGTACTCATTGCTTGCACTGATTTCCACGCTCTGCTCGGCCTCCAGGCATGCGCTGTTGTGCTGCGCCTGCAGCAGCAGTTCGCCCTGGTGAGCGATGTGGCGCATGTCGCCGCTCTGGGCGAAGGTGCCCAGGCCATTGCCGGCGTTGAGCAGCATCTGCTCACCGGCAGTCAGTTGCAGGTGTTGCTGGGCGGCGGCATCGAGGTGTTCTCCGGCGCCCAAGGCAATGCTGCGTGGGCTGGCCAGGGCGATGCCGGCCGGCGCGGAGAGGGCAATGATCGGTTCATTGCCGGGGCCCGTGCCTTCTTTCTGGTCGTTGGCGCCGTGGCCCATGGCGCGCACGGTGTCGGTCAGGGTCTTCCTTGGCCCTGCGTCATGCGCCAGGCCCTGGTGCTGGCCAGCGTAATTTCCAAGGCTCTCGACCAGTTCCAGGGCCGCTTCCAGAGTGCTAACCAGTTGCGCGCGGTCGAGCTGGCCGCCGTTGGCGTTGGCTTGTGCCTCGGTGCTGAGCAGCATGCCCTGCGCCGCACGCAAGGCGCCGTGCAGGTCGGTGCGCAGCTCGAAGCCTTCGCCGCGCGGCTGGCCGCCGTCGGGCCGTGGGTGGGTGAGGTAGCCCAGGTGGAGATGGCTTTGGCCATGGTCGTTCATCAGCGCGGCGCTGATTTCGCTGGTGGTGTCGTCCAGGCGCAGCTCGCTGGCGCGCTGGCCCTTGTGTTCCTTGCTCTTGAGGGTGCTGAGCACCTGGTGCTTGGGCAGTTCGTAGGGCGGGCGGTTGCCCACCCGGTAGCTGCGGCCCGTGACCACGGGTTGGTCCGGGTCGCCATCGAGGAAGTCGACGATGACCTCCTGGCCGATGCGCGGCAGGGTGATTTGCCCCCAGCCGCTGCCGGCCCAGCCGTGCAGTGGACGAATCCAGCAGGAGCTGTGTTCGTTGTGCGTGCCTTCGCGGTCCCAGGGGAACTGCACGCGCACACGGCCGAATTCATCGACGTGGAACTCTTCGCCCTCGGGGCCGACGACGGTGGCCACCTGCGGGCCCGGGATAAGCGGCCGCGACCGCGGCGCGGGGCGCCATTCGATGCGGTCGGGCACCAATTGGGCGGTATAGCCGTAGTAGGTGCCACTCTCGGCCCCGGCGCTCTCTTCGGCCTGGCTGGTGTGCTGGCGGCCTTCATGGCGGATGTGTACCGGGCGCCAGCCGTGGTTCCAGTCCTGGCGGGGATGGCCGATGAGGTCGAAGGCCAGGCCGGGGACCAGGCGCGGGTCGTCGCCTTCGACCGTGGCGGTCTGCGCGTCACCCCGCAGGCCACGCAGGCGGTCGCGGGAGAAGGCTTCGCCACTTTCTCCCTGCTTGTAGCGGCCGGGATAGGCGTAGTGCTCGTAGTCCTGCTCGGCCGCGCGTGGACGTTCGGCTACGGCGCTGTGCTGCTGATCGTGCTGCGGGTATTTGAAGGTGTAGTCGCGCTGGGTCTGGCGGGTGGTGCGCACCTGCTCGGCGTAGGTGAAGGTGCGCAGGGCCGGTTCGGGCCGGTCGCCGCCGGGTGTGGGGTTGTAGGGTACCGGGCCGCCGGCGATGGCGCCCTGGATATAGAGGCGGTCGCCGTGAATCAGGGTGCAGCCGTCGGGGCGGTGCTCGAAGCGGTAGAACAGCCCTTCCTCGGCGGCCAGGCGCAGGAGGAAGTCCAGGTCGGTGTCGCCGGCCTGGACGCAGTACTCGCGGGTGAGGTGGTCTTCGGTGAGGTTCTGTTGGTAGGGGGCGATGCCGTGCTCGGCGAGCAGCAGGTTCAGAATTTCGGGCACGGTTTTTTGCTGGAAGATGCGCCAGTCGGCGCACAGCTCGAGCCGTGCCAGGGGCGGTTCGACCAGGGCGCGGTAGCGGGTGCGACGGAAGCCGGTGGTGCCTTGCTCGAAGCGGCTGACCTGGCCATGGACATGGCGTACCGG
>NZ_JWMC01000064.1:0-60220 GCF_000812405.1 Pseudomonas sp. PI1
CCGGCACGGCGGGGTTGGCCTTCCTGTTCGGCCCCTTCACCGCCGCGAGCATCGCCTCGGCGCTGGACGACCAGCAGTTGGCGGCCTGGGGCTGGCGTCTGCCGTTCGTGGCGTCCATCGTGATGACCGGCATCGCCGTGTTCATCCGCCGCAAGCTGGGCGACACTCCGGTATACGAGGAGATGGTCCGCCAGCGCGACTCGCACAAGGCGCAAGCCCCGAGCCGCGCCGTGCGCCGCCGCGCCTTCGTCACCACCTTCGCCTTCTCCGCGCTGTTCGGCGTCTCGCTCTACTACTTCATCACCTACGCCAACAACCATCTGGTCTCCACCGTCGGCCTGCCGCGCAGCAGCGCGCTGTGGCTGTGCAGCGCGGCGCTGGTGGTCTATGTGATCGTCAACCCGCTGATCGGCCAACTCAGCGACCGCATCGGCCGGCGCAAGCTGCTGCTGGGCGCTGCCGCCGCGCTCACGCTGCTGGCCTATCCGATCTTCCTGCTGCTCAACAGCGGCAACCCACTGGCGATTCTCGCCGGGCTGATCGTGATGGGCGTGCTGGTGGCGATCACCGCGGTGATGGACGTGGTGCTGCTGGTGGAAGTCTTCCCGGCCTCGATCCGCTCCACCGGCGCGGCCCTGGGCCACAACCTGGCGCTGGCGATCCTCGCCGGGCCCGGGCCCTTCATCGCCGCCGCGCTGATTCGCCAGACCGGCGACGCGAACCTGCCCGCGGCCTATCTGGCGGCGGTCTCCCTGGTGTGTCTGGTGGTGCTGTGGAAGACCCTGCCGGAAACCCGCGACAACGACATCAGCCGTTTCTAAGCCTTTCAACAGACAGTCAGGAGCCCCCAATGACCCGTGTAGCAATCATCCAGGCCGCCTCCGTTCCCTACGAGCCGATGGCCAGCGTCGAGAAGGCCTGCGGCATCCTCCGCCGCGTGGCGGAACAGGGCGCGAAGCTGGCGGTGTTCCCCGAAGCCTTCATCGGCGGCTACCCCAAGGGGGTGGCCTTCGGCAGCGTGGTGGGCAACCGCAGCGCCGCGGGGCGCGAGCTGTACCAGCGCTACGTCGAGGGCGCCGTGGCGCTGGACGGCCCGGAACTGACGGTGCTCGCCGAGTGCGTGGAGCAGACCGGGGTGACCGTGGTGGTGGGCATCATCGAGCGCTTCGGCCGCACCCTGTACTGCACCGCCGTGACCCTGGCGCCGGGGCGCGGCATCGCTGGCTACCACCGCAAGCTGATGCCCACCGGGCAGGAACGGCTGATCTGGGGCTTCGGCGACGGCTCCACCATCGAGCCGGTGGACACCGAGTTCGGCGTGCTGGGCAGCGTGATCTGCTGGGAGAACTACATGCCGGCGCTGCGCCAGGCCATGTACGCCCAGGGTGTGCAGCTGTATTGCGCGCCCACCGCGGACGACCGCCCGTCCTGGGCCAGTTCGATGGTGCACATCGCCCTGGAAGGCCGGGTGTTCGTGCTCTCGGCCTGCCAGGCGATCCGCTTGGGCGAGTACCCGCAGCAGCACCGCGAGGCGTTCGGCCTGGACTATCAGGAGGACGAGTACGTGATGCGCGGCGGCAGCATGATCGTCAGCCCGCAGGGCGAAGTGCTGGCCGGCCCGGTGTTCGACTGCGAGACCGAACTCTACGCCGACCTCGACATGGCCCAGCTGAGCAAGGGCAACCTCGATTTCGACGCCTGCGGCCACTACGCGCGGCCGGATGTGTTCGAGCTGAAGGTGAATACCGCACCGCTGCGGCCGGTGACTTTCGAGCCTTGAGGGCGACCGTTGCAGGAGGCGTGGCCGCGGATCGCGGACGAAGTCCGCTCCTACAGGGGAGGTGGTGCGCAGGGGGGCGATGGGTATCGCTGCGCTCCACGCCATCCTACGAAGCAGCTCCCTGATGCTTCGGAACAGGCAAAGCCCCGCATTCGCGGAGCTTTTCAGTTTTCAGGCGATATCGGCGAAGCGCTCGATATGTGGTTGTTCGCGGTGCCTGGCCTGCCAGATGTCGTAGTCGGCCTGCACGCCGAGCCAGGTGCGCGCCGTGCCGATGCCGGCCAGCTCCAGGCGCACGGCCAGGTCCGGGCTGATGGGCGCGCGGCCGTGCAGCACCCGCGACAGGGTTTCGCGTGCGAAGCCCAGGCGGCGGGCCAGTTCGGTGACGCTGATATCGAGCGCCGGCAGCACGTCTTCGCGCAGGGTTTCGCCAGGATGTGGTGGATTGAACATGACCATGGGCACCCCCTCCTGTTCAGTGGTAATCAAGATAGTCGACAAGTTCCACGTCGTTGCCGATGAAGCGGAAGATCACCCGCCAGTTGCCGCTGACCGTGAGTGACCAGAAACCGTCCAGTTCTCCCTTCAAGGGATGCAGACGCCAGCCTGGTAGGTTGAGGTCGTCCGGAGCGGCCGCTCGATCGAGGAACGGCAACATACGCGCCAGGCGTTTGGCGTGGTCGGCACGGATTCCTCGGGTGGAGCCAGTTCTGAAGAACAGAGCCAGGCCCTTGTGCTGGAAGCTGACAATCATGCGGCGAAGTGTGATGCAATACATCACATCAAGCAACAGGTAGTTGGAAACCCAAGCAGGTTATGCGTGGGACAAGATGGGTATCGCTGCGCTCCACGCCATCCTACGCCTGCGCCTCCCAGCCCCTGGGGGAGCGACTGCCTTGCCGGCTGCGCCGGGGCGCTTTTCGTAGGATGGGTTGAGCTTGCGATACCCATCGGACCATGGTGATGGGTATCGCTTCGCTCAACACCATCCTACGAAAAGCCATGCTCGCTCCTACGCGGCACCATCCACACCATTCCCTGCAAAGCCAGGTCCCTACCCCGCCAGCGCCTCGCCGCTCACACGCAGCACCCCGCTGTCGATGGCGAGGTGCACCAGCTCCGCATGGGAACTCACCTGCAGCTTCTGCTTCAGCAGCGTCACGTGGTTGGACACCGTCTTGGCGCTCACGCACAGGTGTTCGGCCACCTGCCTTGCCGGCAGGCCGCGGGCGAGCATGACGAAGATTTCGAATTCGCGGCGGGTCAGGCCGTGCAGGCGCGGGTCGCCCTCTTCCAGGCCCCTGGGCTGGCAGGCCAGGCGGGTGGCCAGGGGTTGTTCGATGTAGAGCTGGCCGGCCAGCACGCGGCGTACCGCTTCGAGCAGCACCGACGGGGCCGCGCCCTTGGTCACGTAGCCGGCGGCGCCGGCGTCCAGGGCCTGGCGCACCAGGGGCAGTTCGTCGTGCATGCTGAAGAACAGCACGCGCAGCTGCGGCAGGCGCTGGCGCAGCCGGCGGGTGACTTCCAGGCCGCTGATGCCGGGCAGGCCGATGTCGAGGATGACCAGCGCGGGAATCTCGCGCTGCACCGCCTGCAACGCTTCCTCGCCGTCGCCCGCCTCCACCACGTCCGCTTCCGGCAGCAGGCCGCGCAGCAGGGCGGCTATGCCTTCGCGCACCACGAAATGGTCGTCCACCAGCAGGATTTTCATCGCTTTCTCTCCTCTCATGCCGCCACTGGCAGCGGCACCCGCAGGCGCAGCGCCAGGCCCAGGCCGGGCTGGCTGCGCAGTTGCAGTTCGCCGCCCAGGCAGCGGGCGCGCTCGCGCATGGAGCGCAGGCCGATGCCGGCGCGGGGCGGGCCGTCGCTGCCGCGGCCGTCGTCGCGCACGGCCAGGTACAGGTGGCCGCCGCGGGTTTGCAGGCGCACCCACACGCGGCTGGCGCCGGCGTGGCGGGCGACGTTGGTCAGAGCCTCTTGCAGCAGGCGGTACAGGTGCGCCTTGGCCGCGTCGCCCAGGGGCGGCAGGCTGTCGGGCAGGCGCAGGGTGCAGGCGATGCCCTGGCTGGCCTGCCAGTCCTCGACGTAGGCGCGCACCGCTTCGTCCAGGGCCAGGTGCTCCAGCACCACCGGGTAGAGGTCGCGGATCAGCGCGCGGAAGCTGTCGTTCAGGCCGCGGCAGTGCTGGTCCATGCGCTCCAGGGTGGGCTGCGCGGCGGGTTGGTCGTGCAGGCTGTGCAGCAGGAAGAGTTGCGCGCGGATGCCGGCCAGGTACTGGCCGATGTCGTCGTGCAGGGCCTGGGCCAGTTCCTGGCGCTCGCGCTCCTGCACGGCGAGCAGCGAGCGGGTCAGTTCGGCGTTTTCCTGGCAGGCGCGTTCCAGGGCCTCGGCCATGCCGTTGAAGCGCCCGGCCAGGCGCTGCGCTTCGGGCAGCGAATGGCCGGGCAGGCGCACCTGCAGGCGGCCCTGGGCGATCTCGCCGAACGCGGCCTGCAACTGTTCCACCACCCGCAGCCCGCCGCGCACCGCCCAGCGGATCGCCAGCAGGCTGACCGCCAGGGCCACGCCGAACAGCGCCAACAGTTGCACCAGGGAGTCGCGGACTTCGTCGATTTCGTCGCGCGGGTCCACGCTCAGCTGCACGCGGCGGCCGTCGGCCAGTTGCAGCGGCGCGGCGTGGTAGACGTCCGGGTACAGGCGCGCCGCCAGCCATTCGTCGAGCCAGCCGCGCGGCGCCGGCGGCGGCTGGTCGAGCCAGTGCACGCGCACGTGGCGCAGGCCGCCGGTGAGGCTCTGGTCGAGGCTGGCCGGGTCGCGCAGCGCCGCCTCGCGCAGGTATTCCACCACGGCGCGGGCGGCGTCCAGTTCGCGGCGCACGTCCTCGTCGCCCTGGTGCAGCAGCACGGCCACACACAGCGCGGCGACCAGGGCGAAGAACAGCCCGACCAGCAGGTTGATCCGCCACAACGCCGACATGGCCGCGCCCTACGGCCCCACGCGGCAGGGCTGGCCGGCGACGCAGGCGCTGGGCACGCCGGGGCGGGTGTGCAGGCTGTACATGAAATCGAAGCCCAGCAGGCTGAGGATCAGCAGGATGGGCAGTACCAGGGTGACGGCGATACGCATGGCTCGGCTCCCGTTGTCTTTGTTGTTGTAGGGCCATGCTAGGGCGCGGCCGCGGGCGGCGATCTACTACCTTGGTATTGCCCCGGCGGTACTTTCTGCATATTTCCCAGGCCCTGGCGCGTTCCTATGCTGGCGACACAACAACAATGGAGTCGCCCATGCGCCAGTTCGCCCTGCACGGCGTGGCCTACCTGCTGGCGGTCGCCTGCGCTGCCCTGCTCTGCCTGAACGCGCGTGCCGAGGATGCCCCGGCCGAGCTGCAGGTGCGCATCGCCTACCTCGGCTACACGCCCGACCCCGGCCCGCTGCTGTCGAACATCATCCCCGAGCCCGGCGACGCCGGCCTGCGCGGCGCCGAGCTGGCCATCGACGACAGCAACACCACCGGGCGCTTCCTCAAGCAGCGCTACAGCCTGGTCAGCGCCACCAGCGCCGACGCCCAGCAGCTGCTGGCCGAGGCGCGCAAGCTGCACGACGACGGCCTGCGCCTGTTCGTGGTCAACGCCCCGGCCGAGAGCCTGCGCCAGCTGGCCGCCGCGCTGCCGGACAGCCTGCTGTTCAACGCCGGCGCCGCCGACGACGAGCTGCGCGCCGAGCAGTGCCCGGCCAACGTGCTGCACACCCTGCCCAGCCGGCTGATGCTGACCGACGCCCTCACCCAGTTCCTGGTGCTGCGCAAGTGGACGCACTGGCTGTTGATCATCGGCCAGCGCCCCGGGGACAAGGCCTACGCCGCCGCCCTGCGCCGCTCGGCCAGGCGCTTCGGGGCGAAGATAGTCGAGGAGAAGGCCTTCACCTTCGCCAACGACCAGCGCCGCAGCGCCCAGGCCGACATGCCGCTGTTCACCCAGGCCGGCGACGACTACGACGTGGTGCTGGTGGCCGACGAGCACGGCGACTTCGGCGAGTACGTGCCCTACAACACCTGGCTGCCGCGCCCGGTGGCCGGCACCCAGGGCCTGGTCGCCACCGGCTGGCACAAGACCGTGGAAACCTTCGGCGCCGCGCAGTTGCAGAAGCGCTTCGAGGCCCAGGCCAAGCGCTGGATGAACGACCGCGACTTCGCCGCCTGGGTCGCCGTGCGCAGCGTGGCCAGCGCCGTGACGCGCCTGCGCAATGCCGAGCCGCAAGCCATCCGCGCCCTGGCGCTGTCGCCGGACCTGCCGCTGGACGGCTTCAAGGGCTACAAGCTCAGCTACCGCCCCTGGGACGGCCAGCTGCGCCAACCCATTCCCCTGGTGCAGCAGCGCGCGCTGGTCAGCACCTCGCCGCAGGAAGGCTTCCTGCACCCCGCAAGCGAACTCGACAGCCTCGGCCTGGATGCCCCGGAAAGCCGTTGCCGCCTCGCCGACGCCAAGCCCTGACCTGGAGATACGCCATGTTCCGCGCCGCCATTTTCCGACCTGCCATGCTCCAGGCCACCCTGGCCCCTTCCCTGCTGGCCGCCGCCCTGTGCCTGGCGCCGCCGGCCTTCGCCGCCAAGGCCTACGTGTCCAACGAGAAGGACAACGACATCAGCGTCATCGACCTGGACAGCATGACCGTCACCGGCACCCTGGACACCGGCAAGCGCCCACGCGGCCTGGCGCTGTCCCACGACAACAAGCTGCTGTACATCTGCGCCAGCGACTCCGACACCGTGCAGGTAATGGACCTGGCCAGCGGCAGGATCGTCAGGCAGCTGCCCTCCGGCGCCGACCCCGAGCAGTTCGCCCTGCACCCCAACGACCGCTGGCTGTACGTCTCCAACGAGGACGACGCGCTGGTGACGGTGGTCGATACCCAGACCGCCCAGGTGCTCGGCCAGATCGACGTGGGCGTGGAGCCCGAGGGCATGGCGGTGAGCCCCGACGGCAAGTGGGCGGTGAATACCAGCGAGACCACCAACATGCTGCACTGGATCGACACCGCCACGCAGAAGCTGGTGGACAGCACCCTGGTGGACCAGCGCCCACGCCACGCGGAGTTCAACAAGGACGGCAGCCAGGTCTGGGTGTCGGCGGAGATCGGCGGCAGCGTCAGCGTGGTGGACGTGGCCAGCCGCAAGATCCTCAAGAGCCTGCGCTTCGCCATCAAGGGCGTGCACCCGGACAAGATCCAGCCGGTGGGCGTGAAGCTGACCAGCGACGGCAAGTACGCCTTCGTCGCCCTGGGCCCGGCCAACCACGTGGCGGTGGTGGATGCGAAGACCTTCGAGGTGCTCGACTACCTGCTGGTGGGCCGTCGCGTCTGGCACCTGGCGTTCAACCCGGACGAGAGCCTGCTGCTGGCCACCAACGGCGTCAGCGGCGACGTGTCGGTGATCGACGTGAAGGACCTCAAGGTGACCCGCTCGATCAAGGTCGGGCGCTACCCCTGGGGCGTGGTGGTGACGCCATGAACGCCCTGCGGGTGGCGGGCCTGGGCTTCGCCTACGGCGCGCGCAAGGCGCTGGACGGCATCGACTTCACCCTGCCGGCCGGGCGCTTCACCGCCCTGCTGGGGCCCAACGGCGCCGGCAAGTCGACCTTGATCGCCCTGCTCACGCGCCTGTACGACCTGCAACAGGGCGAGATCGAGGTATGCGGCTGCAGCCTGGCCCGCCAGCCGCGCCTGGCCCTGCGCCAGCTGGGCGTGGTGTTCCAGCAGAGCACCCTGGACCTGGACCTGAGCGTGGAGCAGAACCTGCGCTACCATGCCGCCCTGCACGGCCTGCCGCGGGCCCTGGCGGCCGAGCGCATCGAGCAGGAGCTGGCCCGCCAGCAGTTGCAGGAACGCCGCCGCGACAAGGTGCGCACCTTGAACGGCGGCCACCGCCGCCGCGTGGAGATCGCCCGCGCGCTGCTGCACCGCCCGCGCCTGCTGCTGCTCGACGAGGCCAGCGTGGGGCTGGACCCAGCCGCGCGCCAGGGGCTGAACGAACACGTGCGCCAGCTGTGCCGCGACGAGGGCCTGGCGGTGCTGTGGACCACCCATTTGCTGGACGAGGTGCGCGGCGACGACCGGTTGCTGGTGCTCGACCGCGGCCGCCTGGTGGCCCAGGGTGAAGCGGCCCAGGTCAGCGCCGCCGACGGTGGCGACCTGCCCCGCGCCTTCGCCCGCCTCACCCGCCTGGAAGCCTGCGCATGAGCACCTACGACACCCTCGGTTTCGGCCCCGCCGCCTACTGGCAGTGCCTGCGCGGCATCGTGGTGCGCGAGTGGCTGCGCTTCGTGCTGCAGCGCTCGCGCTTCCTCAGCGCCCTGGTGCGCCCGCTGCTGTGGCTGCTGGTGTTCGCCGCCGGCTTTCGCGCCGCGCTGGGCATCTCGATCATCGAGCCCTACGACACCTACGTGACCTACGAGACCTACATAGTCCCCGGGCTGTGCTGCATGATCCTGCTGTTCAACGGCATGCAGGGCTCGCTGTCGATGGTCTACGACCGCGAGATGGGCAGCATGCGCGTGCTGCTCACCAGTCCGCTGCCGCGCGCCTTCCTGCTGGCCGGCAAGCTGCTGGCCACGGCGCTGGTGTCGCTGCTGCAGGTATACGCCTTCCTCGCCATCGCCTGGCTGTACGGCGTGCAGCCGCCGGCCTGGGGGCTGCTCGCCGCGCTGCCGGCGCTGCTGCTGGCGGCGTTGCTGCTGAGCGCCCTGGGCCTGCTGCTGTCCAACGCCATCCGCCAGCTGGAGAACTTCGCCGGGGTGATGAACTTCGTGATCTTCCCGCTGTTCTTCCTGTCCTCGGCGCTGTACCCGCTGTGGAAGATGCGCGAGGCCAGCGTGGGGCTGTACTGGCTGTGCGCGCTCAACCCCTTCAGCCACGCCGTGGAGCTGGTGCGCTTCGCCCTGTACCAGCGCTTCGACCCGCTGGCGCTGGCGGTGTGCCTGGGGCTGACGCTGCTGTTCGCCGGCCTTGCGCTGCTCACCTTCAACCCGCAGCACGCGGCGCTGCGCAAGGGCTGAAAACTCCTACTTTGGTACTGGATCAACCCTCCGGACGTCGAATTTCCAAAGCAGCGCCCCTGGCATGTAATGGCGGGCAGAAGAATAAATATCGAGATGCCACCATGCCCCGCCTAGCCCCTGCCCTGCTCTGCGCGCTGCTGGGCCTGCCGCTGGCCCATGCGGACGAAGCGCTGTTCTCCAGCGACGGCTACCGCACCAGCCAGTACCGCAGCCCGACCCCGGCCAGCGCCGACCACGCCACCACCCTGGACACCGCCGCCCTGCAGGCGCTGCTCAAGCGCGAGCCGCGCACGCGCCTGGTGGACGTGTACCGCCGTACCTGGCTCAACGGCCGGTTCGTGGCCAACGAGCCGCACCGCAACCTGCCCGGCAGCCTGTGGCTGGCCAACACCGGCGACGGCGTGCTGAGCGCGCCCTGGCAGGCCTACTTCCGCGAGAACCTGCGGCAGCTGAGCGAGGGCGACCCGACGCGCCCGCTGGTGTTCTACTGCCGCTCGGACTGCTGGGCCAGCTGGAACGCGGTCCGCCGCGCCCATGCGCTGGGCTATTCCAGGCTCTACTGGTACCGTGACGGAGTAGACGCCTGGGAACAGGCCGGCCTGCCCCTGCAGGACGCCCAGCCGCACCCTTTCCCCTGAGTACACCCGGCAACGGCTAGCCGCCGCCCATAACGACAACAACGAGGTGTAGGCCATGTACAAGATCCTGATCGCCGACGATCACCCGCTGTTCCGCGAGGCCATCCACAACGTCATCGCCGACGGCTTCCCCGGCAGCGAGGTGATGGAGACCGCCGACCTCGACAGCGCCCTGGGCCTGACCCAGGAGCACGACGACCTGGACCTGATCCTGCTCGACCTGAACATGCCCGGCATGCACGGCCTGAGCGGCCTGATGAACCTGCGCAACGAGGCGCCGACCATCCCGGTGGTGATCGTCTCGGCCGAGCAGGACAAGCAGGTGGTGCTGCAGGCCATCACCTACGGCGCGGTGGGCTTCATCACCAAGTCCTCGCCGCGGGCGCAGATGACCGAGGCCATCGAGCAGATCCTCAACGGCAACGTCTACCTGCCCTCGGACATCATCCGCACGCAGAAGGCCTCGCCGCGGCGCAACGGCCACGAGGAGCACGGCATCCCGCCGGAGCTGCTGCAGGCGCTGACGCGCAAGCAGTTGCTGGTACTCGAACGCATGACCAAGGGCGAGTCGAACAAGCAGATCGCCTACAACCTGGAGATCGCCGAGACCACGGTGAAAGCCCACGTCTCGGCGATCCTGCGCAAGCTCAAGGTGCACAACCGCGTGCAGGCCATCCTCAGCGCCGGCGACATCGACTTCGCCGCCTACCTGCGCCGCTAGGGAGCCGCCCATGCCCGCCTCGCGCACCCTGCTGCTCACGGCGCTGGCGATGCTCGCCTTCGCCGGCAACTCCCTGCTCTGCCGCCTGGCGCTGAAGGCCACCCAGCTGGACGCGGTGAGCTTCACCGGCATCCGCATCCTCTCCGGCGCGCTGATGCTCGGCCTGCTGCTGCGCCTGCGCGGCCGGGCCGGCGAGGCCAAAGGCAACTGGCGCGCGGCGGCGGCGCTGTTCGTCTACGCCGCGGCCTTCTCCTACGCCTACGTGCAGCTGGACGCCGGCACCGGCGCGCTGCTGCTGTTCGGCGCGGTGCAGGTGACCATGCTGGTGGTCGGCCTGCTGCGCGGCGAACGCCTGGCCGGCCAGGCCCTGCTGGGCTTCGCCCTGGCCCTGGGCGGGCTGCTGGTGCAACTGCTGCCCGGCGCCGGCGCCCCGCCGCTGACGGGCGCGCTGCTGATGCTGCTGTCCGGCGTGGCCTGGGGGCTGTATTCGCTGCTGGGGCGTAATGCGGGTGATCCATTGGCGGTGACTACGGGCAACTTCGTTCGAGGTATCGCCTTTGCCGCCGTGCTGGCCCTGGTGTTCCATGGCCAGTTGCGGGGGGATGTGCCGGGAGTGGTCTACGCGGTGCTGTCCGGGGCGCTGGCTTCGGGGATTGGCTATGCCATCTGGTACGCGGCGCTGCCGGGGCTGTCGGCGATCCAGGCGGCGTCGGTGCAGTTGAGTGTGCCGGTGCTGGCGGCGTTGGCCGGGGCGTTGCTGCTGGGGGAGCACATCGGTTTGCGGTTGGTGCTGGTGTCTTGCGCGGTGTTGGGGGGGATTGCGCTGATACTGCGGGCCAAGGTGCGTGTGCCGGCTGTTCAGCGGGCTTGAGCACTGGTTGGCTTTTCTTTGCCGGTGACTCCGCTCCCTCACCCTAACCCTCTCCCAGAGGGAGAGGGGACCGTTCGGCGTGCAGTGTGATTTCGGCGCTCGCCGGCCACGCAGGTGTTGCCGGATAGCACGAAAACCACCGGCGGCACGGATAGCCCCCTCTCCCTTCAGGGCGGGGCGCGCAGCCGAGGGCTGGGGAGAGGGTTGCGGACCCAACCCCTGCGCCGAGGTCGAACCTGACTCCGTTATTGCGCGACCTGCTACTCCGCTGCCAAGCCCATCCTCGCCCCCTCTCCCTAACCCTCTCCCTGAAGGGAGAGGGGACCGTTCGGCGTGAAGTGTGATGTCAGCGCTCGCCGGCCACGCCGATGTTGCCGGATGGCGCGAAAATCACCGGCGGCACGGATAGCCCCCTCTCCCTTCAGGGAGAGGGCTGGGGAGAGGGTTGCGGACCCAAACCCTGCGCCGAAGTCGAACCTGACTCCGTTATTACGCGACCTGCTACTCCGCTGCTAAGCCCACCCTCGTTCCCTCTCCCTAACCCTCTCCCTGAAGGGAGAGGGGACCGTTCGGCGTGAAGTGTGATTTCAGCGCTCGCCGGCCACGCCGGTGTTGCCGGATGGCACGAAAACCACCGGCGGCACTCCTCGTAGGATGGTGTTGAGCGGAGCGATACCCATCACCACGACCGCATGGGTTTCGCAGGCTCAACCCATCCTACGAAAGCACCCCGGCGCGGCCGGCAAGACAGTTGCACCTACAGGTACAGCGCCTCAGCCGGCCCTATCCATCAAGTGACACAACGCCGTCTTCAGCTTCATCGGCCTAACCGGCTTGTGCATCAGCGTATGCCCCAGCTCCCGCACCTGCTGCTTGAGCTCGTTGCTGTAGTTGGCCGTGATCATCAGCGCCGGCAACGGCTCGCCGCGGCGGGCGTTTATCGAGGCCACGGCGTCCACCCCATTGCAGCCGTCGTCCAGGTGGTAGTCGGCTATCAGCAGGTCCGCCTCGGCGTGGAAGTTGTCCACCTGGCGCGCCAGGTCTTCTTCCGATAGCGCGGTGACCACCCGGCAGCCCCAGGCTTCCAGCAGGGTGCGCATGCCGGCGCAGATGGCCGCGTCGTTGTCCAGCACCCACACCCGCGAGCCGCGCAGACGTTCCACCAGGTGTTCGGCCTGCTGCGCCGGCTCCGGGCGGGCGCGCACCGCACCGCGCGCCAGCGGAACCTCGATGGCGAAGCGCGAGCCCTTGCCGGGCACCGAGCCGACCTGGATGCGGTGGCCGAGCATGCGCGCGATCTTCTCGACGATCGCCAGCCCCAGGCCCAGGCCGCGGTCCTGGTGGGAGCGCTGGGTGTCGCCGCGCTTGAACTCCTGGAAAATCTCGCCGAGCTTGTCCGCCGGGATGCCCATGCCGGTGTCCCAGACCTCGATCCACAGGCTCTGCCGGCGCCGCCGGCAGCCCAGCAGCACGCGGCCGGCGGGCGTGTAGCGGATGGCGTTGGACAGCAGGTTGCGCAGGATGCGGGCGAGCAGCTGCAGGTCGCTGCGCACCTGGGCATCGCAGGCCACGTAGTCCAGGCGCAGGCCTTCGCTAGCGGCGATCTGGCGGTATTCGGCGGCGAGGTTGCCGAGCAGCTCGCCCACCTCGAAGGGCGCGATGTCCGGCTTGATCACCCCGGCGTCGAGCTTGGAGATGTCCACCAGGGTGCCCAGCAGGTTCTCCACGTCCTCCAGCGAGTGGCTGATGTTGCGCACCAGGCCGTCGCCCTCGCCACGTTCCTGCAGGGCGCTGGTGAACAGCCGCGCGGCGTTCAGCGGCTGCAGCAGGTCGTGGCTGACCGCGGCGAGGAACTTGGTCTTCGACAGGTTGGCCTGCTCGGCCTCGCGCTTGGCCTCGCGCAGGCGCGCTTCCACCTGGCTGCGCTCGTCGATCTCGCGCTTGAGCTGGTCGTTCAGGCTGGTTAGCTCGGCGGTGCGTTCGCGCACCCGTTGCTCCAGGTTCTGGTAGGCCTGGTGCAGCGCCTCGGCGGTGCGGCGGCGCTCGGTGATGTCGCGGATCAGCACGAACAGCCCGGCGACCTGGCCGTCGGCCTGGCGGTTGGGCACGTAGGAGCGCTGCATGTAGCGCTCCTGCCCGGCCAGGTTGGTCTCGGCGATCTCGAAGGTCACGCTCTCGCCCGACAGCGCCCGCTCGAAGTACGGCTCCAGGCGCCGGCAGTGCTCGGCGCCGTGCACCTCGCGCAGGTTGCGCCCGAGCATCGCGCCGCTGGGCCAGCGGTACCACTGCTCGTAGACCTTGTTGGTAAATTCGTAGACCAGGTCGGCGTTGAGGTAGGCGATCAGCGCCGGCACCTGGTCGGTGATCAGGCGGATCCAGCGCTCGCTCTCGCGCAATGCCTCGGCGTGGCGGTAGCGCTCGGTGATGTCGGTGAAGGTGTTGACGAAGCCGCCGGTGGGCAGCGCGTGGGTGCGGATTTCCAGCATGCGGCCGTCGAACAGGCGCTGCTCCAGGGCCGCCAGGGGCGCGCCGTCGTCGCCGCGGCTGCGCGGGGTGAGCAGCGGCAGGCCGCTCTCGCCCATGACGTCGGCGAAGGGCCGGTGCGCGCCGATCGGCGCCAGCCCGCAGAGCTCCAGGAAGCGCCGGTTCCACAGCTCCAGCGCGCCCTCGGCGCCGACCATGGCCACGCCCTGGGACAGGTTGTCCACGGCGCGCTGCAGCAGGTGCGACTTCTGCGCCACCGCCTGCTCGCGGCGCGCGGTCTCGCTGAGCTTGATCTCGGTGATGTCGGTGTAGAGCACCACCAGGCCGCCGTCGCGGGTCGGCCGCTCGCTCATGCGCACCCAGCGGTCGTCACGCAGGCGGTAGAGGGTGTGTTCGTCGTCGTTGCTCCGCTGTTCCTCGACTATCAGCCCGCTGCTCTGCGCCAGGCGGCGCACCTCGGCCAGCCGGGTGCCGGCGCCCAGGCGCGCGCGGGTAGGCGCCCAGAGTGCGCGGAAGCGTTCGTTGAACAGCACGATGCGCTGCTGCGGGTCGAACAGCACGAAGGCGTCGGAGATGCTTTCGATGGCGTCCAGCAGGTGCTGGTGGGCGGTCTCGGCGCGCAGGCGGGCGTCGCTGAGCAGCTGGTTGCTGGACTTCAGCTCGGCCATGGCCTGGCTCAAGGCGTCGGTGCGCTCGCGCACCTGCTCGGCCAGCACCACCGAATGCTGGAAGGCCCCGTAGGCGCCGTCGCCGCGCGAGGCGCTGGATTCGATGCGCTCGATCAGCGCGGTGTTGATGCGCTGCAGCTTGAGCTTGTCGCGCTCCAGTTCGTCGATGCGCGCCAGCAGCTCAGCCGGCGCCGCCACGGGGACGGCCAATGGCGACGCCGGTGAAGGTCTGGTTGATGTGCATGCCATTGAATTGCTCTCCGTAGGTGTTGAAGCCGATCACCTGCTGGTGGCGGAGAAAAGCGGCGGTGGCTGCGCTGTCGCCCGCCACTTCCAGCTCCAGGCGGCGCAGGAAGCAGTCGCAGCCGATGGTCAGCAGCGGCGGGCCGAGGCGTTCGTGCAGGCGCGCGAACTGCGCCTGCAGGTTGGGCAGCAGAGGCCCGGTGCTCATGGCGGTGAGGACGATGCCGTTCTCCACCGCGCAGTAGAAGGTCAGGCTGAAGTCGTCGTGCACCTGCTGGATGGAGCGCACGTAGTACTGGTCCTTGATGCGCACCGCCAGCGGGTGGCGGGAGAACAGCTCGAAGCTCAGTTCGTGGGGCTCCACGCCGACCAGCCGGGCGTATTCCAGGGCGGCGGGCTCGGCGTTGAGCTCCAGCACCCGGCGGCTGGCGCTGTCGGCGCGGGTCACCACCAGCTTCTCGCCGCGCGGCACCACGTGGTGGGTGGTGAACACCTCGAAGTCGAGCCAGGTGTTGAACAGCAGCACCACCGCCGCGCCGGTGTGGAACTGGCCCTGGTAGTAGACGTGGGTATGGGTGAGGTGGTTGTCGTCGCCGGCCGAGCCGCCGAAGTGCGGAATGGCGCCAAGCGCCGCGCTGAGCGCCGCCAGCACCACTTCTTCGCGGCTGGAAAGGCCGTCGAGCAGGGTCAGGGCGAAGCTGTGGTCCTTGATCGGCGCCAGCTCGCTGCTGCGGCAGTCGGCCACCAGGGCCTCCACCAGTTGCTGCGCGTCGATCAGGCTGAAACGCTCCATCTCGTCGATCAGCGCGCTGGCCACGGCGAAGCTGCGCACGTCGAAACCCACCGCGCTGACGCAGCCGCGGCCGTAGCCCTGGGGGGTGATCTCGCCGGCGGTGGTGCAGCCGACCAGCTCGATGCCGCCGAAGTACTGCTCCAGCGCGGCGGCCAGGGCCGGCAGGTCGTACTCGGCGGAGCAGAAGAACAGCACGAAGCCCAGGTGCGGGTGGATCAACTGGCGCGCCAGGTCCTGGGCCACCGCCTCCGCGTCGCGGGCGCTGGACATGCCTCTGACTACGCCTTCTCCCTGCCCTTCCTGCATACGCCTGCCTCAACGCCGGTTGACCACGGGGGCATTCTACGAAGGCGCCCGGCGCGGCCCCATGCTACTTGGGTGCTGGCGGGGACCTCCGAAAGGCGTAGGGGCGGGCTGGAGGTTCCGGTGTGGTTCGCGGGCAAGATCCGCTCCGGATGCAAGGGAAACGCCCGTAGGATGGGTTGAGCGAAGCGATACCCATCACCAGGGTCCGATGGGTATCGCAAGCTCAACCCATCCTACGAAAAGCACCTCGGCGCAGTCGGCAAGACAGTTGCTGCCCATGTTCTTTGTAGGAGCGCGCCCTGCGTGCGATTCGCGGTATAGCGAACAGCGGAGTCAGGTTCAGTTGCGGAGCGGGGTTGGTGTCCGCAACCCTCTCCCTAACCCTCTCCCTGAAGGGAGAGGGGACCGTTCGGTGTGTGCTGATGTTTCGGCGTTAGCCGGCAAAACCGAAAGTTACCGGCTGAAACCACTCCTCCTCTCGGCACGGACTAGCCCCCTCTCCCTTCAGGGCGGGGCGCGCAGCCGAGGGCTGGGGAGAGGGCGCTCTTCAAAGACCCTCCCGACAGAACACCATCCCCCCACAAAAAAAACGGCGGACCGACGCCACCGCCGCCCCGCCCAATTACTGCCAAAGGAGCCCTGAGGATTACCAGTTCAATACCGCGCCAACCGCGAAGGTGTCGGTGTCCTCGCTCACCAGCGAGCCCTTGCGGCCGTCGATCTCGTACTGGTTGTACTCGGCCACCAGCTTGAGGTTGTCGTTGATGGTGCGGAAGTAGGCGATGCCGCGGGTGGAGTAGTCCGCCGCGCTGCCCAGGCCGTTGCCGTCGTCCTCGGTCTTGCCGTAGGACAGTGCCAGGCGGTTCTTGCCCCAGGTGTAGGAGCCCTGCAGCAGCATGCCGCGGCTGTCCACCTCGCGCAGCGCGGCTTCGCCGGCGTTGTTGGTGAAGAAGGGGTTGATGCCCTTGGCGGTGAAGCCCGAGCCGGTCAGCGACACGCCGCCGAACTTGGCCTGGATGCCGTAGCCCAGGCCCTTGGAGGTGACGTCGTCGACCTGGTCGTTGGTGTTCTTCGAGGTCTGGTAGGCGCCATTGACCCAGCTGTAGATCTGCGCGCCGCCCAGGTCGAACTGATAGCTGATCTCGCTCTCGTAGCGCGGGTTGTCCTGGTAGGCCTTGTCGTCCAGGCCGTCGCTGGCGTCCTTGTCGATCTGGTTGGTGTCGATCGGGTCCATGATGCCCACCGCCACGCGCAGGCCGTCCACCAGGTTATTGTTGCGGTAGGTGATCTGCGAGGTGGGGAACGGGTACGGGTAGCCGGTGCCGATGTTGCCGAAGGACACGCCCTTGCCGTCCACCAGGCCGAGGGTGTCGCTGGCGTTGCCGAAGCCGGCCAGCAGTTCGTCGAGGAAGATGTTCGAGCGCGAGAACAGGCCGAAGTCCTTGCCGATCAGCACCTCGCCCCAGTCGCCGGCCACGTTGCCGTAGAACTGCCGCACGTCGATGGCGGTGTCGGTGCCGTCCTGCTCGCTGTCGTTGATGGTCACCCAGAACGAGGAACGCCCGGTGAGGGTCAGGCCGTCGATCTTCTTGCCGAAGTTGAAGCCGATGTAGTTGGGCAAAAAGCCCATCTTCACCCGCGACTGGCGGCGGTCGTAGGTGTCGCCCTCGCGGTCCACGTCGCTGTTGACGTAGAAGGCGTTGAAGTAGCCGTCGGTGGAGAAGGTGGTGTCGTCCTTGTCGTACAGCTTGATGTCGGCGACGGCCGGCAGGCAGCCCAGGCTGCCCAGCGAGGCCAGGGCCAGGGGCAGGAAACGGCGAATGGCGGTGTTGTTCTTGTTCATGACGCGCTCCGCAGGGGATGGATGACCGTTCGGGGTCGTGGCGGAGGCGATTATCGAAACGCCCCGCGCGGCGCCATACGCTGCTTTGGGCGCGCTTCGGCGCTGCTTGCGTGGGGCTTGCCGGAGCGCTACGCAAGGCCATGGCACCAGGCCACCATAAGGCCCGGCGCCTTGGTCGCGGGGGTAGCGGCACCTTGGCAGCGGGCCTTGCGGCGCAGGACCAAAGTCGCAGGCGCACGTGTCCGGGGCGGTAGGCCCGAGCAGCAGCGGAAGAAGGTGTAGAAAGAGATCAGGCGCGGTTGGTCAGCAGCCAGCAGCCGCCCTGCTCGCCCAGCAATGCGGCGTGGGCGGCCTGGAGATCGGCGCGAGTGGTGCGGCGAGCGGCCTCGGCCACGCGTTGCGCGTGGCCGGCATCCACACCGGCGAGTTGGTCGCGCCAGGCTGCGTTCTTGCCGGCCGGCTCGTTCGCCAGGCTATGGGCGAGGTCGTGCAGGCGGGCGTCGGGCAGTTCGCCCAGGGAGATGGCGGCGTCTTCCAGGAAGGTGCGCAGGTGCTCGAACAGCGCGTCCGGCTGTGTATGCGGCGACTGCACGGCGAACAGCAGCCCGCGCCAACCGGCGACCTGGCGGAAGCCGCAGAACAGCGCGTAGCCCAGGTTCAACTCGACGCGCAGGCGCTGGTAGAAGCCGCCTTCCAGCTCGCGCGCCAGCAGGCGCCAGGCGGCTTCCTGGGCCGCGTCCCGCCCTGGCAGCGGGTAGAACAGCAGCAACGCCGACTCGCCCTCACCCGCCATGACGCAGCGATGGCGGCCCGGAACCAGCGCCGGCGGCAACAGCGGCTCCGTCGCCAACAGGCCGGGCACCTGGCTTGGCTGGGGCGACTCGGCGTTGCGCACCAGCACATCCCAGCGCGCCGAGGACCAGTCCGGCAAAGCCGCACCCTCCCCCGCCAACTGGACCGGCAAGGCATCGAGCAGGCGGCGGATCGGCAGTTCGGCGGCCTTCTGCTGCCGCTCGCGCAACAGCAGGCGCTCCCCCTGGGCCAGCACTGCCGCGGGGGGCTCAGCCAGCAGCGCCAGGGCGCTGTCCAGGCAGCTTTCCAGGCGGTCGGCCGGGCCTTGCAGGCCCAGGGCCCAGTCGGCGCTCTCCTCGTCCAGGCGCAGGCTCACGCCATGGCGCCGCGCCAGCCCGGCCAGGGGACGCAGGCCGTGGCGCAAGGCGAGGAAGTGGCTATGGGCTGGCGCGCTCGGGAAGCGCCAACGCAAATGGATCGCGCCCATTGCTGCGCTGCTAGCCGCTGGCGGCGCCGCAAAACGCCAGGACTGTGGGGCAAAGGCCACGGGCTCGACCGGGCTGCGCCCCAGGTGCAGGTCGAAGCCGGCTACGCAGGCGGGCTGGCCCGGCGCATCCGCCGCCACCAGCAGGCGGACCAGGCATGATGCGTCCAGCGCCGCCAGCCATAGCGGCGAGACCGGCGCCGGCAGGCCTCGGGCACGCCGCTGCAGTTGCTCCAGGGGAGGCAGTTGCCGTGCTTCGTCCGCCACCAAGGCAACGCCGCCACCCTCGCGCAGCGCCCGCAGCCAATCGAGAAAGGCCGCCTCGACCCGCGCGGCATCCCACGCCTGCGCCAGTTCGAAGGTCGCCGCCAGCAGCGCCTGCCCCGGCGCGCGGTAGACCACCCGCAGGCTCGCCGCATCGCACAGCCCGCGCTCGCCCAGCCATGCCAGCAATCCACCCTCCGCCTCGTCGCCCAGCAGGCCGGCCAGGGCATCGAAGGTCTGTTCGGCGGCAGCATCCAGCTCGGCCACGGCGAAGCCCAGCACCAGGCGCGGCGCACCGGGCAGGCGCAAGTGCAGCCTGTCGCCGGCCGGCGGCGCCAGGGCCGGCGGCAGGTTGCGGACCGGCACTGGGCCAGCCAACCAATCCCCGCAGTGCCGGGCGGCCAGGGCCTGCAACTCGTCGAGGGACTGCGGCCCCTGCAGCCACATCTGCACATTGCCGGGCCGGTAGAAACCGCCATGGAAGTCCCGCAGCGCGCCCTGGAAGCCCGCCTCCTCCACCGCCAGGCTGGCGCGCCGGCCGGCCACGAAGCGGCGCAGCGGATGCCCCTCGGCCACCCCGGCGGCCAGGGCCGCGTCTATCAGCGTGCCGGCATCGCTGGCGCGGGCGATGTATTCCGCCTCCAGCACCTCGCGCTCGCCCAGCTGCGCGCTAACTTCCAGCCGCGGCCGGGCCAGCAGGTCGAGCAGGCGCGCCAGCCCGCCGTCCAGCTCCGCGGCGGGCACTTCGAAGAAGTAGTCGGTAGTGCGCGCCCGGGTGCTGGCGTTCAGCCGCCCGCCCCGCGCCTGCACCCAGGGCATCAGCCGCTCGCCCGCGGCGAAGCGCGCGCCGCCGAGGAACAGCAGGTGTTCGAGGAAATGCGCAAGCCCGGGGTGCGCCTGCGGCTCGTCATGACTGCCGGCCGCCACCCGCGCCAGGGCGGCGGCGCGGGTGGCCTGCGGGTCGTGCATCAGGGTCAGCCCCAGGCCGTTGGCCAGGACGACCTGGCGGGCCTGCGGGGGCGCGGCGTTGCGGTTCATGGGCAATCCAGCGGTGTTCTGCCGCCACCTTACCCGCACGCCGGAGGAAGGGAATAGTGCTTTGGAGGGGTCAGGGGTCGCTGGCGCTGATGACGCCCGTGCGCACCTGCTCGGCCATGGCGATCAGCCGTTCGGCATCGCCCTGCAGGAACGCCGCCATGCGCACCAGGTGCACCGCCTGGGACGCCGGCAGCTGCTCGGCGGCCCGCCCCAGGTCGGTCGCCAGTCCCTCATGGCGGAAGGCCATGTTCAATAATTCGCGCCGCAGCCGCTGGCTCGCTTCGTTCAGGCCCATGACGCACCCTCGCTGGCAATCGAAAACTCCAGCATAGACGAGCCGGCCGTCATACCCAGGTATGCCCGGCCTATACCCATGTGCATTTCTGGCCGCCGGGCCGCGTTCCTATAATCGCCACCCCGAGGTCCCGCGCCGGGCAATGCAGGCGCTTGACCTTGACACTAGCGTCAAGCCCCTAGAGTTCCGCCGGTGGAGGTGAACATGCGGATTGGCGAACTGGCACTGCGTACCGGCGCGAGCACCCGCGCGCTTCGTCATTACGAGGCCCGGGCGCTGATCGCGTCGTCGCGGCTGGAAAACGGTTATCGCGACTACGCCCCGGCCATGGTGCGGCGCGTGCTCTGGATACGCGAACTGATCGAGTGCGGCTTCAGCACCCGGCAGATCCACGGCCTGTTGCAGCACCTGGAAGAGGAGGAGGACAGCGAAGGCTTCCTCGCCTGCCTGCAGCAGCACCTGGAGAAGCTCCAGGCACTGGACGCGCTCCAGGCCCGGCTCGCCGATCGCCGCGCGAAGCTGGCGGAGAAGATCGGGCGCTACCTGCCGCTGCCGGCCGGCCCTGCATGGCAATCCCCCACGCAAACTCACTCGGCAACGACGTTGGAGGAACCATGGGAAAGCTGAACGACAAGATCGCGCTCGTGACGGGCGGCAACAGCAGTATCGGCCTGGCCACCGCGCAGCGGTTCGCCCGGGAGGGCGCGACGGTGGTCATCACCGGGCGGCGCCGCCAGGTGCTGGACGAGGCCGTCGGGCAGATCGGCGGCAACGCCCTGGGCATCTGCGCCGACGCCAGCCGGCTGGCCGATATCGACGCGCTGTACCAGCGCATCGGCCAGCTGTACGGGCGGCTCGACGTGCTGGTCGCCAATGCCGGCGTCATCCGCCCCGCCGCGGGCGAACAGGTGGACGAGGCGCAGTTCGACGAGCAGTTCGACATCAACGTCAAAGGCGTCTTCTACAGCATCCAGAAGGCCCTGCCGCTGCTGCGCGACGGCGGCTCCATCGTGCTGGTGTCGTCCATCGCCCACCTCAAGGCCCTCGACGCCCATGTGGTGTACGCCGCCACCAAGGCCGCTGTCCGCTCCTTCGCGCGCAGCTGGGCGGCGGAACTCAGGCAGCGCAACATCCGCGTCAATTGCCTGAGCCCGGGCCCGGTGCTGACGCCGATCATCGGCAAGATGGGCATCGGCGACGAGCAGTTCGCCGCGTTCGAAAGGCAGGTGACGGGCCTGATTCCCCTGGGCCGGCTCGGCCGCCCCGAGGAGCTGGCGAACGCCGCGCTGTTCCTCGCCTCGGACGACAGCAGCTTCGTCACCGGCGTCGACCTGTGCGTGGACGGCGGCCTATCGCAGCTCTAGGGCCTGGCCCGGGCAGCCCCGCAGGTCGAAGCGGACCCGCGCGCCACGCGGCGGGTTGGCCAAGGCCTGCAACTGCCCGCCATGGGCCTCGATGATCGAACGGCAGATCGACAGGCCCATGCCCAGGCCGCTGGGCTTGGTGGTGTAGAAAGGCGCGAAGACCTGCCCGGCATCCTGCGCGGCGAAGCCCGGCCCGGTGTCGCTGACGCTCACCCGCACGCCGCCTGCGCCGTCCGGCGCCGTCTCGATGTCCAGCCGGCGCACGCCGTCGTCGACCTCGCCCATGGCCTCGATGGCGTTGATGATCAGGTTGAGCAGCACCTGCTGCAGTTCCACCCGGTCGCCCTCCACCGGCGGCAGGCCGTCGGCCAGTTGCGTGCGCACCGTGGCGCCGCCCTTGGCGGCCTGGCCGCGGGTGAACTCGACCATTTCCAGGATCGCCTCGTTGATGTCCACCGCGCTCTTCTGCGACGGCGCCTTGCGCAGCAGCCCGCGGATGCGCTTGAGCACGTCCGCGGCGCGGTTGGCGTCCTTGACGATGCGTTCGAGCCCCTGCCCCACCTCGCCCAGGTCCGGCGGCTGCGCGCCCAGCCAGCGCTGCGCCGCGTAGGCGTTGGTGATGGTGGCGGCGATCGGCTGGTTGACCTCGTGGGCGATGGACGCGGTGAGCTGGCCCATGGTCGCCACGCGGTTGGCGTGGGCCAGTTCGCCCTGCACCTCGCGGTAGCGCCGCTCGCGCTCGGCGAGGTCGCGGTACAGCCGGGCGTTCTCCAGCGAGGCGGCGGCCTGCGAGGCCACCAGCTTGAGCACGGCGGTGCGCGCCGGGCTGAAGGCGCGGGCGGTCAGGTTGTTCTCCAGGTACAGGGCGCCGCTGAGCTGGCCCTGGTTCATCAGCGGCAGGCAGAGGATGGAGCGCGCCTGGCGGTTGCGCACGTAGGGCGAGCTGGCGTATGCCGCCTCGGCCATGGCGTCGTCCAGCGCCAGGGTCTCGCCGGTGCGCAGCACCTGGTAGAGCAGCGCCTCCGGCAGCAGCGCCTCGCTCAGCGGCTCGTCGCGCAGTTGCAGGCGCGGCGCGTCGTCGTCGACCGTCACCTGCGCCACGATGCGCGGCCCGTCGGCGCCCTGGAGCACCAGCACGCCGCGCTCGGCGCCGGCCTGTTCGAGGGCCGTGCGCATGACGCTGTCCACCAGCCGCTCCAGCACGATTTCGCCGGAAGTGGTCTGCAGCACCTTGAGCACGGTGGCCAGGTCCAGCTGTTCCACCGGGGCGGCCATGGTGGCGATGGGGCCCGGCGCCGGCGCCTGCTCGCCGAGGAAGGGATGGCGCGCCTCCAGCTGCCGCAGCTTGCCCGCGGCGCCCCAGCGCAGGTAGCAGGCATGCGCGCCCTGCAGGTAGACGCGGGCCACCCTGTCGAGCCCGCGCGCGGCGTAGCAGGCGGCCGCCAGTTCGTTGGCCAGCGCCTCCACCTGGAAGAAGCCGTCATCCTGGGCGGCGCGGATGGCCTGCTCGTAGTGCAGCTCGGCATCGGCCACGCGGCCCTGCAGGCGGGCGAGTTCGGCTTCCAGCAGCAGGACGTGGCAGCTGAAGTTCGCCGGGCAGAGGTCGGCCCATACCCGCAACTCGTCCCGGTGCGCGGCTATCGCGTCCAGGTGGCTATCGTCCGGCGCAGCGGCATCGCACAGCGCGGCACGGGCAAGCGCGTCGAAGAAGCAGTACTCGCCCTCCTCGATGAACGCATGGGAAGTCCACAGCAACGGCTGCGCCTGGGCGGACGCCTCCAGCGCCGCGGCGTAATCGCCGGCGAAGTAGCGCGCCTGCAGCTTGCGGACCCAGTACCAGCAGCTGTACACCCGCGACGCATCGGCCAGGCGCGCCTCGGTATCCGCCTCGCGGAAGCCGCCCTGGTCGAGATGGCCGAAGCGCGGGGCCAGGCCGCGCAGGGTGCGGATCAGCGCGAGCTGGTTGTCGAGGAAGTCGATCACCAGGCCGAAGCCAACCTTGCCGGCGTAGGCCAGGCCGCGCTCCGCCTCGGCCTGCAGCTCGGGCAGCGGCTCGCCGCTGAACAGCAGGTTGGACACCAGGCTGTTGCAGGCGAAGGCGCCGAACGGCAGGTCGCCGGTGCGGTTCGCGCTGTCGAACACCTGGCGCAGCTGCTCCTCGCAGGCGCGCACCGGCTGCACCCAGCGCTGGGCGAACAGCGAGAACGACAGGTAGGTGCGCGCCTCGTAGCGTTCCAGGCGGCGGCGTTCGACGAGTTCGCAGCCGAGCCGGCCGAACTGGAAGCCGGCCTGGTAGTCGCCGAAGCGCCGCCCGGCGACCCGCGGGATGTTGGCGTAGGCCACGCAGGAGGCGTCGCCGTTGCCGTGCTCCAGGCTCAGGTTGATGGCCTTGCAGATGGTCAGGCAGGCCAGGTTGCCGTCGGTGTGCAGGGCCGGCGAGAACAGCGTGGTCAGCGCCTCGATGGTGGCCAGGGCGAGCGGCTCGCGCATCGGCGGCAGGTCGATGAGCGACTCGATGGGCCGCGCGCCGAGCTGGGCGCGGATGCGCTCGTACTCGGCCTGCACCGTGGCGTCGTCCGGGTGGGCCGGCCAGTCGATGCCCACGTGGCGGAGGAAGTCCAGGCAGACCGCCACGGCGTCGTCGCGGCGGTCGAGGATCAGGTAGACGTCCACCTGCAGGCAGGCCACCCAGGCGCGCTGCACGGTCGTCGCAGCGCGCCCGGAGAGCACCCGCAGGCGCTGCTCGGCCTGGGCCACCTGGCCGGTGGCGAACTCGCATTCGGCGCGGCCGGACTCCAGGGCGAACAGCAGTTCGTGGCGGCCCTGCCAGCTCGCCTCGTCCAGCAGCTCCACACCGCGGGCGAAATAGGCCAGCGCCGAGGCATAGGCGGTCGAGGCCTTGGCCCGCTGCCCGGCGAGCAGGTTGAACCCGGCCAGGCGCTCGCGCTCGGCCGGCTCGGCGATCAGCGCGGCGCCGCGGTTGAGCTGGCCGACGATCTCGAAGATCGCCTCTTCGCGCGCCTGCGGCGGCGTCTGCTCGGCCAGCAGGCGGCCGATCCGCAGGTGCGCCGCGGCGCGCTCGGCCTGGGGGATCAGCAGGTAGGCCGCTTCGTGGATGCGGTCGTGGGCGAAGGCGTAGGCGCCCTCCCCGCGCTCCACCAGTTCCTGGCGGATGGCGTCCCACAGGGCCCGCTGCAGCTGGCTGCGCGATAGCGCCAGCACGCTGCCCAGGGTCGCGGCCTCGGCGCGGTTGCCCAGGCAGGCCAGCTGCTGCAGCACCTCCTGGGTCTGCGCCGGCAGCCGCGCCAGCTTGTCGAGCATCAGGTCGACGACGTTGTCGGTGTAGCCCATCGCCTGGATGCGCCCGAGGTCCCAGCGCCACTGCCGCGCCTGCGCCTCGAAGGCCAGCAGGCCCTCCTCGGCCAGGGCCTGGAGGAACTGGATGACGAAGAACGGGTTGCCGGCGGTCTTGTCGTGCACCAGCTGCGCCAGCGGGCGGATGTGCGCCGGCGCGCCGTGCAGGGCCTCGGCGATCAGCTGTTCGACGTGGCCGCGGCCCAGCGGCGCCAGGCGGATTTCGTCGATGCGCACCTGCGCCTTGCCGACCTTGCGCAGCGTGGTGCGCAGGGGGTGGGCGTCGTCCACCTCGTTGCTGCGGTAGGCGCCGAGCAGCATCAGGTGGCGCAGGTCGTCGCTGGTCAGCAGGTCTTCCAGCAGGTCGAGGGTGGCCGCGTCCAGCCATTGCAGGTCGTCGAGGAACAGCGCCAGCGGGTGTTCCGGCCGGGCGAACACGCCGATGAAGCGCTTGAGCACCAGCAGGAAGCGGCGCTGCGCCTGCTGCGGTTCCAGCGCCGGCAGCGGCGGCTGCTCGCCGATGATCAGCTTCAGCTCCGGGATCAGCTCGGTCATCACCCGCGCATTGGCGCCCAGCGCCTGCAGCAGGGCCTGGCGCCAGCGCGCCAGCTCGCGGTCGTTCTTGCCCAGGAGCATGCGCACCAGGCCCTGGAAGGCCTGCACCAGGGTGGAGTACGGGATGTTGCGCTTGTACTGGTCGAACTTGCCGGAGGCGAACAGCCCGCGCGGCGGCACCAGCAGCTTGTGCAGCTCGTTGACCACCGAGGACTTGCCGATGCCGGAATAGCCGGACACCAGCACCAGCCCCGGCGCATCGCCCGCGACTATGCGTTCGAAGGCGGCCACCAGGGTGCCGACCTCGCGTTCGCGGCCGTAGAGCTTCTCGGGGATCAGCAGGCGCTCCGGCACGCTGTGCCCGTCCAGCGGGAAGTCGTCGATGCGCCCGTGGCGCTGCCAGCTCGCCAGGCAGCGGCGCAGGTCGTGCTCCAGCCCGGCGGCGCTCTGGTAGCGCTCCTCGGCGGTCTTGGCCAGCAGCTTCATGACCAGCTGCGACAGCGGCGCGGGGATGCTCGCCACCCGCGCCGTGGGCGGCACCGCCTGGCGCGCGATGTGGCAGTGCACCCACTCCATGGCCTCGCTGGCGGCGAACGGCAGGTCGCCGGTGAGCATCTGGTAGAGGGTGATGCCCAGGGCGTAGAGGTCGCTGCGCGAGTCGATCGAGCGGTTCATCCGCCCGGTCTGCTCGGGCGCCATGTAGGCCAGGGTGCCGGCGATGGTTTCCGGCGGCTCCGGCGCCTGGCGTTCACGCGGCAGCCACGAGGCCAGGCCGAAACCTGTGAGGCGCACGCGGCCGTCGGCGCAGTCGACCAGGATGTGCGGCGGTTTCAGGTCCTTGTGCACCAGGCCGCGCTGGTGCAGGTGGCCCAGGGCCGCGCTGATGCCCACGGCCAGCTGCAGGAAGCGGCCGGTCTCCATGGGCGCGCCCAGTTGCGCGGACAGCGGCTCGCCGCCGGGGTCTTCCAGCACCAGCAGGCTGCGCCCGCCCTCGCGCAGCAGTTCCAGCGGGCGCACCGCCCAGGCGCCGTCCAGCTCGTCCTTCAGGCCGAACTCGTGGGCCAGGCGCTCGACGCTGGCGGGCTGCGGCGGCTCGCCGGCCGGGCGCGCGAGCAACACGCCGAGCCCATCCTGGCGCGGGTGCCGCCCACGGCTGAACACGCGCTCGCCGTCGTCCCAGAGGACCTGTCGTCTGTCGCTCATCCGCGCTCCACGCCGCGCCCGCTCAGGGGGCCCGGCGCGTCTGCGGCGCGATGCCCAGGGCCTCGGACTTGCGCACCAGGTCCGCCACCGAGCGCGCCGCCAGCTTGCGCATCAGCTGCCCGCGGTGGACCTTCACCGTCACCTCGCTGAGGTTCAGCTCGGCGGCGATCTGCTTGTTCATCAGGCCGGCCACCACATAGCTCATCACCTCCCGCTCGCGAGGGGTGAGCGCGGCGTAGGCCTCGCGCAGCCCGGCGCTGGAGCGCTCGGCGGCGAGGCGCTCGGCGTCCTTGGCCAGGGCGTTGGCCACGGCGTCGAGCATGTCCTGGTCGCGGAACGGCTTGGCGAGGAAGTCGACCGCCCCGGCCTTCATGGCCTTGACGGTCATGGCGATGTCGCCGTGGCCGGTCATGAACACGATGGGCATGCGCAGGCCGTGCTTCTCCACCTGCTCCTGGAAGGCCAGGCCGCTCTCGCCGCGCAGGCGCACGTCGAGCACCAGGCAGCTGGGGGCGTCGTCGCGGGGGAAGGCAAGGAAGTCCGCGGGGGACTCGAAGGTCTCCACGCGCAGGCCGATGGAGCGCAGCAGCCCGGACAGCGCCAGGCGCATCGACTCGTCGTCGTCGACCACGTAGACCACCGGCTCCCTGGGCTTGGCGCTACCCTGCTGCGCCCCCGATTGCGACCACGAATTCATCCGGCTTGCTCTCCTGCGACCGACGCCGCGCCTGGCATACGACTGAAAAAACTAGTCCACCACGGCGCCTCCGACAACGCGGCGGGACGCCCGGCATCCGGACGAAGTTAGCGCGCCGCCGCGCCCGCTCGCCAGGACAGAAATCCCAGGTTATCGGCCAGCGCCGGCGCCGGGCTTGCCAAGCGCCGCCGCAGGCGGTATCTCGCTGCTGGTTGGAATCGGCATGGCAGCGTTGGCAATGAGCGTCCCCCCAAGCGACAACTCCCAGAATGCGTTACCCGGCAACGGCCCGCGCGAGGTGCTGTTCGTGGCCTACCCGGACATGGGCCTGCTCGACCTCAGCGGCGCCCAGACGGTGTTCTGGGCCGCCTCCAAGGCGCTGGCCGAACGCGGCCTGCCCGGCTACCGCCTGCACACCGCGAGCCTGGCCGGCGGCCTGGTGCGCACCGTGGAAGGCCTGGCGGTGGACAGCACGCGCCTGCCGCCGCCGCACGCCGTGGCAGCCGACACCCTGGTGGTGCCCGGCGCCCCGGACATCTGCCACACGCTGGACAGCCATGCCGAGCTGGCAGCCTGGATCAGCGCGGCCGCGTCGCGCATCCGGCGCGTCGCCTCGGTGTGCAGCGGCGCCTTCCTGCTGGCCCGCGCCGGCCTGCTCGACGGCCGCCGCGCCGCCACCCACTGGGCCCTGTGCGACGCCCTGCGCCAGCGCTTCCCGGCAGTGGAAGTGGACGCCGACGCGATCTTCATCCAGCAGGGCGAAACCTGGACCTCGGCGGGCGTGAGCGCCGGCATCGACCTGGCCCTGGCGCTGGTGGAAGCCGACTGCGGCCGCGAGGTGGCCATGGCCGTGGCGCGCGAGCTGGTGGTGTACCTCAAGCGCC
Source organism: Pseudomonas sp. PI1 (assembly GCF_000812405.1). Classification (NCBI taxonomy): domain Bacteria; kingdom Pseudomonadati; phylum Pseudomonadota; class Gammaproteobacteria; order Pseudomonadales; family Pseudomonadaceae; genus Pseudomonas; species Pseudomonas sp. PI1. Next base: position 28,330 of record NZ_JWMC01000064.1, read on the forward strand.
CCGGCGGCCAGGCGCAGTACAGCACCCTGCTGCAGTCCCAGGCCGCCGACAGCCCGCTGTTCGACGAACTGCACCTGTGGCTGGCCGAGCACCTGGGCGAGCGCAGCCTCACGGTGGAGCAACTGGCCGAGCGCGTGCGGATGAGCCCGCGCAATTTCTCGCGGGTCTACAAGCAGCGCACCGGCCGCACCCCGGCCCGGGCCATCGAGCTGTTCCGCCTGGAGGCCGCCCGGCGCCTGCTGGAGCACTCGACGCAGAGCATCGAGCAGATCGCCCGGCAATGCGGCTTCGGCAACGAGGAGCGGATGCGCGTCACCTTCCAGCGCCACCTGTCCATTGCCCCGCGCGACTATCGCAGCCGCTTTACCCGCGAGGCCTGAGCACTATATGCGTATCCATGAACTTGCCCTTCATTGATCGAGGCAAGTTGCCAAGTTGCGGAAAGTGCCTCGACGGAAGTTTGCATAACCCCATACCCAGGTCTCGCCGGACTATACCCAGGTATACTTCTTCGCCTTGTTCGCTGGCGTATCTTGAAGTCTCGACAGATACCGCCACGAGCAATTCCAGATGACCCAAGAACCCCCGAGTCGCCAGACGGCCGTGATTGCCGTGGTCGACGACGATGACTCCGTGCGCGCGGCGCTGGAGAGCCTGCTGCGTGCCAGCGGCTATCGCGTGCGCAGTCATTCCAGCGCCCTGGACTTCCTCGCCGCCGGAGATCCCGGCGAGGCGCAGTGCCTGGTGTCCGACGTGCAGATGCCCGGCATGAGCGGCCTGCAGCTGCATGCAAGGCTCATCGCCATGGGCCTGCGCATTCCCGTCATCTTCATCACCGCCTACCCCGAGGCGGTTCCCGCCCCGCTCGCCTGCCTGCCCAAGCCGTTCGACGCCGAGCGCCTGCTCGCGTGCATCGAAACCGCCCTGCGCCAGCCGCGCTGAAACTTCCCCGGCAAGTTCTGTCGATACCTAGGCATATATCCGCCAGACCAACGCACTATTCCGCGAACCCCATGTAGAAGTGTGCGGCGCAACTTCCCCGAATAGCATGGATTCCACAGCGGACGACTCGACAGTCACGCCGGGCTTGGAGCCGAAACTTCAAGGTCATTCATCACTATGTATATTCGGGAGCAAATCATGAAACAGCAGATTCTGGTGGTGGGCGCAGGCTTTGGTGGGCTCTGGAGTGCCTTGAGCGCGGCACGCCTGCTGGACCGACACGAGCGTCACGACGTGCAGATCAGCCTCCTGGCGCCCCAGGCGGAGCTACGCATCCGCCCGCGCTTCTACGAACCCGACGTGGGCCGCATGTTCGCCCCGCTGGACGCGCTGTTCGACACGGTGGGCATCCGCTTCGTCCAGGGCAGCGCCGAGCGCATCGACGAGCAGGCGCAGAGCGTCGGCTACCGCGACGCCGCCGGCCGCCAGGGCGAGCTGGGCTACGACCGCCTGGTGCTGGCCACCGGCAGCCAGCTCGCCCGGCCGCCGGTGCCGGGCCTGGACAGCTATGCATTCGACGTCGACCAGATCGAATCCGCGGCGCGCCTGGAAGCGCACCTCAAGGCCCTGCGCAACCGCCCCGCCAGCCCGGCGCGCAACACCGTGGTGGTGGTCGGCGGCGGCTTCACCGGCATCGAGACCGCCACCGAAATGCCGGCGCGCCTGCGCGAGGCGCTGGGCGCGGAGCAGGACATCCGGGTGATCGTCGTCGACCGCGGCGCGCAGGTGGCCGCCGCCCTGGGCGAAGGCATCCGCCCGTCGATCATCGAAGCCTCCACAAAACTGGGCATCGAATGGCTGCCCGACGCCAGCGTCGCGGCGGTGGACGCCGACGGCGTGAGCCTGGCCGACGGCCGCCGCATCGACAGCCACACGGTCATCTGGACCGGCGGCCTGCGCGCCAGCCCGCTGACCGGGCAACTGAGCGGCGAACGCGACGCCCTGGGCCGCCTGCACGTGGACGGCAACCTCAAGGTGCGCGGCCAGGCCAAGGTATTCGCCGCCGGCGACGTGGCCTACGCCGCCACCGACGACCTCGGCAACCACGCGGTGATGTCCTGCCAGCACGCCATCTCCCTGGGCCGCCACGCCGGCAACAACGCCGCCGCCGACCTGCTGGGCGTGCCACCCACCCCCTACCGCCAGCCCAAGTACGTGACCTGCCTGGACCTGGGCGCCTGGGGCGCGGTGTACACCGAGGGCTGGGACCGCCAGGTCAAGCTGCTGGGCGAGCAGGCCAAGGAGCTGAAGACGCAGATCAACACCCTGTGGATCTACCCGCCGGCGGCCGACCGCAGCATCGCCCTGGCGGCGGCCGACCCGCTTATCCCGGTGGCCTGACACCCTGAACGCGTAGGGCGCATAACCGTTCGCGGTTATGCGCCGCCGGGGCGTCCGGCGTGGCCTGGAATTGTAGGATGGGTTGAGCTTGCGATACCCATGCTGCCGTGGTGATGGGTATCGCTTCGCTCAACGCCATCCTACGAAAAGCCGTGCTTCCTGGCACCGTAGGAGCGGACTCCGTCCGCGATCAGGCGAATGTCGAAAACCAGCCCTCACCCCTGCGCACTCGGCACCTCGTCCTCGCTGATGCAATGCTCGATCTCGGTCACCTTGCGCAACGCCTGGTCCGCACAGGGATAGGCCCCGAAAATACGCCCCTGGTAGAACACCACCCAGACGAACCCCAACGGCTCCCCATCCGCCAGCCCGCGGACCAGCGACTGGAACCCGGGAGGCAGGTCGTCGATATGCATCTGTGCCATACCGCGCAGGATCATGGCCGCTCACCTCTGGCTCGGAAGGCTGCATTCTCGATGCCCGCGGGCCTGCGGGCAATACGACGGAAGCAGCCCCGCCGCCCCTAGCGCGCCGCGGCGCCCAGCGGCGGGAGCAGTTCGGTGGCGATCAGCGGCAGCTTCGGCGGCGCCCTGAAATCGATGGGCAGGCGGGCCTGGGCCGCGGCAACGGAGGCTTCCACGCCCAGCAGGCCGAGGGTCAGCTCGGCGACGTCCTCGATCATCTCCATGGGCAGCCGGCCCTGGTAGATCTCCTGCATCACGCCGTAGGAACTGCCGGAAACCATCGCGATCACCGCGGACTCGTTGCTGACGTGAAAGGCGCCGTTGTCCATGCCGTTCTCCAGGTCGCGCCGGAAGAACTGCCGCACGCCCAGGATGAAGTGCTGGGTGGGGAGGTTGGCGTCGAACAGCAGATGGCCGACGGCGTGCCCCGGCGCGGCCATGCGCAAGGTCTGGCGCACGGAGGTGGCGACTATGGCGCGCAGGTCCGTCATCCCCTCGGTGACTTCGACGACGGCCTGGCGGGCGGCCATGACCAGCAATTCGAAGACGTCGTCCAGCACGTCCTCGCGGGTCCGGTAGTAGTTGTAGAAGGTGCCGGGCGCCATTTCGGCCCGCTCGGTCAGGTTGTAGACCGTCAGGGCGCCCGCCCCGCCTTCGAGGGCCAGTTCCTGGGCCGCGATCAGCAGTTTGCTGCGTGTCCTGTCTCGTTTGCCTATGGCCATAGATGCTCCGTTTGCTTGCCACGAAGAATAGCGGACGGGCCAGGTATTGAAAATCTTTCATTTCTGAAATACCTTCAATTAACGCTTCCAAACAATAACAATGGAGCCGGCCCCGATGCCCATCCAACAACGCATTGCCTTTGCGTGCAGCCCCAGTGCCCTTCGCTCCCGCCTGCCGGCATCTGCAGGCAGCCACGTCGCCGCCGGAGGGTACGCCGCATGATCCTGCGCAACCTGGCCGACATCGAACATCTGGAACGCACCCCGCTCGCCGCCCACGACCTGCCGCAGAACACCTACGCGGCCCTGCAGCGCAGCGCGCAACGCAGCCCGGAGGCCCCGGCGCTGAGCTTCTTCTTCGATGCCGAACATTACCAGCAGGCCTGGCACTGGAGCCATGCCGAACTGTTCGCCCGCATCACCCGCACGGCCAACGCCCTGCACGCGCTGGGCGTCGGCCCGGACGACGTGGTGGCGCTGGTGCTGCCGAACCTGCCGGAAACCCATTTCTGCACCTGGGGCGGCGAGGCGGCGGGCATCGTCATGCCGATCAACCCGCTGCTGGATGGCGCGCAGATGGCCGACCTGCTGCGCGCGGCCAACGCCAAGGTGCTGGTGACACTGGAACCGACGCCGGGGCAGGACACCTGGGAGCGCCTCGCCCCGCACCTGGACCAGCTGCCGGCGCTGCGCGAAGTGGTCTGGGTGAGCACCGCGCCCTACCTGGACGCCGAGCGCGCCCAGGCCTTGCGCGAGCATGTCGAGCGGCAACGCCAGGGCCGCAACGTCCACGACCTGCATGGCCTGCTGGCGGAACAGCCGGCCGACCGGCTGGCCAGCGGCCGCGTCATCCAGGCCACGGACCCGTCCTCGTACTTCTGTACCGGCGGCACCACCGGCCTGCCGAAGATCGCCGTGCGCACCCACGGCGCCGAGGTCTTCGACGCCTGGGCGCTGGGCGCCGTGCTGGCCGGCGACCCGGCCAACGAGCGCTACTTCTGCGGCCTGCCGCTGTTCCACGTGAACGCCCAGTTGGTGACCGGGCTGCGCCCCTGGCTGCAGGGCGGCCACGTCATCCTCGGCACGCCCCAGGGCTACCGCAGCGCCGGGTTGCTCGCGCGCTTCTGGCGGATCGTCGAGCACTACCGGATCACCTTCTTCTCCGGCGTGCCCACCGTCTACGCCACGCTGCTGCAGCAGCCGGTGGGCGATGCCGACATCTCCAGCCTGGACTACGCGCTGTGCGGCGCCGCGCCCATGCCGGTGGAGCTGTTCCGCGAGTTCGAGCGCGTCAGCGGCGTGCGCATCCTCGAAGGCTACGGGCTGACCGAGGGCACCTGCGTATCGTCCTGCAACCTGCCCAACGGCGAGCGGCGCATCGGCTCCATCGGCCTGCGCCTGCCCTACCAGCCGATGCGCGCGGTGGTCCTCGACGACGACGGCCGCTACCTGCGCGACGCCGAGGTGGATGAAGTGGGCGCCATCGTCCTGCGCGGGCCCAACCTGTTCGCCGGCTACCTGGACGAGGCGCACAACCGTGGCGTGTGGCTGGACATCGACGGCCAGCGCTGGCTGAACAGCGGCGACCTCGGGCGCCTGGATGCCGAGGGCTACTTCTGGCTCACCGGGCGCAAGAAGGAACTGATCATCCGCGGCGGCCACAACATCGATCCCAAGCAGATCGAGGAGGCCCTGCAGGGGCACCCGGCGGTGGCCCTGGCGGCCGCGGTGGGCAGCCCGGACGCCTATGCCGGCGAGGTGCCGGTGGCCTACGTGCAGCTGGTGCAGGGCGCCCGGGCCGACAGCGAGGAACTGCTGGCCTTCGCCGCCCGCCACGTCAGCGAGCGCGCCGCGGTGCCCAAGCGCATCGAGATTCTCGCCAGCCTGCCGGTGACGCCGGTGGGCAAGCTGTTCAAGCCCGCCCTGCAACGCCGCGAGATCGAGCGCGTGGTGCGCCAGGAGGCCGCCCAGGCCGGCTACGCGGTTGAAGTGGAAGTCGTCCAGGACGGCCGCCGCGGCACCCTCGCCCGGCTCCAGGGCCCGGACCGCCACGACCTGGCCGCGGCGCTGGGGCGCTACGCCTTCCAGGTCGAATGCCTGCCATGAACGACCGCGCCTTGCTTGCGCACTGACGATTTTCGCCAACCGCCCCGGCGGGAAAGCCGGGGAGTTGATGCAAGTCGCCAGCAAGGCGCCAGCGAAGTTTGACCGCAACCGACCGAGCGAGGGCCCAGACCACGGAAAAACACAATAAGAATCAATAGGAAGCCCTCTCCGGCAGAGGCTATGCATGGCGCCGCGCAGCGCGCCTGGTACAGCCATTGCCCTGGATGAGCCCAGTGCCTGCCGCTTCCGGATTTTCTCGAGCAAGGGAACCTTTCACGTCGCCGCCGCGAAGAACGCCGCGTTCCTCGCAGGGGACCTGTCTGCCCCGAAAAAGTGCACTGCATGCCACACAACAACAAAAAGGTATGAGTCATGAACCACAAACCCATGTTCCGGTACCGCGCCTGCGTGCCCCTGGCGCTCGGCCTGGCCGGCAGTCTGGCCGTGCCGGCCTACGGCGTGACCTTCAATGCCGGCGAGATCGAAGGCCAGTTCGACAGCACCTTCAGCCTGGGCGCCAGCTGGGCCCTGCGTGACGCCGATTCCAGGCTGGTCGGCGAGAACAACGGCGGCAAGGGCCTCGCCACCGGCACCGACGACGGCCGCCTGAACTTCAAGAAGGGCGAGACCTTCTCGAAGATCTTCAAGGGCCTGCACGAACTGGAACTGAAATACGGCGACAGCGGCGTGTTCGTCCGCGGCAAGTACTGGTACGACTTCGAGCTCAAGGACGAGCACCGCCTCGTCCAGGACATCGACGACCACGGCCGCGAGGAAGGCGCCAAGTCCTCCGGCGGGCAACTGCTCGACGCCTTCCTCTACCACAACTACATGATCGCCGACCTGCCCGGCACCGTGCGCCTGGGCCGGCAGGTGGTCAGCTGGGGCGAGAGCACCTTCATCCAGGGCGGCATCAACAGCATCAACCCGGTGGACGTCTCGGCGTTCCGCCGCCCCGGCGCCGAGATCAAGGAAGGCCTGATCCCGGTGAACATGTTCTACCTGTCCCAGGCCATCACCGACAACCTCTCCGCCGAGGGCTTCTACCAGCTCGGCTGGCAGCAGACGGTGATCGACAACTGCGGCACCTTCTTCTCGCAGAACGACTTCGTCCCCGACGGCTGCAACGGCGTGCCGGTGGGCCCGAACCTGACCGGCAACCCGGCGGCCATGGCGGCGCTCACCCCCTTCGGCATCAACCTCAGCCGCCAGGGCATCGTGGTGCCGCGCCTGGGCGACGACGACGCGCGCGACAGCGGCCAGTTCGGCGTGGCGCTGCGCTGGATGGTGCCGAGCCTGGACACCGAGTTCGGCGCCTACTTCATCAACTACCACAGCCGCCAGCCCTACGTTAACTCCTACTCCAGCCCCAACGCCGACAACCTCAACTTCGTCCCGCAGCTGTGCGGCAACCTCGGCATCGGCGACCCCGGCGCCTGCGCCGGCGCCCTGGGACCTGCGCTGAACGACCTGGCGGTGGCCTACCGCCTGGGCACCTCCAGGTACCTGGTCACCTACCCCGAGGACATCCGCCTCTACGGCCTGAGCTTCGCCACCACCCTGCCCACCGGCACGGCGCTGTCCGGCGAGATCAGCTACCGGCCGAACATGCCGCTGCAGCTCAACGCGGTGGACCAGGTGTCGGCCTCCAGCGGCATTCCCGCCCTCTCCCCGCTGCTGTCCTCGGGCGCCTATCCCGTGGCCGACGACGCACTGATCCAGGGCTACCAGCGCAAGCCGGTGACCCAGGCGCAGGTCACCGCCGTGCAGTTCTTCGACCAGGTGATGGGCGCCGACCGGGTCACGCTGATCGGCGAGGTCGGCGCGGTCCATGTCGGCAACCTCGAAGGCAAGGGCGGCCTGCGCTACGGCCGCGACCCGGTGTTCGGCCAGGGCGCGCTGTACCCCGACAACAGCCTGTGCCAGGCCTCCAACAGCCCGGCGACCGCGCGCAACTGCAACAGCCACGGCTTCACCACCGACTTCTCCTGGGGCTACCGCATGCGCGCCATCTGGGAGTACAGCAACCTGATCCCGTCGGTGACGCTCAAGCCCAACATCGCCTGGTCCCACGACGTCGAAGGCTACGCGCCGGAGCCGGGCTTCAACGAAGGCAGCAAGGCCGTCAGCCTCGGCATCGACGCCGACTACCGCAACACCTACAGCGCCAGCCTGTCGGTCACCGATTTCTTCGATGGCCGCTACAACACCAACGTCGATCGCGACTTCGTCGCCTTCAGCGTCGGCATGTCCTTCTGAGCCGGAGTCCCCTCATGAACCACCTGATCAAAGGCACCACCCTCGGCCTCTCGCTGCTGGCCGGCAGCGCCCTCGCCGCCGTCTCCCCGGAACAGGCCGCGGAGCTGGGCAAGCGCCTCACCCCGCTGGGCGCCGAGCGCGCCGGCAACGCCGACGGCAGCATTCCCGAATGGACCGGCGGGCTGCCCAGCAACGCCGGCAGCAAGGACGGCGCGGGCTTCCTGAGCAACCCCTACGCGGCGGAGAAACCGCTGTTCGTCATCGACGCGAAGAACGTCGACAAGTACAAGGACAAGCTCAGCCCCGGCCAACTGGCGATGTTCAAGCGCTACCCGGACAGCTACCGCATGCCGGTGTACCCGAGCCACCGCAGCGTCTCGCTGCCCGATGCCATCTACAACGACGCCAAGGCCAACGCCCTGCACGCGAAGATGGTCAAGGACGGCAACGGCCTGGCCGACTTCCTCACCGCCTACCCCTTCCCCATCCCGCAGAACGCCCAGGAAGTGATGTGGAACCACACCACCCGCTACCGCGGCGGCAGCGTCAAGCGCCTGAGCGTGCAGGCCACCCCGGACAAGGACGGCGGCTTCACTCCGGTGTTCTTCCAGTTGCAGTTCACCTACCGCGATCGGCTCAAGGAGTTCGACCCGGGCAACCCCGGCAACGTGCTGTTCTACTACAAGGAAGCGGTAACCGCGCCGGCGCGCCTGGCCGGTGACGTGCTGCTGGTGCACGAGACCATCGACCAGGTCGCCGAGCCGCGCCAGGCGTGGATCTACAACGCCGGCCAGCGTCGCGTGCGACGCGCCCCGCAGGTAGCCTACGACGGCCCCTACCCGGCCTCCGAGGGCCAGCGCGTGGGCGACAACTTCGACTTGTACAACGGCGCCCAGGACCGCTACACCTGGAAGCTGCTGGGCAAGCGCGAGATGTACATCCCCTACAACGCCTTCGCCCTGGACGCGCCCGGCAAGCAGTACACCGACGTGATCAAGGCCGGCCACCTCAACCCCGACCTGACCCGCTACGAGCTGCACCGCGTATGGGTGGTGGAGGCCAACCTCAAGCCCGGCGCCCGGCACATCTACGCCAAGCGCGTGTACTTCGTCGACGAGGATTCCTGGCAGATCGCCCTGGCCGACCACTACGACGGCCGCGGCAACCTGTGGCGCGTCGCCGAGGGCCACATGGAACCCTTCTACGACGTGAAGGTGCCGTGGCTGGCGGTGGAAACCCTGTACGACCTGCAGAACGGCCGCTACATCGCCTCGGGCATGCGCAACCAGGAACGCAACGCCATCGAGTTCGGCGTGAAGGCGGTGGCCGCCGACTTCACCCCGACCGCGCTGAGGAATGCCGGCGTGCGCTGAGCACGCCGCCCCGGGCATGGGCGGGCCCCGGCCCGCCCCTGCAACTCCTGACGCAACGCCTTGCAGCCACCCAGGTGGCTGCTTTTTTTCCGCCGCCGGCACGGGCGCCGCAGCGGCGCGCAGACATCCCCGGGAAGGCATCGAGGACTTCGTGCACCGCGGCAGAGGTTGCTTTTCGTAGGAGCGAGCAAGCTCGCGAACGAGGCTTCCGGGGGCTTCGGCGCCAGGACCAAGAACACCCTCTCCCCAGCCCTCTCCCTGAAGGGAGAGGGGGCTAGTCCGTGCCGAGAGAAGGAATGGTTCCAGCCGGAAACCACCGCGCTTGCCGGCTAACTCGGGAAAGCCAGTCCACTCCGAACGGTCCCCCCTCCCTTCAGGGCGGGGCGCGCAGCCGAGGGTTAGGGAGAGGGAGCGGAGTTAATCCAAAACACCGAAGCCACCGGCGAGCCCCGTTCGCGAACAAGCCCCTACGAAAAGCCACACCAGCCACCCACCACACACCCTCCACCCTCACCTTCATCTCGTCGATTTTATTTTTTGAATATTCTTCAAATTTGATGCTAGTATCAAACCACCCTCCCCTCCCAGCTCAGCCGGGGGAGGCGCAGAAGAGCCTTGATAACAATCGACAAGACAAAGGTATTTCCATGAGCACCATCGCCTATGCCGCAACACCCGCCAGAACCGAGCGCAGCGCCGACGACCTGCGTGCCTACGCCGCCTCGCTGATCCCCACCCTCAAAGCCCGCGCCAAGGAAACCGCCGCCCTCGGCCAGCTGCCCGCCGAGACCATCGCCGACCTCGAGGCCGGCGGCCTGCTGAGCATGACCACGCCGCGCAAGTACGGCGGCCCCTCGGTGTCGGTGCGCACCTTCCTGGAAGTCGTCGCCGAGTTGGGCAAGGCCGATGCCTCGGTGGCCTGGGTCACCGCCCTGACCAACGTCAGCACCTGGAGCGCCGCGACCTTCTTCGGCGAGCAAGCCGCCGAGGAGCTGTTCGGCGAGGGGCCCAAGGCCCGCGTGGTCGGCGTGCTCTCGCCGCGCAAGGCGGTGGTGAAGAAGGTCGAGGGCGGCTACCTGATCGAGGAAGGCCTGTGGGGCTTCAACTCCGGCATCTACCACGCCAACTGGGACCTGCTGGGCATCCCCATCGTCGACGCCGTCGGCAACGTGATCGACCAGGGCGTGTCGCTGGTCCCCACCTCGCAGGTGAAGATCCTCGACGACTGGAACGTGATCGGCATTTCCGGCAGCGGCAGCTCCAGCGTCTCGGTGAGCAACGTCTTCGTGCCGGATGCGCGGGTCACCTCGGTGAGCAAGGCCATCACCGGCGACTACGAGTCCAGGCACCTGGCGGACGAGCCGCTGTACAGCGTCGCCTGCATGCCGATGCTGGCGATCATCCTCGCCTTCCCCGCCCTGGGCCTGGGCGTCGCCGCCCTGGAAACCTTCCTCGAAGGCCTGCCGCGCCGCGGCATCCAGTACAGCTGGTACACCAAGCAGGCCGAGGCGCCGGTCACCCACCTGATGCTCGGCGAGGCCTCGGCCAAGCTGGAGGGCGCGCGCGCCATCCTCGAGAAGCACGCCGATGCGCTGGACGCCTGCGCCCGCGACGGCCGCTACATGGAGTTCCTCGACCGCGCCCGGGTGCGCCGCGACGTCGGCTTCGCCGAGAAGCTGCTGTGGGAAGCCGTGGACATGCTGGCCACCGCCTCCGGCGGCTCCCTGGCGGCGGTGGGCAACCCCTTCAACCGCCTCTGGCAGGACGCGCGCATCGCCTCGCTGCACGGCATCGTCACCCCGGCCACCAACTTCGAGACCTACGGCCGCATCCTCTGCGGCATGGAACCGGGCACGCCCTTCATCTGAACCCGTGGCCAGCCAGGAGAAGTCCATGGACATGCAGACAGCGGCACTCGATGCCAAGCGCTTTCGCCGGGTGATGGGCAAGTTCGCCACCGGCGTCACCGTCATCACCTACCAGCACGAGGGGCAGCCGGCGGGCATGACCGCCAACGCCTTCATGTCGCTCTCGGTGGACCCGCCGATGGTGCTGGTGTCGATCCGCAAGGAGTCGCGCTTCGCCGGCAGCGTGAAGCCCGGCGACGGCTTCGGCATCGCCTTCCTGCGCGAGGAGCACGAGGCGCTGAGCCGGCACTTCGGCGGCCGCCCGGATGCGGCGTGCCAGGTCGCCTTCGGCGAGCACCGCGGCACCCCGCTGCTGCAGGGCGCGCTGGTGCAGCTGGCGGTGCGCGCCAACGCGGTGTACCCCGGCGGCGATCACCTGATCTACACGGCCGACGTCGAGGCCATCGAGGAGTCCGATGGCCGCCCGCTGCTGTTCTTCTCCGGCGCCTACAAGCAGTTGCATGCCCTGGACCCCAGCCACTGCTGGCACGACTTCGGCTGAGCCACCTTTCCTTCACGAACGACAACAAGAGTGCACAAACATGATCAGCGTGCGCGACATCGCTTACGTCCGCTACCAGGTCCCGGACCTGGACGCCCAGGCCGCGTTCCTCGAGGACTTCGGCATGCGCCGACAGCGCAGGACCGACACCGCCCTGTACATGGGCTCCTACACCGGCGGCTACCCGCTGCACATCTCCCAGCTGGGCCCGCGCCAGGCCCTGGGCATCGGCTTCATCGCCCAGGAACTGGCAGACCTGCAGCGCATCGCCGCCGAGTTCGGCACCCAGGTGCGTGACAACGACGAACTGGGCGCCGGCTCCATCGTCACCCTCGCCGACCCCGACGGCTTCCGCGTCGACCTGCTGCACGGCGGCGAAGTGGTCCAGGCCGCCCCCACCCGCGCCGCGCTGCGCCTGAACAACGCCCAGCAGCGCCCGCGCCTGGGCCAGGCCGCGCGGGTGCCGGCCGGCCCCTCGCACGTCATGCGCCTGGGCCACGTGGTGCTCAAGACCGTCGACTTCCCGGCCATGATGGACTTCTACCAGAAGGTGCTGGGCCTGCGGATTTCCGACAGCTACTACGCGCAGGCGCCGGAAAACATGGTCGCCGCCTTCCTGCATTGCGGCCTGGGCGAGCGCTACACCGATCACCACACCGTGGCGCTGATCAACATCGGCAGCCAGGAGCGCGACTTCGACCACAGCGCCTTCGAGGTGCTGGACTGGGACGACCTGGTGCGCGGCAACCAGCACCTGGCGGCCCGTGAGCGCCAGCACGCCTGGGGCATCGGCCGGCACATCCAGGGCAGCCAGGTGTTCGACTACTGGCGCGACCCCTTCGGCAACAAGATCGAGCACTGGACCGACGGCGACCTGGTCAACGACGCCACGCCCACCACCCACGAGCCGCTCACGCCGGACGCCTTCGCGCAATGGGCACCGCCGCTGTCGCCGGACTTCCTGAACTGAGCCGTCCCCACCCCAGCCCCGCCCCGGCCAGCGCCCGGGGCGGCAACGCACAAGAGGAAACCCCATGAAACTCGCACGCTACAGCCACAACGGCCGCACCTCCCTGGGCAAGGTCGAGGGCCGGTACCTGATCGACCTGTCCGAAGTGCTGCCCGCCGGCGCCCGCGACGTCGCCGACATCCTCGCCTCGCCCGCGGCCCTGGAAGCCGCGCGCACCCTGCAGGGCCACGCCGGCAACCGCCTGGCGCTGGAAGAGGTGCGCCTGGGCGCGCCCATCCTGCGGCCGTCCAAGTTCATGGCCCTGGGCATGAACTACAAGGACCACGAAGCCGAAGCGCGCCGCGCCGGCGTGCCCATCCCCACCTCCCAGGTGTGGTTCAGCAAGCAGGTGTCCTGCATCACCGGCCCGTTCGACGACGTGCACTACCCCGCCGTGTGCGAGCGCATGGACTACGAGGCCGAGCTGGGCGTGGTGATCGGCAAGCCGGGGCGCTACATCGATGAGGAACAGGCCCTGGAACACGTCGCCGGCTACTTCGTGGCCAACGACGTCAGCGCCCGCGACTGGCAGGCCAAGAGCCCGACCTGGACGCTCGGCAAGTCCTTCGACACCCACGGCCCGATCGGCCCGTGGATCGTCACCGCCGACGAGATCGCCGACCCGCAGGCGCTGAACATCCGCCTGCAGGTCAACGGCGAGACGCGCCAGGAATCCTCCACTTCGAAGATGACCTACAGCGTCGCCAAGCAGATCGCCTACCTCAGCCAGGTGATGACCCTGCAACCCGGCGACATCCTGATCACCGGCACCCCGGCCGGCATCGGCCTGGCCATGGACCCGCCGCGCTTCCTCGCCGTCGGCGACGTGATGCGCGTGGAGATCGACGGCATCGGCCACATCGAGAACCGCGTGGTCGCCGAACCGCGCTGACCTCGCCCCGCCCCCGCGCAGCCACGAGCCGCGCGGGGTTCCCTTCATCCAGCCTTAGGCGCTGGAACCCGCTACCAACGGCCGGTGCGCCACCCGCCCGGCCGCTTCCCCGGCAACGCCCAGGCCGAGCAGGAAGAACTCCACAGCGCCTTCGATGGCGCTGGCCTGCCGCTCGCCTTCGAGAATCTGCCGCAACAGGTAGAGGCAGCCGCCGATGATGCAATCGGCCGCGGCCTGCGCGTCGGCAATGGCGAACGATCCCTGCTGCGCGCCGCTGCGCAGGTCCCGCAGCAGCCGGCTGCCGAGGGTGGCGCCGAGGTCGTTGATGCTGTGCGCCGAGTGGATGAAGAACCAGCCCCACACCGGGTCGTGCAGCGCATGGTGCAGCGTCCTGCGGATGTTGTGGCCGACCTGCTCGACGATGTCGCGGCTGTTCGCGGCCTCGGCGTCCAGCAGGTCCGCCAGGGCCAGGGCGTCCTCGATGAACACCGCGCGGGCGATCGCTTCCTTGCTGCTGAAGTAGTTGTAGAACGAGCCCAGCGACAGCTCGGCGCGCTCGGTGATCTCGCCGATGGCGGTGGCCTCGATGCCCTGCCGGCCCATGACCTCGCGCGCCGCGCGGATCAGCTTGGCGCGGGTGCGCGAACGCGCCTTGGCGTTGCGCGTGGCCGCGCCGGCATCCGCTTGGGGCGCGGGCGCCCCGGGCTGGTTGTGTGGCTTTCTGCTCGACATGCGCCGTCCTTCGATCACGCCCTTGCGCTCCGCGGGGCGGAGCTTTGCGAAGGCGTACTCTACAGCAGTGGCCCGGCCGAGCGCTGGTCGGCCGCGGCGCTCGGCCGACCGGGCCTCAGCTGGCGCCCTGGGGCGTGGCCTCGCTTAGCGCGGCGCTCTGCCGGTGGGCATCGGCGGCGTAGGTGCGCGCCCCCATCAGCAGCGCCAGCATGCACAGCAGCAGCGACACCGGGATCAGCAACATGGCGTCGTGCAGGCCCAGGGCGCGGAACTCCTCGCGCATCTGCCCGGTGCCGGCGGCGAGCATCGCCAGGTGCGAGAAGTGGTCGGAGAGCAGGCCCACCACGATCGGCCCCAGGCCGCCGCCGAGCAGGTAGAGGAAGATGAAGTACAGGGCCATCGCGGTGGCCCGCAGGCGCGGCTCGATGACGTCCTGGATCGCCGTGTAGACGCAGGTGAAGAAGGCGTAGGAGAACAGCCAGCCGACGCCGAACACGGCGATGAACAGGCCGGTATCGATGCGCCCGGCGAGCAAGGCGCCGCCGGTGGCCAGCGCGGCCACCAGCATGCTGAAGGCGGCGAACAGCAGGCGCCCGCTGCGGCTGCGCTGGTGCAGGTAGTCGGCGACCCAGCCGCCGGCGGTGAGGCCGATCAGTCCGGTCAGGCCGACGATCAGCCCGGTCGCGATGCCCGCCTGCTCCAGCGGCAGCAGGAAGTAGCGCTGCAGCAGCGGCACCATGAACGAGTTGCAGGCGTAGCTGGCGAAGTTGAACGCCAGCCCGGCGAGGATCAGCCACCAGAAGGTACGGATCGCCAGCACCCGGCGCATGGGGCGCGCCACCGGCGTGCTGTCGGCAACCACGCCGTCGGCCGCGCCACGTGCCGGCTCGCGGATGCGCAGGGTGAAGAACGCCAGCAGCAGCCCCGGCACCGCGGCGATGAAGAAAGGCGCGCGCCAGCTGTCGAAGGCCTTGACGATGGCGCCGGTGGTGAAGAACGCCAGGATCAGCCCCAGCGGCAGGCCGAGCATGAAGATGCCCATGGCGCGGGCGCGCTTGTGGGCCGGGAACAGGTCGCCGATCAGCGAGCTGGCGGCCGGCCCGTAGCTGGCCTCGCCGACACCGATGCCCATGCGGATGAGCAGGAAGCTGGTGTAGTTCCAGGCCAGCCCGTTGAGCGCGGTCAGCCCGCTCCAGGTGGCCAGGCCCCAACCCATGATGCGGCTGCGCGAGCCGCGGTCGGCCATGCGCCCCAGGGGCAGGCCGGCGATGGCGTAGACCAGGGTGAACACGGTGCCGGCCAGGCCCAGCTGGAAGTCGCTGAGGTTCCACTCGTGGCGGATCGGCTCGACCAGGATCGCCGGGATGGTGCGGTCGAAGAAATTGAACAGGTTGGCGAGGAAAAGCAGGAAGAGGATGCGCCAGGCATTGTCCGCCTGCTGGCTGTGCTGCTGCATGGTGTTTCCCTTGTTCTTGTTGTCATGGACACCGGCACGCCGGGCTTCAGCGCGGCAAGGCCGCGGAGCCCGCCGCCGGGTGGCCGAGTTGCCGGGACAGTTCGGCGGCGGCCGCGAGCAGGCGCCGGGGCACCTCGCCCTCCCAGTCTGCACCCAGGCGTGCCGGGCTGCCTGCCAAGGTCAACGCCATGATCATGTCACCATTCGTGTCGCGAATGGGTGCGCTGAAAGTATTCACCGCGGTTTTGTGCAAACGCGCCGGCGCCGGCCCCAGCTCGCGGGCCAGGCCGCGCCGGCGCACCTCGTCGAGGGCCGCGCGGAACTGCTCGCGGCGTGCATCGAGGTCCTGCCCAGGCTCGGCGAACTGGCGCAGTTCCTCCTCGATGAAGGGCGTGGTCCAGGCCTCCGGCAGGAAGGCGGCGAAGGCCTGGCCGGTGGCCGAGCGGGTGACCGGCATGACCAGGCCGCTGACCAGGTGCTCGCTGACCGGCTGGCGCGACGCCTCCCAGTGCAGCGCCACCGGCCCGCGGTTGCCCCAGGCCGCCAGGCACAGGCTGTGCTCGCCCAGGCTCGCGGCCAGCTCCGGCAGCGCCGCGACGACGTTGCGCAGGGCCTGCGGCGGCAAGGCCGGGGCCTGTTCGAACTGCAGGTAGGAAGCCTCCAGGTCCCAGGAATTCGCGAGCATGTAGCGGCCGCCGGCGAAGGCCAGCGGCCGGCGGTTGGCGTGGCCGATGCGCAGCACCCGGCCGATGTAGATCAGGTGGTCGCCGCTGGGATAGGCGGCCACCTGCTCGCATTCCAGGTGCGCCGCCGCGCCGGCCAGCACCGGCGCGCCGCCGTGGCCGTCGTGGTGCTCGACGCCGTTGAACTTATCCTCGCGGGACTTGGCGAAGTGCCCGGAAAGCGCCACCTGGTCGTGGGCCAGGATGTTCACCGCGAAATGCCGGCTGTCGCGGAAGGCCTCGAAGCTGCGCGAGGTCAGCGCCTGGCTCCAGAGCACCAGCGGCGGGTCGAGGGACACCGAGCTGAAGGAGTTGGCGGTGACGCCGTGGGCCACGCCCCGGGCGTCGCGGGTGGTGACCACGGTGACGCCGGTGACGAAGGTGCCGAGGACGTCGCGCAGTTGCCGCTGGTCGAAGGGAGCGACGGAGAGAGTCATGTCGTCATACCTGCAAGGGGCCGCGCCGGGCGGCCGCGAGATCGAAGAGGAAAGCCGCGGCTCAGCGCGGAACCGTGAGGCCGACGGCGACGTGGTCCCAGGTGTCGGCGGTCAGCCCGGCTTCGCGCAGGGGGACCTTGAGCACCTTGCCGGTGGGCGTGCGCGGCAGCACCTGCACCACGCGGTAGTAGCGCGGCACCATGAAGCGCGGCAGTTGCCGCACGCAGTGCTGGAACAGCGCGCTGAAGTCCAGCGCCTGCGGGGCGTGGTGCTCCACCACCACCATCACCTCGTCCTCGCCCAGGTCCGAGCGCACGCCGATGGCCGCCGCGTCCACCACCCCGGGGAAGGCCGCCAGGGCGCGCTCCAGCTCCATCGAGGAGATGTTCTCGCCGCGCCGGCGCAGCGAGTCGGACTTGCGGTCGTGGAAGTAGAAGAAGCCGTCCTCGTCCATCGAGCCCAGGTCGCCGGTGTGCCACCACAGGCCGGCCATCTTCTCCAGGGTCGCGGTCGGGTTGCGGTGGTAGTGGCTGAGCATGATGTGCGGCAGCCGCGGGCGGTAGACGATCTCGCCGACCTGGCCGGGCGCCAGGCGGTTGCCCTGCTCGTCGTGGATTTCCAGGATCGACGAGGCGGTCGGCTTGCCCAGCGAGCCGACCTTGCGGCCCTGGCGCGGGTTGTACAGGACGTTCTTGATCTCGGTCTGGCCGTAGCCTTCGAGCACGTGCACGCCGAAGCGCGCCTCGAAGCGGTAGAGCACCTCGGCTGGCGCGGGCGCGGCGAACACCAGTTGCACGTCGTGCTCGCGGTCGCGCGGCGACGGCGGCGTGGACAGCAGCATGTGCAGCATCGAGCCCAGGGCGTTGAACTGGGTGGCGCGGGCTTCACGCACCTCGTTCCACAGGTTGCTGACGCTGAAGCGCGGCGACAGGATGATGCAGGCGCCGGCGTAGATGGCCGCGGCGCAGGTGGTCACCTGGGCCATGCCGTGGAACAGCGGCATGCAGGTGTACAGCCGGTCGCGCGGGGTGAGGCCGAAGGCCTGGGCGGTCTCCCGCGCCATGATCACGCCCTGCAGGTGCGGCGCGACCACGCCCTTGCTCTTGCCGGTGGTGCCGGAGGTGAAGCTGATGGCGCCGATGTCGTGGTATTCCACGCGGGGGAACTGCGGCGCGTCGCTGGCGCCGGCGAGCAGCTCGGCCCAGGACAGCACCCGCAGCCCCGGCGCGTCGATGCCTGGCGCTTCGTCGCCGAGGTAGACCAGGGTGCGCAGCGTCGGCGGCAGTTCGTCGAGCTGGGCCACGGCCTGGGCCAGGCGCGAGTCGGTAATGAGTATCTGCACCCCGGAATGCTCCAGGGCGTAGTGCAGGAACTCGCCCTTGTAGGCGTTGTTGATCGACACGTTGACCAGCCCGGCGCGGGACGAGCCGAGGGTGGTGAACAGGTATTCCGGACGGTTGCCGAGGAACACGCCCAGCACGTCGCCCTTGCCCAGGCCCTGCGCCATCAGCGCCGAGCCGAGCCGGTCGGCCTCGCGGTTCAGCTCGGCATAGCTGTACTCGCGGCCCTCGAACAGCAGCGCCGGGTTGTCCGGCGCCTGCCGGGCGCGCCGGGCCAGCAGGCCGGTCAGGGTGCCGCCGCCAAGGTCCTCTAAGTCATGCACGTTCATGGATTCGCCTCTTGTTGTTATGGTGGCCCGGCATACCGGGCACATGTTTCGTGGGCTACCGGCCGGCGGCGCTCTGTGGCGCCTGGCGGCCGGGCACGCAGGCCCTGTGTTCTATCGCCTGGCCCAGTCGAAGGTACCCTGGGCCTTGCGGAAGGCTTCCAGCTCGGCCTGGTCCAGCGGTACCTTGCCGACGCGCCGGGTGAAACCCTTCTCGCCTGCGCCGAGGATAGCGTCCAGCCAGTTCGCCGTGTCGATCAGCGCGCCCAGGTCCAGCCCGGTGTCCACGCCCATCAGCTCCAGCAATTGCACCGCGTCCTCGGTGCAGACGCCACCCACCGAGGCCCCCGGCGCCGCCGGATGGCCGCCGGAACCGGCCAGGGCGGTATCGATGTTGGCCACGCCCAGGCGCGCCAGCTCGGCGACGTTGGCCACGCCCATGCCGCGGCTGTCGTGGACCTGCACGTTGAGCCGGTCGATGCCGGTGAGCCCGGCGGCGAACTCGACCATGGCGCGCACCTGCGGCGGCGCCGCGTAGCCGCAGGAGTCGGCCAGGATCCAGTGCTCGACGCCCATGGCCAGCAGGCGCTCGGCCAGCGGCCGCACGCTGGCCGGGCCGCGCGGCAGGCCGATGGGCCCGCCGAAGGCGGCGATGATATAGGTGCCCAGGCCGGTGCCGGTGCCCTCGGCCAGCTCGCGCATCTTCTCAAGCTCAAGCAGGGAATCGTCGATGGAGCGGCCGATGTTGGCGCGGGCGAAGGCTTCGTCGGCGGCCAGCAGGAACCAGGCGACGTGGGCGCCGGCGTCGATGGCGCGCTTGAGGCCGGTGAGGTTGCCCACGCAGCACTCCAGCGACAGCCCCTCGCGGCGCTGCACGCCGGCGAACACCTGCTCGGCGTCGGCCAGCCCGGGCACCAGCTTCGGGTGGACGAAGGACGACACCTCGATGGCGCGCATCCCGGCCGCGCTCAGGCGGTCGACCAGCTCGATCTTCTGCGCGGTGCTCGCCGGCCGTGCCTGGAAGGCCAGGCGCGGCGAGATGTCGCGAAGGCGCACCGGCTTCATTGCAGCTCCTGCTTGACGCGCACCAGGAAGTCCTTCAGCGACGGTTCCCACAGGCCATCGGCGCCGCCGGTGAAGAGGAAGGCGCCGATGCCCAGGGCGTGGTACTGCTTGAGGGTGGCCATGACGCGGTCCGGGGTGCCGACCAGCGCCGCCGAGTTGGCGAAGCCGCCGAGCAGCTTGACCAGTCCGCTCCAGAAGCAGTCGTCGTGGACGTCGGCGTTGGTCAGCGACAACTGGCGTTCGCGCCCCACCGAGGTGTCGCCGGCGCTGGAGCGGGCGAAGCGGTTGCTGCCCTGGGCGGCGAGGATGGTGTCCTCGGCGGCGTGGGCGGCGGCCCAGGCGGCCTCGTCGGTTTCGCCCAGGAACAGCCGCAGGCTCAGCGAGAATTCCGGCTTGCGCCCATGCTTCTCGGCGGCGGCGAGCACCCGCTCGATACGCTCGCGGGTGCCGGCCAGGGGCTCGCCCCAGAGCATGTAGGTATCGGCATGGCGGGCGCCGAATTCGATGGCCGCGTCGCTGTCACCGCCCATGAACACCGGCACGTGGTTCTTCAGCGGACGCAGCAGCTGGCGCACGGCCTCGGCGCGGTAGAACTCACCCTGGTAGTCGAAGGACTTCGGCTCGCTCCAGCAGCGCTTCATCACTTCCACGTACTCGCCGGCGCGCTCGTAGCGAGTGGCCTTGTCGGCGTAGTCGCCCTCGCGGTGCACATCCTTGTCCGAGGAGCCGGTGACGAAGTTGATCGCCAGGCGCGCGCCGGACATCACGTCCATGGTGGCGAAGCAGCGCGCCGCGGCGGCCGGGTGCATGACCCCCGGGCGGTGGGCGACGATCAGCTTGACGCGGCTGCTTTCGGCGAACAGCAGCGGCGAAGTCACCAGGTTGTGCGGCCACAGGGACGAATAGCCGCAGAGTACGTAGTCGATGACCTCCGCCGCCTCCCATTTGCGCGCCTGGCGCGCCAGTGCCTCGGGGCTGGGGACGTTGTTCTCGAAGGGACTGTCCACGGTGAATATCTTGACCATCTGCTGCCGTTCCTCGTTGTTGTTATGGGGCATCGCCGCCACGGGGAGCGGCGATGAGCTTGAGGCGACTATAGGGCGCGGCCGCGGGGCTCCATAGGACAGGCCACGACGGACAGGGGACCGAAGACGACAGACTGGAAGGTTCTCGATGCAGGGTATGGCAGGCAAATGAAAACGCCGTTTCCCAGGGGTGGGAAACGGCGTTTGTGCGCTGCTTTTCGTAGGATGGGTTGAGCCTTGGCGAAACCCATGCGGTCGTGACGATGGGTATCGCTTCGCTCAACCCATCCTACGTTGGTGTTTTTCCTGCAGTGTAGGAGCGAGCTTGCTCGAGAAAGGTGTTCGCCGGTGGTTGTGGTGTGCTGGATGGACTCCGCCCCTCTCCCCAGCCCTCTCCCTAAAGGGAGAGGGGGCTGTCCTGAGCGGATTTGGGGCTTGGTGTCATCCTGGAACAACGGAGGTTTCAAGAGCGAAAGGAGTATCAGGATAACTGCTGACTTCCCGCACACACCGAACGGCCCCCTCTCCCTTCAGGGAGAGGGCTGGGGAGAGGGTTGCGGACGTCAACACCGCTCCAGCGCCAAACCATACTCCCCTTCCCTCACCCTCCAGTCCCAGCGACCTTCACCAGAGCCTGATACACCACCTCCTCCACCTCTACCCGCCCCTCCGCCAGCCGCCGCTCACGCTCCGCCGCCGACCGCTCGAACGGCACCCTCACCGGCCTACCTTCCTCCAGCGGACGAGTCGCACGCAGGCTTTCCAGATACTCGCCCACCCTCTGCCGGAACGCCTCGCGCTCGCCGAACAGGCCGGGGTCCACCACCAGCAGGAAGAAGCCGCAATCGCGCAGCCCCTCGGGGGCCGCCGCGGCGCCGCAGAGCATGCCCAGCAGTTGCACCACCAGCGCCAGGCCCGAGCCCTTGTGGCCGCCCCAGACGCTGAAGGCGCCGGCCAGGGCTTCGGCCGGTTCGCGGGTCGGCTGGCCTTGCCCGTCGAAGGCCAGGCCCGGCGCCAGCCGCTCGCCCAGGCGCAGCTTCAGCAGCACCTCGGCGAGCATCACGCTGGAGGTGCCGATGTCCCAGATCATCGGCGCCGTCGGGGTGGGGAAGCCGAAGGCGATGGGGTTGGTGCCGAAGCGCTTTTCGGTGCCGCCGTGGGGCGCCACTATGTGCCCGCCGCTGCCGGCGATCATGCCGGCGAAGCCGGCGCCGGTGACCTGTTCCAGGTAGTAGGAGAACATCCCCGTGTACCAGGTCTGGCGGGCGCCGACCACGGCCACGCCGCTGTCGCGGGCCTTGGCGATGGCCAGGTCGGTGGCGCGCTGGGCGACCAGGTAGCCGACCTGGTCGCCGCCGTCGATGGCCGCCGACACCGCGCTTTCCCGCTCGATGCGGATCGGCCGCGGCGGCGTGGGGCTGGCGGCGATCCGCTCGATGATCGACAGCGCCCGCGGCAGGCCGCCATAGGACAGCCCGCGCAGTTCGCAGTCGATCAGGTGGTCGGCGATCACCCTCGCCTCTTCGGCGCTGTGGCCGCAACCGCGCATGCCGGCTTCGGCCAGTTCGCGGGCCTGCTGGATACTCAGAAACATATCGCCTCCCTTAGCGCACGCCGTCGTTGCGCAGTGCTGCGGTGCTGAAGTCACTGGAAGAAAGCTCGATCCCGTATTGCACAGGCGCCTTTTCCTCGTTGCCCAGGCCGATGGCGATGTAGCGCCCGGCGATCAGGTCATACAAGGCTTCCAGGGCGTACACCGGGATCTGCTTGTCGTACTGCTGGTACAACTGCGCCTCGCCCACCCGCCAGAGCTGGCCGCGGCCGTCGTAGAGCTCCGACTCGGCGATCTGCCAGCTGTCCTCGTCGAGGTAGAAGCGGCGCTTGGCGTAGATGTTGCGCTCGCCGCTCTTCAGGCTCGCTTCCACCACCCACACGCGGTGCAGCTCGTAGCGCGTCAGGTCCTGGTTGATGTGCCCGGGCTTGAGGATGTCGGCGTATTTCAGCTGCGGCGAGGCCAGCCGGTAGTTGTTGTAGGGAATGTAGATTTCCCGCTTGCCCAGCAGCTTCCACTCGTAGCGGTCCGGCGCGCCGTTGAACATGTCCAGGTTGTCCGAGGTGCGCAGGCCGTCGGCGGCGGTGCCGGGGCCGTCGTAGGCGATCTGCGGGGCGCGCCGCACGCGGCGCTGGCCGGCGTTGTAGACCCAGGCCAGGCGCGGCTCCTTGACCTGGTCGATGGTCTCGGCCACCAGCGACACGTTGCCGGCCAGGCGCGCCGGCGCGGTGACCTTCTGCTTGTAGTAGAAGAGCAGGTTGGCCGCCTTGTCCGCCGGCAGGTCGGGCAGGCCGTCGGGCATGGCGATCTCGTCCTCGAAGTTGACCAGGCTGTATTCGCCGTTGGTCTGCGGCGCCGCCTGCACGATGGAGCGCCGCAAGGTGCCGCCGCGGTAGCGGGTGATGTGGTTCCAGATCACCTCCAGGCCGTTGTGCGGGATGGGGAAGGCGTAATAGCGGCTGTCGGTGAAATCGGCCAGGCCGCTGCCGCCCTCCACCAGCCTGGTGCGCTGGGCGCTGACCTTGGCCAGGTCGTAGATCTTCTGCGGCAGCGCCGCGCTGCGGTGGCTGCTGTACACCGGGATGCGGTAGCTGTCCGGGTAGCGCTGGAACAGCGCCAGCTGGCCCTCGGTGAGTTTGCCGCGGTACTGCTGCAGGTTCTGCGCGGTGATCACGAACAGCGGCTTCTCGCCGGCATAGGGGTCGCCGACGAAGCCGCCGGCGGCGATCGGCGCGGCATCGGTCGGCAGGCCGCCGGTCCACGCCGGGATGCTGCCGTCGGCGTTGCCGGCCTTCTCCGCGCCCAGCGGGGTGAGGCTGCTACCGAGTTTGGCGGCCTCGTCGGGGGTGGCCGCGGCCAGCACGCTGGTGGCCAGCAGGGAAAGGGTCAGGGAAGCGAACCATCGGGTTGTTGCACGCATCTGTGGCTCCTCAGAAGTTCACGCCGAAGCTGAGCGCGAGGAAGTCGCGATCGCCCTGGGTGTTGTACTTGCCGTCGAAGAAGTTGGTATAGGAAAGGCTGGCCGTGTAGGTATTCAGGTAGTCCGCGTCCAGGCCGACGCTGGCGGCCTTGGCGCCCTGGTTGAACTGCCCGTTGGGGCCGTAGCCGTCGACGTCCTGGGACCAGGCCAGGTTGGGCTTGAGGTTCACCCCGGCGAACACGTTGTTGTAGTCCCACAGCGCGCGCACGCGGTAACCCCAGGAGTCGCGGGTGACGAAGCCTGCGGTGCCGAACTCGGCGCGCTGCGCCGGGTCGTCGACGCTGCCGAAGTTGGGGTCGCGGCCGTAGCGCAGGTCGTGAGTGCTCTCCAGGCCGCCGACGTGGTCGTAGGCCACCTCGCCCACCAGGGTCAGGCGCTCGGCGCCCATCACCTGGTCGAAGAAGTGGGTGAAGGTGGTCTGCAGTTGGGTGATCTCCTTGCGCCGGTAGCCCTGGTTGTAGGCGCCCTCGCTGGTGGGGATGGTTGGCGAGGCGAGGCCACCGCTGATGGGGTTGAGCAGCGCCCGCGGCAGGTCGGTGGTGTTGATCTGCAGCGGCGCGTTGGGCCGGTAGCTGATCTCGCCGCTCCAGGCGGTGCCGGTGGGCAGCGTGGTGGAGAAGCTCAGGCCGTAGAGGCGGATGTTTTCCGGGTATTCCAGGAAATACTGGCCGGTGCCCAGCGCGGCGCTCTGCAGCAGGCCGCCGGCCAGGGGCCCTGCGGCAGCGTTGAAGGCCGGGTTGGCGGCCACCGCGAGCAGGCCGCTGGGCGTCCGGGTGGAGAGGAACGGCGAGCGACTGTGGTAGTTGATGAAGTAGCCGCCGTATTCGACGTTCTCGGTCTGCCAGCGCAGGGCCAGGCCCCACTGCCCGGAGTCGCGCGCCTCGCGGTCCTTGCCGCGGGGGATGGCGACGCCCTCGGCGTCGACGTCGAAGCCGATGCCGAAGGCCCGCGCCAGGGGCTCCAGGGGCGCGATGGCCGGCGAGCCGACGCGGTTGTTGTCGTTGCAGCCCTTGGCCACCACATCGGAGCTGGAGAAGAAGGTGCCGCAGTTGTCGACCACGGTCTTCTGCCATTCCAGCTGGTAGAAGCCGTCGACGCTCAGCGAGTCGCCGAGGCTCTGCGACAGCGAGAGCATGTTCACCGGGATCAGCGCTTCCTTGACCTCGGCGCCGGGGCGGCGCAGGGCGGAAACGTCCACCGGGTTGATGGCGTTGATGCCGTTGGCGATGAAGGTGCTCTCGCCCCAGCTCACCACCTGCTTGCCCAGGCGCACCGCGCCGGGCTGCCCGCCGATGTCGTAGTTGCGGTAGACGAAGGCGTCGAGGATTTCGCCGCCGGAGGCCTTGGCGCCCTCGTCGCGGCCGTGGTCGTCGATGTCCTTCCAGGGCCGGTTTTCGTCCTTGAGTTCGAAGTCGTACCAGTAGCGGCCGCGCAGCAGCGCACCGTAGTCGCCGTACTTCAGTTCCAGGTCGTGGATGCCCTTGAAGATCTTCGAGAAGGTTTCGCCGCGCTTGAAGTTGAGGCGGCCATCGTCGCCGGTGGCGGTCGGGCCGCGCCCGCCGTTGTTGATGCCGACCAGGTTCCTGTCGATTTTCGAGGTCCCCCAGCTGGCGCCGAAGGAAAGCGAGGAGTCGAGCTGGCCTTCGATCTCGCCGAGGGTGAAGTTGTAGGCATGGGCGGGGGCGGCCAATCCCAGTACGACCGAGAAGGTCAGTACCTGCGACGCAAGGTTGGCCTGCCGATTTATTCTTGTCATTCGGCGCTCCTGAGGCTGGGCCTCTTATTGTTCTGGCACCGCCCGCCTGGCCGGCGGGGGTGTGGCAGAACGATAGGGCCAGGCCCGGGGCGCAACTAGGACCGCCCGCGACGCCCAGGGGACCGAAGACGACAGTCGAAGGCGGTCGCTGCCAGCCGGGCCCTCAGCCCTTCTGCGAACGCCGGAAGACGCTGGGCGACATGCCGGCCCAGCGGCTGAAAGCCCGGGTGAAGGCGCGCCGTTCGGAGAAACCGAGGCGTTCGCTGATGCTGTCCAGGTCCAGGTCGGTTTCGCGCAGCAGCTTGCTGGCCTGGCGGAAGCGCAGGCGCGCCTGCAGCGCGGCGAAGCTCTCGCCCTCGCTCTGCAGGCGCCGCTGCAGGGTGCGCACCTGCATGCCGAGTTCCTCGGCGCTGCCCTCGATGCCCAGGCTGAGCAAGGCCGGGCGCTCGCCGAAGAGCCGTTCCAGCTGGCCGCTGATGCCCACCTGCGAGGTCAGCCGGGAAACCCGTTGCTCGATGCTCACCTCGGCCTGCCGATGCAGTTCGGGCAAGGCGCCGAACAGCGGCTGGTCGAGCAGTTCGCGGGGCAGCACGATGGCGTTGCAGGGCTGCTCGAAACGCACTTCGGCAGCGAAGTGGCGGGCATAGAGTTCGCCATACTCCGGCGCGGCATGGCGCACCAGCACGCGTTCCACGGCGTTGCGGCCGATCAGCGTGCGGGTGAAGCGCAGCATCGAAGCCAGCCAGGCCTCGGTGAAGTAGCGCGTCGGCGCCGGCCAGGCCTGGTAGTCGCCCAGGTCGATGCGCAGCTGGGCGTAGCGGCTGCTTTCGTGCAGGGTCATGCGCAGGCTCTGGCTCATCAGCTCGCTGACCCAGTCCAGCGCGCGCAGCGCCTTGCGCAGCGTGGTGCAGGTGGCCAGGTAGGTCTCGATCTCGGGGATCGAGCCGAAGGCGAAGGACTCGCCGAAGACGAAGGGGAAATGCTCGCCACGCGCCCTGGCCGCCTCGGAGCGGGCGACGCAGGCCTCGATCAGCCGGCTGGACTGGGCCAGGCTGATGCTGACCTCGTTGAGGCGGATGCCATCCACCCGCACGCCGATCTCGCGGAGGATGGGGTCGATGGCGAAACCGCAGCGCGCCGCTGCCTGGATCCAGCTGGGCAGCGGTACGAAAGCGATCTTTTCCTGCGGCGAAACAGGCCGGGAGGGCCTGGCGGCGGGCGGTGCGGAGGGACTCTTGGGCATGCCGCCCATACTATCGGAGTCACTCGGGGCAAACCAGAATCCCCCGCGCCAGAGCCCTCCCCCGCGCCGCGTCAGCTGCGCCAGGCGCCTTCGGCCTGGTTGGGCCCGGTATCGGCCAGCGCGGCGCGCAGGCCGGCGCTGTCCAGGCGCCGGCAGTAGGCCGGGCGGGCACGTTCGAAACGCCAGCCCTCGGCCAGGGGGCCGGCGTCGACCACGTCGTAGCCGAAGCGCTCGTGCAGTTCAGCGGCCGCCTGCTTGGCCTGCGCATCGTCCCCGGCGATCGGCAGCGCGCGGCGGTCGGCGGCGCCGGCGGGCCGCGCGTCGGCGACCAGGTCGCGTTCGAGGATGGCGTTGAAGGCCTTGACCACGCGGGCGCCTTGCAGGTGCTGCGCCAGCAGTTCGCTGGTGGTGGTCGCCTGGCTGTCCAGCTCGGCGAACTGGCCGTCGCGCTGCGGGTAGTAGTTGTTGGCGTCCAGCACGATCTTGCCGGCGAAGGCCTGGGCCGGCAGCTCGCGGTAGCGGCCGAAGGGGATCGCCAGCAGCAACAGGTCGCCGAAGCTGGCGGCCTGCTCCACGCTGCCGATCCGGCAGCCCAGGGCGATCATGGTGCTGGTCAATGTGTGCGGGCCACGGGAGTTGCTGAGCATCACCTCGTAGCCGTTCTTCACGCCCAGTTCTGCCAGGGCGCGGCCGATGAAGCCCGCCCCGATGATTCCGATACGCATCGCCTGTCTCCCGTTGTCCATTCTCGGTGGGGGGCGGCTGGCGCTTGCCAGCCAACCCGGAAGCCAGGATGCTATTTGAAACCTGGAGGCGGAAAAATCGGCCTCCGCTTTCAAGTTATGAAACCATTGGTTTTGAATCGCGAGTTTTGAAGCATGGATCGTCTGCAAAGCATGGCGGTATTCGTCAAGGCCGCCGACAGCGGCTCCTTCTCCGCCGCCGGCGCGGCCCTGGGCATGTCCTCGCAGATGGTCGGCAAGCACGTCGGCGCACTGGAGGAGCGCCTGGGCGTCAAGCTGCTCAACCGCACCACCCGCCGGCAGAGCCTCACCGAGGTCGGCCAGCAGTACTACGAACGCTGCAAGCTGGTGCTGGCCGAGGCGGAAGCGGCCGACGCCCTGGCCCTGAACCACAGCGCGGTGCCGCGCGGGCGCCTGCGCATCAGCGCCCCGGTGACCTACGGCACCTACTGCCTGCTGCCGCTGCTCGGCCGCTACCTGCGCGCGCACCCCGAGGTGCAGGTGGAACTGTCGCTCAACGACCGCCTGGTGGACCTGATCGACGACGGCTTCGAGGCGGTCATCCGCATCGGCACCCTGGGCGACTCCAGCCTGGTGGCCCGGCCGCTGGCGCCCTACCGGCTGGTGGCCTGCGCCTCGCCGGACTACCTGGCCGAGTACGGCACGCCACATGCCCCGGCCGAACTGGCCCGGCACCAGTGCCTGGGCTTCACCTTCCAGTCGCCCGCGGCGGCCAGCGACTGGCTGATGCTCGACAGCGAAAGCCTGCAGTACTTCTCCCGCGGCAGCCGCTTCCAGGTCAACGACGCGCGCGCCCAGCGAGCCGCGGCGCGCGACGGCCTGGGCATCCTCCTCGGCGCCGAGGCGATGCTCGCCGAAGACCTGCGCCGGGGCAGCCTGGTGCGGCTGTTCCCCCAGCTGCAGATGCCGGCGCGGCCGGTGCACCTGCTGTACGCCAGCGACCGGCGCATGCCGCCGAAGCTGCGCAGCTTCGTCGACCAGGTAGTGGCGGAGCTTGGCGCCGGCCAGGCCTGAACGCCACGCTGGCGAGCAAGGCGCCACCGCCCTGCCCGCTCACGCGCACAGGGCGGTGACCGGGTTTCAGCGCACCCCGGTGCTGCGCAGCGCCGAGGGGGTGAAGTCGGCCGGCGAGGCCTTGAGGTCGAACTGCACGAAGGTCTTCTCCTCGTTGCTCAGGCCGGTGACGATGTAACGCCCGGCGATCAGGTCGTCGAGTTCCTCGAAGGCGTAGGCCGGCACTTCGCGTTGGTAGTAGGGCATCAGCATGGCGCGGCCGACCCGCCACAGCTGGCCGCGGCCGTCGTAGAGGTCGGACATCGCGATCTGCCAGCTGTCCTCGTCGAGGTAGAAGCGGCGCTTGGCGTAGATGTTGCGCTCGCCGCTCTTCAGCGTCGCCTCCACCACCCACACGCGGTGCAGTTCGTAGCGCGCCAGCTCCGGGTTGGTGTGGCCGGCCTTGAGGATGTCGGCGTACTTCACCGTCGGCGCGGCCAGGCGGAAGTTGTTGTAGGGGATGTACAGCTCCTTCTTGCCGATCAGCTTCCAGTCGTAACGGTCCGGCGCGCCGTTGTACATGTCGAAGTTGTCCGAGGTGCGCAGGCCGTCGGCGGCGGTGCCGGGGCCGTCGTAGGCCACCTGCGGGGCGCGGCGCACGCGGCGCTGGCCGGCGTTGTAGATCCAGGCCATGCGCGGCTGCTTCACCTGGTCGAGGAAGTCGTGCACCAGCAGCACGTTGCCGGCCAGGCGCGCCGGCGCGGTGATCTGCTGCTTGAAGTACAGCAGCGCGTTGGCGGCGGTGTCCGCCGGCAGGTCGGGCATCTTGTCGGGGAAGGCCACCTCGTCCTCGAAGTTGACCAGGCTGTAGCTGCCGTTGACCTGCGGCGCGGCCTGCACGTACAGGCGCCGCAGGTTGCCGCCGCGGTAGCGGGTGATGTGGTTCCACACCACTTCCAGGCCGTCGTGGGGGATGGGGAAGGCGTAGTAGCGGCTGTCGGTGAAGCCTTCCAGGCCGTTGCCGCTGGGGATCAGGCGGGTCTTCCGGGCGCTGACCTTCGCCGCCGCGTAGATCGCCTCGGGCACCGCGTTGGAGCGGTGGCTGGTGTACACCGGCATGCGGTAACTGTCCGGGTAGCGCTGGAACATCGCCAGCTGCCCCTCGGACAGGCGCGCGCGGTACTGCTCGAGGTTCTTCGCGGTGATGGTGAACAGCGGCTGCTCGCCGGCGTAGGGGTCGCCGAGGAAGCCATTGGCGGTCACCGGCGCGGCGTCGGGCTTGAGGCCGCCGGTCCAGGCCGGGATGCTGCCGTCGGCGTTGCCGGCCTTCTCCGCGCCCAGCGGAGTCAGCGAAGTGCCGAGCTTGGCCAGCTCGTCCGGCGTGGCCGCCGCCAGCGCGTGGCCCGCCAGCAGGCTCAGGACCAGGGCGATGCCGTGCAACTGTATCTTGGGCTTGTTCATGCAGGCTCCCTCCTCAGAAGTTCACGCCGAAGCTGAGCGCGACGAAGTCGCGGTCGCTGATGGTGTTGTAATCGCCGCCGAAGAAGTTGGTGTAGGAAAGGCTGGCGGTGTAGGTGTTCTGGTAGTCGGCGTCCAGGCCGATGCTGGCGGCCTTGCTGCCCTCGTTGAACACCGGGCCGTAGCCGTCGACGTCGTGGGACCAGGCCAGGTTGGGCTTGAGGTTGATGCCGGCGATGACGTTGGGGTAGTCCCAGATGGCCCGCGCGCGGTAGCCCCAGGACGACGAGGTGTAGAAGCCGTGGCTGCCGTAGCGGCTGGCCGCCGCCGGGTTCTCCGGCACGCCGTAAACGGCGTCGCGGCCGTAGCGCTCGCCGACGTCGTCGGTCATGCCGCCGACGTAGGTCAGGCCCAGCTCGCCCACCAGGGTCAGGCGCTCGGCGCCCATCACCTGGTCGAAGAACTGGGTGAAGGTGGTCTGCGCCTGGGTGACCTCCTTGCGGATGTAGCCGTGGCTGACCTGCCCGGCCGCCCCCAGCGCGCCGGCCACGCCGCCGCTGGCGAAGCCGCCGGCCACGGTGGTGGCCAGCAACGGGGTGAGGTCGGTGGTGTTGGTCTGCAGCGGCATGTTCGGCCGGTAGCTGATCTCGCCGCTCCAGGCGGTGCCGGTCGGCAGCGTGGTGGAGAAGCTCAGGCCGTACAGGCGGATGTCCTCGGGGTATTCGAGGAAGTAGTTGCCGCGGCCGAGCAGGATCGGCTGGGCCAGCGCCGCGGTGGCCGGGCTGG
Organism: Pseudomonas sp. PI1; assembly: GCF_000812405.1. Lineage (NCBI taxonomy): Bacteria > Pseudomonadati > Pseudomonadota > Gammaproteobacteria > Pseudomonadales > Pseudomonadaceae > Pseudomonas > Pseudomonas sp. PI1. Next base: position 59,042 of record NZ_JWMC01000064.1, read on the forward strand.
AAAGCGCCAGCAGGGCATTGCCGATGTCGCCGCGGTTGGCGTTCTGCATGCTGACGATGGGCGTGCGGCTGTGGTAGTTCATGAAGTAGGCGCCGTACTCGGTGTTGTCGCCCAGCCAGCGCAGGGCCAGGCCCCACTGCCCGGAGTCGCGCGCGTCGCGGTCGGCGCCGCGCGGCACCATCAGGCCCTCGGGGGTGACGGTGACGCCCAGGGAGTTGAGCACGGCCTTGGTCGCCGGCGCGTTGAGGCCGGCGACCGAGGCCGGGTCGAGGATGTTGTAGTTGCTCCGGCAGCCGTCGGCGGCCACGTCGGTGGTGGAGAAGAAGGTGCCGCAGTTGTCGATGACGGTCTGGTCCCACTCCAGCTGGTAGAAGGCTTCCATCGACAGCTGGTCGGTCAGGCCCTGGGAGATGAAGGCCATGTTCACCGGGATCAGGCCTTCCTTGATCTCGGCGCCGGGGCGGCGGAAGGCGGCGACGTCGATGGGGTTGATGCTGTTGATCGAGTTGAGGATGAAGGTGCTCTCGCCCCAGCTCACCACCTGCTTGCCCAGGCGCACGCTGCCGGGCTTCTCGGCGATGCTGTAGTTGTAGTAGCCGAAGGCGTCGAGCAGCTGGAAGCCGGAGGACTTGGCGCCCTCCTTGCGGCCGTGGTCGTCGATGTCCTTCCACTGGCGGCTTTCGTCCTTGAGCTCGAAGTCGTACCAGTACTTGCCGCGGGTGAAGACGCCGAAGTCGCCGTACTTCAGCTCCAGGTCGTGGATGCCCTTGAAGATCTTCGAGAAGGTCTCGCCCTTTTTGAAGTTCAGCCGGCCGTCGTCGTTGGTCTGGGTGAAGCCGTGGCCGCCGTTGGCCGCGCCGATCAGGTCCTGCTTGGGACTCTGGGTGCTCCAGCTGGCGCCGATGGACAGCGAGGAGTCGAACTGCCCCTGGATCTCGCCGATGTTGAAATTGACCGCCGAGGCCTCGGCACTGACGCCGACGCCCACCACCACCGCCAGTATCTTCGGGCTGAAGCCGGCGAACCTTATTGTTCTTATCATTTGGCGCTCCTTGATGGATGACTCGATCCACGTCCGCCGCGGCCCGGCCGCGGCGGGGTTGGCATGTACCGCGCGGCCCGCCGGGCCGGCGCGAACCCCTCCCCTCAACCGCCGGTGGCAGCGGCGATCAGGGCGTC
>NZ_JWMC01000065.1:0-70913 GCF_000812405.1 Pseudomonas sp. PI1
GGGTGGGGCAGCGTAGGAGCGGATCTCATCCGCGAATCGCGCCGGAGGTTCCGGCTAATCGCGGACAAGGTCCGCTCCTACGGGGGAGGAATACCGTGCCTCCCGGCAACCTGTAGCGGGCCCTGCCCGCGAAATCGCGCGCAGGGCGCGCTCCTACATGGAATGGCGCGGGTGGGGCAGCGTAGGAGCGGATCTCATCCGCGAAACGCGCCGGGATGTCCGGCTATCGCGGACAAGGTCCGCTCCTACGGGGGTAGGAATACCGTGCCTTCCGGCAATCTGTAGGAGCGGGCCCTGCCCGCGAAATCGCGCGCAGGGCGCGCTCCTACATGGAATGGCGCGGGTGGGGCAGCGTAGAAGCGGATCTCATCCGCGAATCGCGCCGGAGGTTCCGGCCCATCGCGGACAAGGTCCGCTCCTACGGGGGGAGGAATACCGTGCCTCCCGGCAACCTGTAGGAGCGGGCCCTGCCCGCGAAATCGCGCGCAGGGCGCGCTCCTACAGGGAATGGCGCAAGGCGCCCTCACGGCGCCTTCGGCAACTGCCGCTTGTGGTGGGTCTTCTCGTAGGTGCGCTTGATGATCTCGAAGGCCTCCGGGCTGACCGGCTGGCCGTGCAGGAAGGCGTCGATCTCCTGGTAGGTCACGCCGTGGGCGTGTTCGTCCGGCTTGCCCGGGGCCAGGTCTTCGAGGTCGGCGGTGGGCACTTTTTCCACGAGGAATTCCGGGGCGCCCAGGGTGCGGGCGATGGTGCGTACCTGGTGCTTCACCAGGCCGGTCAGCGGGGCGATGTCGCAGGCGCCGTCGCCGAACTTGGTGAAGAAGCCCATCACCGCCTCGGCCGCGTGGTCGGTGCCCACCACCAGGCCCTGGCGGGCGTTGGCGATGGTGTACTGGGCGACCATGCGCATGCGCGCCTTGGTGTTGCCCAGGGCGAAGTCCACGGTGGCGGCGGGCAGGCCGTCGAGGGCGCGGGTCTGCTCGGCCAGGGCCTGGACCGCCGGGCCGATGTTCACCGTGTGGCGCTCGTCCGGGGCTATGCAGTCCACCGCTGCCTGGGCGTCGGACTCGTCGCCCTGCACGTTGTACGGCAGGCGCACGGCGATGAAGCGGTAGTCCGGGTTGCCGGTTTCCTCGCGCAGGCCTTCCACGGCGCGCTGGCAGAGCATGCCGGCGGTGAGGGAGTCGACACCGCCGCTGATGCCCAGCACCAGGGTCCTGGTGCCCGACTCGCGCAGGCAGTCCTGGATGAAGCGGATGCGGCGCTGGATTTCCGCCTGCACGTCGGCCTCGGTGGCGAAGGGCCGCTGCACGTTGAGGTCCTGAGCGATGTCGTCTTGGATGGTTTTCATGGGCTTCTCTGTCCGGTTGTGGACGGGCGCGGCCCGTCGGATGCGGAAAAAATACCAGCACGCGGCGTGCCGGGCGATGCCCGGATGGTCGCGGGCGCTTCAGGGCTGTTGCAGGTGCTCGCCGATCCACTCGACGAAGGCGCGCACCTTGGGCACCGCCGCGGCCTGCTCGGGGTAGGCCAGGTAGTAGGCGCTGCGGCTCTGCAGGCTGTGCGGCCAGGCGACCACCAGCTTGCCTTCGGCCAGTTCCTCCTCCACCAGGAAGCGCGGCAGCAGGGCCACGCCGCAGCCGGCCTGGGCGGCGCGGATGCACATGTAGAAGGTGTCGAAGCGCGGCCCGTGGAAGCTGTGCTCGCTGCGCCGGTCGAGGCTGGCGAACCACTCGTGCCAGGCCTCCGGGCGGGTGGCGTTCTGCAGCAGCACCAGTTCGTCCAGTTGCAGCGGGTCGTCCAGCGGCTGCGCCGGGAGGAGCGCCGGCGAGCACACCGGCAGCATTTCCTCGCCGAACAGGTGCAGGCACTCGGCGCCGGGCAGGGTGCCGGGGCCGAAGAAGAAGGCCACGTCGCAGCGCGAGTGCAGCAGGTCGTCGGGCTCCAGTTCCTGGCGCAGGTCCAGGTGGATGTTCGGGTGGCGATGGCGCCAGCCGTTGAGCAGCGGGATCAGCCAGCGCGCACCGAAAGTGGGAGGGGTGGACACGCGCAGCACCTCGGTCTCGCCGCCGTAGGACAGCAGATAGCGGGTGGACAGCTCCACCTGGCTGAGGATCTTGCGCACCTCCTGCAGGTACAGCTCGCCCGCCGGGGTCAGCTGCAGGCGCCGGCGCACGCGGCGGAACAGCAGGTGCTGGAGCATCTCCTCCAGCTGCGCCACCTGCTTGCTCACCGCGCTCTGGGTCAGCGCCAGCTCCTCCGAGGCGCGGGTGAAGCTCAGGTGCCGGGCCACGGCCTCGAAGCACTGCAGGGCGGTCATGGAGGGCAGGTGGCGTTTGTTGAGCATCGTCGTGATCGGCTCTGTGAATGCCGGTAGGGCGGCTCCGCCGACGCGCAGCCACCCCTGGCATGAATTTACGGAATGATGTGCATAGGAAACGTCGTTTGTTGGCCGCCTGCAAGCCGGTTATTACTGCTTGCATTCCAATGGCTTAACCGACTGGCTCAGGAGACGCGATGATTTCCGCACTGCTCGAGAAACTGGGAGTCGATTCCTCCCTCTACTCCAACGGCGACCATGTCATCCACAGCCCCATCGACGGCAGCCGCCTGGGCGCCGTGCGCCTGGAAAGCGCCGCCGAGGTGGAGCAGAAGATCGGCCGCGCGGCCCAGGCCTTCGCCGCCTGGCGCGCGGTGCCGGCGCCGCGTCGCGGCGAACTGGTGCGGCTGTTCGGCGAGCAGCTGCGCGCGCACAAGGCCGAGCTGGGCGAGCTGGTGTCCTGGGAGGCCGGCAAGATCACCCAGGAAGGCCAGGGCGAAGTGCAGGAGATGATCGACATCTGCGACTTCGCCGTCGGCCTGTCGCGCCAGCTCTACGGCCTGACCATCGCCTCCGAGCGCCCCGGCCACCACATGCGCGAGACCTGGCAGCCGCTGGGCGTGGTCGGCGTCATCAGCGCCTTCAACTTCCCGGTCGCCGTGTGGTCGTGGAACACCGCGCTGGCCCTGGTGTGCGGCAACCCGGTGGTGTGGAAGCCGTCGGAGAAGACGCCGCTCACCGCGCTGGCCTGCCAGGCGCTGTTCGACAAGGCCCTGGCGCAGTTCGGCGACGCCCCGGCCTGCCTCAGCCAGGTGCTGATCGGCGACCGCGCCGCCGGCGAGGCCCTGGTGGACGACCCGCGCGTGGCCCTGGTCAGCGCCACCGGCAGCACCCGCATGGGCCGCGAAGTGGGCCCGCGCGTCGCCGCACGCTTCGGCCGCAGCATCCTCGAACTGGGCGGCAACAACGCCATGATCCTGGCCCCCAGCGCCGACCTGGACATGGCCGTGCGCGCCATCCTGTTCAGCGCCGTGGGCACCGCCGGGCAGCGCTGCACCACGCTGCGCCGGCTGATCGCCCACGAGTCGGTGAAGGACGAGATAGTCGCGCGCCTGAAGGCCGCGTATTCGAAAGTGCGCATCGGCCACCCGCTGCAGGGCAACCTGGTCGGCCCGCTGATCGACGAGCGCAGCTTCCTGGCCATGCAGGGCGCGCTGGAGCAGGCGCGCGGCGAGGGCGGCACGGTGTTCGGCGGCGAGCGCCAGCTGCAAGACCAGTTCCCCGAGGCCTTCTACGTCTCCCCGGCCATCGTCGAGATGCCCGAGCAGAGCGACGTGGTGCGCAGCGAGACCTTCGCCCCGATCCTCTACGTGATCCCCTACAAGGACTTCGACGAGGCGGTGGCGCTGAACAACGCTGTGCCCCAGGGCTTGTCGTCCTGCGTGTTCACCACCGACGTGCGCGAGGCGGAAGCCTTCATGTCGGCGATCGGCAGCGACTGCGGCATCGCCAACGTCAACATCGGCCCCAGCGGCGCGGAAATCGGCGGCGCCTTCGGTGGCGAGAAGGAAACCGGCGGCGGCCGCGAATCCGGCTCCGACGCCTGGAAGGCCTACATGCGCCGGCAGACCAACACCGTGAACTGGTCGCGGGAGTTGCCGTTGGCCCAGGGCATAGTGTTCGATTAGCTGAAAGCTGAAAGCGCAAGACCAGGGTGTGACTTCTAGCTGTGGGTGGGGCGGCAGGCTCTTTCTTGGAGCTTGCCGCTTGCCGCTTGCAGCTCCTTGTACAAGGATCAGCGGATGTCGCTTCGCCAAGAGTGTCTGTGGGAACACCTGACCCCCGAGCGGCCGCAGGCGCCGTCGCTGCTGGGGGAACACGAGGCCGACGTGTGCGTCGTCGGCGCCGGCTTCACCGGGCTCTCCGCGGCCCTGCACCTGCTGGAGGCGGGGCGCAGCGTCTGTGTGCTGGAGGCCCATCGCACCGGCCATGGCGGCGCCGGGCGCAACGTCGGGCTGGTCAATGCCGGCCTGTGGATTCCGCCGGACGAGATCGAGGCGGGCATGGGCCAGGAGGTCGGCTCGCGCCTCAACCGCATGCTCGGCGCGGCGCCCTCGCTGGTCTTCTCGCTGATCGACAAGTACGCCATCGATTGCCAGGCGCGCCGCGAGGGCACCCTGCACATGGCCCACAACCAGCGCGGCCTGGACGACCTGCGCAGCCGCTGCGAGCAATGGCAGCGCCGCGGCGCCCCGGTCGAGCTGCTCACCGGCGCGGCCTGCGCCGAGGCCTGCGGCACCGAGCGGATCGCCGGCGCGCTGCTCGACCGCCGCGCCGGCACCCTCAACCCCATGGCCTACGTCAGCGGCCTGGCCCGCGCCGTGGTCGAGCTGGGCGGCGGGCTGTACCACAACTCGGCGGTGACCGCGCTGGAGCGCGAGGGCGCTGCCTGGCGCGTCATCACCGGCGAGGGCAGCGTGCTGGCGCAGAAGGTGGTGATCGCCTCCAGCGCCTACACCGAGGGCGAGTGGACGCAACTGCGCCGCACCTTCTTCCCCGGCTACTACTACCAGGTCGCCTCGCGCCCGCTGGAGGGCGCCGAGGCCGCGCGCATCCTGCCCGGCGGCCAGGGCTCCTGGGACACCCGCCAGGTGCTCAGCAGCATCCGCCGCGACGCCGACGGCCGCCTGCTGCTCGGTAGCCTGGGCAAGGGCACCGGCAAGCCGGAATGGTTCATCCGCAGCTGGGCCGACCGCATCCAGCAGCACTACTTCCCGCGGCTGGGCAAGGTGGACTGGGAATTCACCTGGACCGGCTGCATCGACTTCACCCCCGACCATCTGATGCGCCTGTTCGAGCCGGCGCCGGGGCTGCTCGCCATGAGCGGCTACAACGGCCGTGGGGTGACCACCGGCACCGTGGTGGGCAAGGCCTTCGCCGACTTCCTGCTGCGCGGCGAGGCCAGCGCCCTGCCCATGCCCCTGCGGCCGCTGGAGGAGGTTTCCGCGGCGGGCCTGCGCAGCTGCCTGTACGAGGCGGGCTTCTCGCTCTACCACGCCGGGCAGTGCCTGCGCGTGGTGATCTAGCGGCGCGCCCGGGACGGGGGCGCCCGGCCCCGTCCGCCTCGTCTGGCTCCTTCTGCACTTTGGTCTAGCCTTTTTGGTGCGTTACCTCGATGGGCGCGCACCGAGAATGTGCAGTTAGGTGACAGCGATGGTTACCGCTCGGGTTGCGCCCGTTGGCTGCTGGTTGTGCCAGCTCGCGGGATGGATGGTTGCGCCCATCGGATGTTTGGGTTGCACCTTTTGTTTTTGGGGGTTGCACACGCCAAAAGCTGTTTTCTGCCGGCCCTGGCCGGTTCTGCTGTCCGACTTGTCGAATAACAAAAACGGATGGCACGCGGCTTGCTGTTGGCTAATCGCCAACATCTGTTGTTTCGCGCGTCACCACAAAAACCTCAGGAGCAAAACTCCATGTCGCAGAAGATTTTCAGAAAAGGCTTTCTGGCCCTGGCGGTAACCGCCGCGATGGGCATGACTTCTCTCGCCCAGGCCGACGTCGTGATCGGCGTCGCCGGCCCGCACACCGGGGCCAACGCATCCTTCGGCGAGCAATACTGGCGCGGAGCGACCCAGGCCGCCGAGGACATCAACGCCGCCGGCGGCGTCAACGGCGAGAAGATCAAGCTGGTGAAGGCGGACGACGCCTGCGAACCGAAACAGGCCGTGGCCGTGGCCAACCGCCTGGTCGACGAAGACAAGGCGGTGGCGGTGGTCGGCCACTTCTGCTCCTCCTCCACCATCCCCGCCTCCGAGGTCTACGACGAGGCCGGCATCATCGCCATCACCCCCGGCTCGACCAACCCGCAGGTCACCGAGCGCGGCCTCTCCGGCATGTTCCGCATGTGCGGCCGCGACGACCAGCAGGGCATCGTCGCCGGCGACTACATCGTCGACGTGCTCAAGGCCAAGAAGGTCGCGGTCATCCACGACAAGGACACCTACGGCCAGGGCCTGGCCGACGCCACCCGCGCGCAGCTGAACAAGCGCGGCGTGAAGGAGGTGCTGTACGAAGGCCTGACCCGCGGCGAGAAGGACTTCAACGCCCTGGTCACCAAGATCCGCGCTTCCGGCGCCGAGGTCGTCTACTTCGGCGGCCTGCACCCCGAGGCCGGCCCGCTGGTGCGGCAGATGCGCGAACAGGGCCTGACCGCCAAGTTCATGTCCGACGACGGCATCGTCACCGACGAACTGGTCACCACCGCCGGCGGCCCGCAGTACGTCAAGGGCGTGCTGATGACCTTCGGCGCCGACCCACGGCTGATCCCCGACGGCAAGGCGGTGGTCGAGAAGTTCCGCGCCGGCGGCTTCGAGCCCGAAGGCTACACCCTCTACGCCTACGCCTCGGTGCAGGCCCTTGCTGCCGGCTTCAACGGCGCTGGCAAGACCGACCCGGCGGCGGCCGCCAAGTGGCTGAAGTCGCACCCGGTACAGACCGTGATGGGCAAGAAGGAGTGGGACCAGAAGGGCGACCTGAAAGTCTCCGACTACGTGGTCTACGAATGGGACGACAAGGGCAAGTACCACCAGCTGGACGCTTTCAAGAAGTGATCCCGGCCTGACGCGCCGCCTGCCGGCGCCGCCACGAGCGGCGCCGGCATCCCCGCAGGTCGACGTCGCCCGCTGGCGGTCACGAGCCGCATCAGGCGCGCCGCGTCAGCCTTTTCCTGCCCCGCTTGCGTGAGTATCCAATCGTGGACGGCATCTTTCTCCAGCAAATGATCAACGGGCTGACCCTCGGGTCGGTCTACGGCCTGATCGCCATCGGTTACACGATGGTCTACGGCATCATCGGCATGATCAACTTCGCCCACGGCGAGGTTTACATGGTATCGGCCTACCTTTCCGCCATCGGCCTGGCGCTGCTGGCCTTCTTCGGCCTGCATTCCTTCCCGCTGCTGATCCTCGGCACGCTGATCTTCACCATCCTGGTCACCGGCGTGTACGGCTGGGTGATCGAGCGCATCGCCTACAAGCCGCTGCGCAACTCCACGCGCCTGGCGCCGCTGATCAGCGCCATCGGCATGTCGCTGATCCTGCAGAACTACGTGCAGCTGGCCCAGGGCCCGCGCCAGCAGGGCGTGCCGACGCTGCTCGAAGGCGCCTTCAAGCTGCACATCGGCGACGGCTGGGTGCAGCTGACCTACACCAAGCTGTTCATCCTGCTGGCCTCCTTCGCCGGCATGGCCGTGCTCACCTACGTGATCCAGTACACCAAGCTCGGGCGCATGTGCCGCGCCACCCAGCAGGACCGCAAGATGGCCTCGATCCTGGGCATCAACACCGACCGGGTGATCTCCTACGTGTTCGTCATCGGCGCCGCCATGGCCGCGCTGGCCGGCGTGCTGATCACCATGAACTACGGCACCTTCGACTTCTACGCCGGCTTCATCATCGGCATCAAGGCGTTCACCGCCGCGGTGCTCGGCGGCATCGGCTCGCTGCCCGGGGCCATGCTCGGCGGCCTCATCCTGGGCGTGGCCGAGGCGCAGTTCTCCGGCATGGTCAACACCGACTACAAGGACGTGTTCGCCTTCGGGCTGCTGGTGACCATCCTCATCTTCCGACCGCAAGGACTCCTGGGCCGGCCCCAGGTATCGAAGGTGTGAGCATGGCTAACGCAACCGCTTCCGCCCCGCGCATCGACCTCAAGCAGAGCCTGGTGGACACCGTCCTGGCCGGCCTGGTCGCCCTCATCGTGTTCGGCCCCATCGTCGGCATCGTGCTCGACGGCTACAGCTTCAACCTGCAACCGGTGCGCCTGGCCTGGATGGTCGGCGCGGTCATGGCCGGGCGCCTGGTGCTCAGCCTGTTCCTGCAGACCGCCGTCGGCAGCCGCGTGCTCGACCGCTTCGAGGGCTCCGACTCCGGCATCCAGGTGCTGCCGCCGGGCTACAAAACGCGCCTGCGCTGGATCATCCCGCTGCTGGTGGTGGCCGCCGTGGCGCTGCCGTTCTTCGCCAACAAGTACCTGCTCACCGTGGTCATCCTCGGGCTGATCTATGTGCTGCTGGGCCTGGGCCTGAACATAGTGGTGGGCCTCGCCGGGCTGCTCGACCTGGGCTACGTGGCCTTCTACGCTATCGGCGCCTACGGCCTGGCGCTGGGCTACCAGTACCTGGGCCTGGGCTTCTGGACGGTGCTGCCGCTGGCCGCCATCACCGCGGCCATGGCCGGGGCGCTACTGGGCTTCCCGGTGTTGCGCATGCACGGCGACTACCTGGCCATCGTGACCCTGGGCTTCGGCGAGATCATCCGCCTGGTGCTGAACAACTGGCTGTCCTTCACCGGCGGTCCGAACGGCATGCAGGTGCCGGCGCCGACCATCTTCGGCCTGGAGTTCGGCCGCCGCGCCAAGGAGGGCGGCACGCCGATCCACGAGTTCCTCGGTATCGATTACAACCAGAACCTCAAGTTCATCTTCATCTACGCGGTGCTGTTCCTGGTGGTGCTGCTGGTGCTGTACGTCAAGCACCGGCTCACGCGCATGCCGGTGGGCCGCGCCTGGGAAGCGCTGCGCGAGGACGAGATCGCCTGCCGCTCGCTGGGCCTGAACCACGTGCTGGTCAAGCTCTCGGCGTTCATGCTCGGGGCCTCCACCGCGGGCCTGGCCGGGGTGTTCTTCGCCAGCTACCAGGGCTTCGTCAACCCGTCGTCGTTCACCTTCTTCGAGTCGGCGCTGATCCTCGCCATCGTCGTGCTCGGCGGCATGGGCTCGACCCTCGGGGTGGTGATCGCCGCCTTCGTGCTGACGGTGACGCCGGAACTGCTGCGCAGCTTCGCCGACTACCGCGTGCTGCTGTTCGGCATGCTCATGGTGCTGATGATGATCTGGCGCCCGCGCGGGCTGATCCGCATCAACCGCCGGGGCTTCGCCAAGCGCAAGGGGGTGGCGCCATGAGCGACAAGATTCTCAGCGTCGAGCACCTGATGATGCACTTCGGCGGCATCAAGGCGCTCAACGACGTCAACCTGGACGTGGAGCGCGGCTCCATCACCGCGCTGATCGGCCCCAACGGCGCCGGCAAGACCACGGTGTTCAACTGCCTGACCGGCTTCTACAAGGCCACCGGCGGGAAGATCCTGCTCAACACCCAGGGCACTACCACCGACGTCATCAAGATCCTCGGCCAGCCGTTCCAGGCCGGCGACTTCGTCAACCCGGCGCAGTTCGGCAGCCGCGTGTACTACAAGATGTTCGGCGGCACCCACCTGGTGAACCGCGCGGGGCTGGCGCGCACCTTCCAGAACATCCGCCTGTTCCGCGAAATGTCGGTGGTGGAGAACCTGCTGGTGGCGCAGCACATGTACGTCAACCGCAACCTGGTTTCCGGCATCCTCAACACCCCCGGCTACCGCCGCGCGGAAAGCGACGCGCTGGACCACGCCTTCTACTGGCTGGAAGTGGTCGACCTGGTGGACTGCGCCAACCGCCTGGCCGGCGAGATGTCCTACGGCCAGCAGCGCCGCCTGGAGATCGCCCGGGCCATGTGCACGCGTCCGGAAATCATCTGCCTGGACGAACCGGCCGCCGGCCTCAACCCGGCCGAGACCCAGGCCCTGAGCCGGATCATCCGCTTCCTGCGCGACCACCACGGCATCACCGTGCTGCTCATCGAGCACGACATGGGCATGGTGATGAACATCTCCGACCACATCATCGTGCTCGACCACGGCGACGTGATCGCCCGCGGCCTGCCGGCGGAGATCCGCAGCAACGACAAGGTGATCGCCGCCTACCTGGGCGCAGACGAAGAGGAGGTCGCATGACGGCGCCGATTCTGGAATTCCGTGATGTGGATGTGTTCTACGGGCCGATCCAGGCGCTGAAGAAGGTTTCCCTGACCGTGGGCGAAGGCGAGACGGTGGCGCTGATCGGCGCCAACGGCGCCGGCAAGTCCACCCTGCTGATGTCCATCTTCGGCCAGCCGCGCGCGGCGGCCGGGCAGATTCTCTACCGCGGCCAGGACATCGCCCGGCGCTCGGCGCACTACGTGGCCTCCAACGGCATCGCGCAGTCGCCGGAAGGGCGCCGGGTGTTCCCCGACATGAGCGTGGAGGAGAACCTGCTGATGGGCACCATCCCCATCGGCATGGACCACGCCCAGGAGGACATGCAGCGCATGTTCGAGCTGTTCCCGCGGCTGAAGGAGCGGCGCAACCAGCGCGCCATGACCATGTCCGGCGGCGAGCAGCAGATGCTCGCCATCGCCCGCGCGCTGATGAGCCGGCCCAAGCTGCTGCTGCTCGACGAACCCTCCCTGGGCCTGGCGCCCATCGTGGTCAAGCAGATCTTCCAGACCCTGCGCGAACTGGCGCAGACCGGCATGACGCTGTTCCTCGTCGAGCAGAACGCCAACCACGCCCTCAGGCTCTCCGACCGCGGCTACGTGATGGTCAACGGCGAGATCCGCATGAGCGGCACGGGCGCGGAACTGCTGGGCAACCAGGAGGTGCGCGACGCCTATCTGGGCGGGCATTAGCGTCGTAGTCGCTGGGTTCCCGCGTTCGCGGGAATGACGGGGTCGAGTCCCGCTCCGGTATTCGATTCCGTCTTCCCCGCGAACGCGGGGATCCAATGAACCAGCCTTCACCGGGGGCCCCATGCAAAACGTTCGCTTCCTCACCAACGCCGACGTCGCCGAGCGCCTGGCTTATCCACAACTGATCGAAGCCCTGCGCCAGGGCCTGGCCGGCGCCTGCGAGGCGCCGGTGCGCGGCTGCCATGCGCTGCCCGACGACGCCACGTTGCTGACCATGCCGGTATGGCGCCCGGGGCAGGACATCGGCGTCAAGCTGGTCACCGTGTTCCCTGGCAACGGCGCGCGCGGCCTGCCGGCGGTGGCGGCGCTGTTCTGCCTGTTCGACGGTGTCGACGGCCGCCCGCTGGCGCTGCTCGAAGCCTCCGAACTCACCGCCCGGCGCACCGCCTGCACCTCGGCCCTGGCGGCGGACCACCTGGCCCGGCGCGACGCCGAGCGCCTGCTCATCGTCGGCAGCGGCACCCTGGCGCCGCACATGGTGCGCGCCCATTGCGCGGTGCGTGACTACACCGACGTCGCCATCTGGGGCCGGCACCCGTCCAAGGTCGCCGCGCTGGTCGAGCGCCTGGCCGGCGAAGGCTACCCGGTGCGCGCCTGCGAAGACCTCGCCGCAGGCGTTGCCGCGGCCGACACCATCAGCTGCGTGACCACTTCCCGCGAGCCGCTGGTGCGCGGCGAGTGGCTGAGCCCCGGCACCCACCTCGACCTGGTCGGCGCCTTCCTGCCGAGCATGCGCGAGACCGACAGCGAAGCCGTGCGCCGCGCGCGCATCGTCGTCGACACCCGCGAAGGCGCGCTGGAGGAAGCCGGCGACCTGCTGATTCCCCTGGCCGAGGGCGCCATCGCCGAATCGGCCATCCACACCCAGCTCGGCGACCTGCTGCAGGGCCGGGGGCTGCGCCGCGACGACCAGGAAATCACCCTGTTCAAGTCGGTCGGCTACGCCCTGGAAGACCTGATCGCCGCGCGCCTGCTGGTGGAGCAGGGCGGCTAGCGGGTTGTCCACGGAATCTGTTGGGCAAGCTGTGGATAAGCTTGGGAAAGCTGCTCCTGGCCCAGGCGCGCCGTGGGTTGCGCAGCACTGCCTGAATACTGACCAGGGGCATGGCGCAAGCCGCGAAACATCTGGGCTTCTGCGCCCGTGGCAGGCGCTCGCCAGGCATTGCCGAAAACCGCTGCCGGCTGTGGAGCAGCCTGTGGAAAACCTGGGGGAAAACCTCTCCGTCCCGCGTCCCTAGGCGCCTGCCGAACTGTTCGGCCGTTGTGGACGGCCGCTGTAGCGCTGGCCGGCGGGGCAGGGCTGCTATCCTGCGAAGTCCGACAGAAAAACCGCCAGCAGAGGAATTGGCCCATGACTCCCACCCTGTTCATCACCGGCGCCACCTCCGGCTTCGGCGAAGCCTGTGCCCGCCGTTTCGCCCGCGACGGCTGGTCGCTGGTGATCACCGGCCGCCGCGAAGACCGCCTGCAGGCCCTGGCCAAGGAACTGTCCGCCCAGGCCGAAGTGCTGCCTATCACCCTCGACGTGCGCGACCGCGCCGCCGTGGCTCGCGCCGTGGACAACCTGCCGGCCGGCTTCGACAAGCTGCGCGCACTGATCAACAACGCCGGCCTGGCCCTGGGCGCCGACCCGGCGCAGGAGTGCGACCTGGACGACTGGGACACCATGGTCGACACCAACATCAAGGGCCTGATGTACTGCACCCGCCTGCTGCTGCCCCGGCTGATCGCCCACGGCCGCGGCGCCAGTATCCTCAACCTCGGCTCGGTGGCCGGCCAGTGGCCGTACCCCGGCAGCCACGTCTACGGCGCCACCAAGGCCTTCGTCGAACAGTTCTCCCTGAGCCTGCGCTGCGACCTGCAGGGCACCGGCGTGCGCGTCAGCAACCTGGAACCGGGCCTGTGCGAAAGCGAGTTCTCCCTGGTGCGTTTCGGCGGCGACCAGGCGCGCTACGACAAGACCTACGCCGGCACCGAGGCGCTGCAGCCCGAAGACATCGCCGAGACCATCCACTGGATCGTCAACCAGCCGCCGCACATCAACATCAATAGCCTGGAGATCATGCCGGTGAGCCAGGCCTGGGCGGGGTTCTCGGTGCATCGCAAGGAGTGAGGAGCGCGGGCTCTTGTAGGAGCGAGGGGGACGCCTAGTTCTTGCTCGCGAACGGAGTATCCCGGCGATTCCTCTGCGTTGGCTTGACTCCGCTCCCTCTCCCTAACCCTCTCCCTGAAGGGAGAGGGGACCGTTCGGAGTGTTTGAGTATTCCTGAGTTAGTCGGCAGCCCCGTTGGTTTCCGGCTGAAACCATTCCTTCTCTCGGCACGGACAAGCCCCCTCTCCCTTCAGGGCGGGGCGCGCAGCCGAGGGCTGGGGAGAGGGGGCCGGGGTTGGGGCCAACTGCGCAGCTGCCGGGGAACTCCATTCGCGAGCAAGCTCGCTCCTACGAAAAGCGCCACGCCGCGTTATCATCCGCCAACTCCTCCCGCCACAAGAGCCCCCTCGATGAGCAAACCAGGCCAACGCGTGCTGGCTGAACTGCGCAAGATGATTGCCTCCGGCGAGCTGGCCGCCGGCGAGCGCATCGTCGAGATTCCCACCGCCGAGCGCCTGCAGGTTTCGCGCATGCCGGTGCGCATGGCGTTGCGCGTGCTGGAGCAGGAAGGGCTGCTGGTCAAGGCCGGCAACCGTGGCTACACGGTGCGCGAAGTCACCGAGGACGACATCGCCGGCGCCGTGGAGGTGCGCGGCGTGCTGGAAGGGCTGGCAGCGCGCCAGGCGGCTGAGCGGGGAATTTCCGAAGAGACGCGGGCGCAGCTCCAGCAGTGCCTGGACGAAGGCGACCGCATTTTCGAAAAGGGCCATGTACTGCCCGAGGACCTGGAGGCGTATCACAGCCTCAACATGCGCTTCCACCAGGCGATCATCGAGGCCAGCGGCAACCGCGCCATCGCCGAGGCCCTGGCGCGCAACGACCACCTGCCGTTCGCCTCGGTCAGCTCGCTGGCGGTGGACCGCGACAACCTGCCCCGCGAATACCAGCGCTTCAACTTCGCCCATATGCAGCACCACGCCGCCTACGACGCCCTGGTCAACGGCCAGGGCGCGCGCGCCGAAGCGATCATGCGTGAGCATGCCAATGCCACCCTGCGCTACGCCGAATACTTCCACCCGCCGCGCGAGGGGGTGGCGGTGTTGAAGAAGTCCGTGGCGGGGGAAAGAGAGCGGTCGTAGGACCAACCAGCGGTGCCGAGATGCTTTTCGTAGGAGCGAGCTTGCTCGCGAATGGGCTTCACCATCGTGCCTTGCCCGAAGAGCGCCCTCTCCCTAACCCTCTCCCTGAAGGGAGAGGGGACCGTTCGGAGCGCTTGGATGCTCTGGAGTTCGCCGGATGCTGTGGTACCCGGCTGAAACCTTGCCTTTAGCCGGCACGGACAAGCCCCCTCTCCCTTCAGGGAGAGGGCTGGGGAGAGGGGACGGAGTCAAACCGAAACACCCAAGCCGCCTGGAAACTCCCTTCGCGAGCAAGCTCGCTCCTACAGATCCAACACCAACCGCGCACTCCGCGACCGCGAGCAACAAGGCGTGAACTGATCATTGGCAGCCTGCTCATCCTCGGTCAGGTACTGGTCACGATGCTCCGGCACGCCTTCCAGCACCCGCGTCAGACAGGTCCCGCAGATACCCTGCTCACACGCCACCTGCACCTCCACCCCGACACCGCGCAGCGCCTCCACCACACTCTGCCCATCCTCCACGCGCACCACCTGCCCGCTGCTCGCCAACTGCACCTCGAAGGCTTCGCCGCCCACGTCCGGCTCGGCGCCGAAGTACTCACGGTGCAGGCGCGACTCGTCCCAGCCCAGGGCACGCGCACTGTCCAGCACGTGCTCCATGAAGCCCGCCGGGCCGCAGGTGTACAGCTGCGCATCGTCCGCCTGCGCCGCCAGCAGCGCCGCCACGTCCAGGCGCCGCGCCGGCTCGCTGTCATCGAAGTGGCAATGCACGCGGGTGGCGAAGGCGGACTGCGCCAGGTACTCGACGAAAGCCGCCTGCTGCGCCGAGCGGGCGCAGTAGTGCAGTTCGAAGTCGGCGCCGCTGCGCGCAAGCTGCTCGGCCATGCTCAGCAGCGGGGTGATGCCGATGCCGCCGGCCAGCAGCAGGCGCCTTCCCGGGCCTTCGACGAGGGGGAAGAGGTTGCGTGGTTCGCCGATGCGCAGCGGCTGCCCGGCCTGCAGTTCGTGCACCGCGCGGGAGCCGCCGCGCGAGTCGGCGCAGCGCAGCACGGCGATGCGGTAGCGGTGGGTTTCCTCCGGCGCGTTGCACAGCGAGTACTGGCGCACCAGCCCGCCCGGCAGGTGCAGGTCGATGTGCGCGCCGGCGCTGAAGGCGGGCAGGGGGCCTGCGTCGGCGCGGGCCAGTTCGAGGCTGAGGATGTCCGGGGTTTCCCGCTGCACGCGGGTGATGACGACGTCTAGCACGGTGGCGGTCTCACGCTTGGCCGGCCTCGCGGGCCGGCTCTGGGATGGGGCTCAGGCGCTGGCGATCAGCGCGGCGGCAGGTTGCTGTTGCTCGGCCGCGCAGAGGCGTTCGAGGATGCGCCGCGACTGCACGCCGCCGGCGTCGATGTTCAGCTTCAGCAGTTGCCGCTGCGGATGGCGCAGCAGGTTCTGCTGCTGCTGTTCGAGCATCTCCAGGTCCTCGCCGAAGATCTTCCCCTGGCCCTCGCGGATGGTCGCGGTGAGCGCCTCATCCTGCGGCTGGAAGTTGCGCGCCATGCCCCAGAAGTACCAGATGGAGGTCTCGCTCTCCGGGGTGATGAAGTCGACCACGATGCTCGCCGCCTTGTGCTGCGCCGGGGCGTGGTAGCCGCCGTGGCCGGCGTGGGCCACGCCCACTTCGATCAGAACGTGGCTGGGCGGGGTGAAGCGGCAGATCTGCCAGCGGTCCACCGGCACGTCGTCGGCCAGGCCGTTGCCGCGCAGGGCCAGGCGCCAGAAGGGCGGGGCCATGACGCTTTCCATATGCCGCTCGGTGATCACTTCCTCGCCTTCCACGCGGGTTTTCGGCGCGGCTTCGTCGATCTCCTTCTGGCCGATGCTGTTGGCGTGCACGTAGGTCTCGTGGGTGAGGTCCATGAGGTTGTCGATCATCAGCCGGTAGTCGCACTGGATGTGGTACAGGCCGCCGCCGTAGGCCCAGTCCGGGTTGTCGGCCCATTCCAGGTGGTGGATCAGCGCCGGGTCGGCCTGCGCGGCATCGCCCGGCCACACCCAGATGAAGCCGTAGCGCTCTTCCACGGCGAACTTGCGGATCGCCGGGAAGCCGCGCACGCGCTGGCCGGGCATGGACTCGGTGTGGCCTTCGCAGCCCATGGCCAGGCCGTGGTAGCCGCAGATCAGCTTGCCGTCCTCGACGAAGCCCAGCGACAGCGGCGCGCCGCGGTGCGGACAGAAGTCCTCCAGTGCCGCCACGCGGCCTTCGGGGCCGCGATAGAAGACCATCTTCTCGCCGCAGACCTGCCGGCCCAGGGGCTTGTCGGCGATCTCGTCGGGGGTGCAGGCGACGTACCAGGCGTTCTTCGGGAACATGGGGCGATCCTCATCTTGTGGTTTTTATTGGATCCAATGTTTGGCTTCGAGCGGAAAGCCTGTCAACCGTGGTGGTCGAAAAATAATCAGTTCGATAACCGAACAAATTCCAAATCCAAGCTGAAGGCTCCGTAAAGTCTGGATCTTGGCGTCGTAAAGGCTGTGGGATCTGTGGTTTCCGTCAGCCCATTCCTTGATTTTGGGATCCAATGGGGGCTTGTGCTCGGGATCCACCGCTGCCAGGGTGTGCGCCAACCAAGCCACCACAACAAGAACAAGAGGAACCCGCCATGCCGTGCGCCCAGCCCCGAACCTCCGTCCGCCGGAGGTGCGCCCATGAATCGTGACCTGCGCCATGCCCTCGACCAGGGCCCGATGAACCGCTTCCAGTGGACGGCCATCGGCATCTGCATCCTGCTCAACATGATCGACGGCTTCGACGTGCTGGTGATGGCCTTCACCGCCGCCTCGGTCTCCGCCGAGTGGAGCCTGAACGGCGCCCAGGTCGGCCTGCTGCTCAGCGCCGGGCTGTTCGGCATGGCCGCCGGCTCGTTGTTCATCGCCCCGCGCGCCGACCGCTTCGGGCGCCGCCCGCTGATCCTCTTCTGCCTGCTGCTGTGCGGCCTCGGCATGCTGTTCTCGGCCCTGGCCCAGAGCCCAACGCAACTGGCCCTGCTGCGCGGTTTCACCGGCCTTGGCATCGGCGGCATCCTCGCCAGCAGCAACGTGATCGCCGCCGAATACGCCAACCGCCGCTGGCGTCCCCTGGCGGTCAGCCTGCAGTCCACCGGCTACGCCCTGGGTGCCACCTTCGGCGGGCTGCTGGCGGTGTGGCTGATCGGCCACTGGGGCTGGCGCTCGGTGTTCCTGGCCGGCGGCCTGATCTCCCTGGCGGCCATCCCGCTGGTGCTGGCGGGCCTGCCCGAATCCCTGGACTTCCTCCTCGCCCGCCGCCCGGCCAACGCCCTGGCGCGGGTCAACGGCCTGGCCCGGCGCCTGGGCCTGCAGAGCCTGGATGCGCTGCCCGAAGCCCGCTCGCGCGATGCCGCCGGCGTGGCGATGCTGCAGCTGCTGGCCCCCGCGCTGCGCCGCTCGACGCTGCTGATCTGGCTGCTGTTCTTCCTCGCCATGTTCGGCTTCTACTTCATCATGAGCTGGACGCCCAAGCTGCTCACCGCCGCCGGCCTCACCGCGCAGCAGGGCATCACCGGCGGCGTGCTGCTGAGCATCGGCGGCATCTTCGGCGCCGCCCTGGTCGGCGCGCTCTCGGCGCGCGTGCCGCTGGCGCGGGTGCTGCAGGGCTTCATGCTGGTCACCGCGGCGCTGCTGGTGCTGTTCCTCGGCTCGGCCTCGTCACTGGCCGCCGCGCTTGGCCTGGGGCTATTCATCGGGTTGTTCGCCAACGGCTGCATCGCCGGGCTCTACGCGCTGTCGCCGCTGATCTACCCGGCCGGCGTGCGCGCCACCGGGGTGGGCTGGGCGATCGGCGTCGGCCGACTGGGTGCCATCCTCTCGCCCACCGTGGCCGGGCTGCTGCTGGACGACGGCTGGCAACCGCTGCACCTGTACGGCGTGTTCGCCGTGGTCTTCGCCGCCGCCGCCCTGGTGCTGCTGGGCCTGCGCCCGGCGGCGCCGGCCGGCGAGCCACTGGCCGCGCACTGAGGGCGCCTCAATGCTGCCCTTGGAGGATCGCGTCGGCGATGGCGCTGCGGAACCACTCCAGCGCCGCCGACTGCTCGCTGCTCGCGCGCCAGTGCAGGGACACCTCGAACGCCGGCACGGCGAAGGGCAGTTCGAGCATCTTCAGCCCGCCCTCGGCGACGAACATGCGGGCGATCTGCGCCGGCAGGATGGTCAGCAGGTCGGTGCCGGGGATGATCTTCGGCAGCACCGAGAAGTGCGGCACGCGCAGGGCGATGTGGCGCTCCAGTTTCATCGCCTGGAGCACGTCCTCGGCGATGCCGTGGCCGGAGGTGCGCGTCACCACCACGTGGCGTTCGGCGAGGTAGCCGGCCAGCTCCAGGCGCTCGCCGATGCGCGGGTGGTCGGCGCTGAGCAGGCACACGTAGCGCTCCTGGATCAGCACCCGGCTGCGGCTGCCGGGCACCGCCTGGCGGCAGATGGCGGTGTCCACCTTGCCGCTGGCCAGCCAGTCGCCCACCTCGTCCACCTGCAGCGGCAGCACTTCCACCTCGGCCAGCGGCGCCTCGCGGTTCAGCCGCGCCAGGATCAGCGGCAGGAAGCCCAGCTCGCCCAGGTCCGACAGGGCGATGCGGAAGCGCCGCTCGGTGGTGGCCGGGTCGAACTGGCGGGTGCTCTGCACCGCGCCCTCGATGCGCGTCAGCGCCTCGCGCAGGGTGGCGTACAGCTGCTCGGCGACGAAGGTCGGCTGGATGCCGTCGCGGCTGCGGCTGAACAGCGGGTCGTCGAACAGCTCGCGCAGCCGCGCCAGGGCATAGCTCACCGAGGGCTGGGTGACGAACAGGCGCTCGGCGGCGGCCGTCACGCTGCCGGCCTCGTAGAGGGTGACGAAGGTGCGGATCAGGTTGAGGTCGATCTGGGCCATGGCAGTCACATAGATGGTTTTTATTTTCGATAGAAAGACTATCGATTTGATCGATTATCAGGCCGCTGCGAGAGTAGCGCAAACCCAAGAACGAGCCTGAAGGGCCAGCATGAAAACCGTCCATTGCGCCTCCTACGACATCCTCCGTCGCCACGGCCTGACCACCATCTTCGGCAACCCCGGTTCCAACGAGCTGCCGTTCCTCAAGGACTTCCCCGCGGACTTCCGCTATATCCTCGGCCTGCACGAAGGCGCGGTGGTCGGCATGGCCGACGGCTTCGCCCTGGCCAGCGGCAAGCCCGCCTTCGTCAACCTGCACGCCGCCGCCGGCACCGGCAACGGCATGGGCGCGCTGACCAACGCCTGGTACAGCCACAGCCCGCTGGTGATCAGCGCCGGCCAGCAGGTGCGCTCGATGATCGGCGTGGAGGCCATGCTGGCCAACGTCGAGGCGCCGCAACTGCCCAAGCCGCTGGTGAAGTGGAGCGCCGAACCGGCCTGCGCCCAGGACGTGCCGCGCGCGCTGAGCCAGGCCATCCACATGGCGAACCTGGCGCCCAAGGCTCCGGTGTACCTGTCGATTCCCTACGACGACTGGGCGCAGCCGGCGCCGGCCGGCGTCGAGCACCTGGCCGCGCGCAACGTGGCCAGCGCCGGGCTGCCTTCGCCGGCGCAACTGGGCGAGCTGGCCGGGCGCCTGTCGCGGGCGCGCAACCCGGTGCTGGTGCTGGGGCCGGACGTCGATGGCGCCCGCGCC
Organism: Pseudomonas sp. PI1; assembly: GCF_000812405.1. Classification (NCBI taxonomy): domain Bacteria; kingdom Pseudomonadati; phylum Pseudomonadota; class Gammaproteobacteria; order Pseudomonadales; family Pseudomonadaceae; genus Pseudomonas; species Pseudomonas sp. PI1. The sequence goes on from NZ_JWMC01000065.1 coordinate 19,834, forward strand.
AACCCGCTGGCCGTGCAACTGGCGGAGAAGCTGCGCATGCCGGCCTGGATCGCGCCCTCGGCCTCGCGCTGCCCGTTCCCCACGCGCCACCCGTGCTTCCGCGGCGTGCTGCCGGCGGCCATCGCCGGCATCTCGCAACGGCTGGCCGGGCACGACCTGATCCTGGTGGTGGGCGCCCCGGTGTTCCGCTACCACCAGTTCGCCCCGGGCGACTACCTGCCCGCCGGCGCCGAGTTGGTGCACATCACCTGCGACCCCGGCGAGGCCGCCCGCGCGCCCATGGGCGATGCCCTGGTCGGCGACATCTTCCTCACCCTCGAAGCCCTGGTGGAAGCCGTTCGCCCCAGCGCGCGGCCGATGCCCGAAGCCCTGCCGCGCCCGGCGCCGCGCGCCGCCGAAGCGGGCCCGCTGCACCCGGAAGCCGTGTTCGACGTGATCGACGAACTGGCCCCGGACGACGCCATCTTCGTCAAGGAATCCACCTCCACCGTGACCGCCTTCTGGCAGCGCGTGCGGATGCGCGAGCCGGGCAGCTACTTCTTCCCGGCCGCCGGCGGCCTGGGCTTCGGCCTGCCGGCAGCGGTCGGCGTGCAACTGGCGCAACCGCAGCGCAGGGTGATCGGCATCATCGGCGACGGCTCGGCCAACTACGGCATCACTGCACTCTGGACCGCCGCGCAATACCGCGTCCCGGCGGTGTTCATCATCCTCAAGAACGGCACCTACGGCGCGCTGCGCTGGTTCGCCGGGGTGCTCGACGTGCCCGACGCCCCGGGCCTGGACGTGCCCGGCCTGGACTTCTGCCAGCTCGGCCGCGGCTACGGCGTGCGCTCGGTGCAGGCCGCCGACGCCGCCAGCCTGCGCGCGGAACTGGCCCGCGCCCTGGCCGGCGACGAGCCGGTGCTGATCGAGGTGCCCACCCTGACCATCGAGCCCTGAGGGCCCGACTTACCGACCGCAGCTCGCGGCCACGCCACAACAATAAGAACGAGGTGGATATGAATACGACTACCGTCAGTGAGACGCTGGAGGCTGCCGGCCGGCACTCGAACCGCCCTGCGGCCAGCGCCGACATCGGTACCCTGCTGGACGAAGGCCCCTTCACCCGGATGCAGAAGATCGTGGTGCTGCTGGCCGCGCTGTCCATCGTGCTGGACGGCTTCGACGGCCAGCTCATCGGCTTCGCCATCCCGATGATGATCGCCGAGTGGGGCATCAGCCGCGAGGCCTTCGCCCCGGCGGTGGCCGCCGGGCTGATCGGCATGGGCATCGGCAGCGCCTGCGCCGGCCTGTTCGCCGACCGCTTCGGGCGGCGCATGGCGGTCATCGCCAGCGTCTTCGTGTTCGGCTCGGCGACCTGCGCCATCGGCCTGGCCCCGGATGCCCTGACCGTGGCGCTGCTGCGCTTCGTCGCCGGGCTGGGCATCGGCGGCGCGCTGCCCAGCGCCACCACCATGACCGCCGAATTCACCCCGGCGCGGCGGCGCACCCTGGCGGTGACCGCGACCATCGTCTGCGTGCCCCTGGGCGGCATGCTGGCGGGCTTCTTCGCTTCGCACATCCTGCCGCTATACGGCTGGCGCACGCTGTTCTTCGCCGGCGGCGCGCTGCCGCTGGTGCTGGGCTTCCTGCTGCTGGCGACGCTGCCGGAGTCGCCGCGCTTCCTGGCGCGCCGGCCGCAGCGCTGGGGCGAACTGGGCCGCCTGCTCGGGCGCATGCAACGGCCCATGCCCGAGGGCGCGCGCTACACCGATTCTCTGGAACAGGCGCGGGAGAAACGCGCCGGCTTCCGCGCCCTGTTCGACCTCGGCTACGGGCGTGACACCGTTGCCGTCTGGGTGGCCTTCTTCATGTGCCTGACCGCCGTCTACAGCGCCTTCAGCTGGCTGCCGACCATGCTCCAGGCCGAAGGCCTGTCGCTGGCCGTGGCCGGTTCCGGGCTGACCGCCTACAACCTGGGCGGCGTGATAGGCGCGCTGGTCTGCGCCGTGGCCATGACCCGCTGGGGCTCCTACTGGCCGCTGCTGCTGTGCTGCCTGGGCGGCGCCGCCAGCGCCTTCGCCATGCAACTGGTGGACGTGAACCAGCATGCCAGCCTGCTGATCTTCGGCTTCGGCGTGCACGGCCTGTTCGTGAATGCCGTGCAGTCCACGCTCTATGCCCTGTGCGCCTTCATCTACCCCACCGGCGTGCGGGCGACCGGCACCGCCTCGGCCCTGGCCTTCGGCCGCCTGGGCGCCATTCTCAGCGCCTTCGCCGGGGCCAGCGTCATCACCCTGAGCGGCGCGCACGGCTACCTGACACTGCTGGGCACGGTGATGGTGGCGGCGATGATCGCCCTGATGCTGGTGCGCCGGCACATTCCCCGGCGCGCGCCGGGGCTGTCTTGAAACGGCTCACGAGCGGGAGGTCGATCCGATGAGCGAATGCAGCATTACCCACGTCAGCATCCTTGGCGCCGGCGCCATGGGCTCGCTGTTCGGCGGCCTGCTGGCCGAAAGCGGCCGGCGGGTGACCCTGCTGGACATCAACGATGCGCACCTGGCGGCCATCCGCGAACAGGGCCTGCGCCTGGTCACCGACAGCGGCGACCGGCGCATCCGCGGGCTGGCGGCCTGCCGCCCGGAACAGGCCAGCGGGCACCCGGACCTGTTGCTGGTGTTCACCAAGACCCTGCACACCGAGCAGGCCTTGGCCAGCGTAGCGCAGCATATCGGCGGGCACACGCGGGTGCTGTCGCTGCAGAACGGCCTGGGCAACGCCGAGACGCTGTGCCGCCACGTCGCGCCGGAGCAGGTGTTGATCGGCATGACCACCTGGCCCGCAGACCTGCACGGCCCCGGCCATGTCGAGTCCCACGGCCTCGGCGTGGTGCGGGTCTTCTCGGCGGACGGTGTCGAACGTCCGGCCTGCGCGGAGGTCGCGGCCGTGCTGGATGCGGCGGGCCTGCGCTGCGTGGCGGATGCGGACGTGTGGGCGGCGATCTGGGAGAAGGTCGCGTTCAACGCCGCGCTGAACAGCCTGTGCGCAGTCACCGGTTGCGCGGTGGGGCAACTGGCGGCCGTGCCGCAAGGCCCCGAACTGGCCCGCGCCGTGGCGCAGGAGGTGCTGGCCGTGGCCCGCGCCGAGGGCATCGCCGTGGACCCCCGGCACTGCCTGGCGAGTGTGGCCGACGCCATCGCCCAGCACCGCACGCACAAGCCCTCGATGCTGCAGGACGTGCTGGCGGGGCGGCCCACGGAGATCGGTTCGATCAACGGCGAAGTGGTGGCTCGCGCGCGGCGGGCGGGCATCGCCGTGCCGCGCACGGAAATGCTGCTCGGGCTGTTGCGCCTGGTGGAGGCGCGCGCCCGCGAAGCCGCCGCCGCGAGCGGACCCTTGGTATGAACCCCATCTTTCAAGGAGCTTTGTCATGAGCGATGCCAACACCCCCTACACCGACTTCCACCTGCAACCCCTCGCCGGCGAATGGCGCACCGGCGGCGCCGGCAAGGTGCTGCGCGACAGCAACCCCTACGACGGCAGCCTGCTGGCGGAAATCCCCCAGGCCAGCCGCGAGGACCTGGATGCCACCTACCGCAAGGCCGCCGAAGCGCAGCCGGCCTGGGCCGCGCTGCCGCCGGCGGAACGCGCCGCGCTGCTCCACCGGGTGGTGGAGGTGTTCGACCGGCGCCGCGAGGAGATCATCGACTGGATCGTCCGCGAGTCCGGCAGCACCCGCCTGAAGGCCACCCTGGAATGGGGCGCGGCGCGGGGCATCACCCTGGAGTCGGCGTCCTTCCCCAGCCGCGTGCACGGGCGCATCGTCGACTCCAACATCCCCGGCAAGGAAAGCCGCGTGTACCGCAGCGCTATCGGCGTGGTCGGCGTCATCAGCCCGTGGAACTTCCCGCTGCACCTCACCCAGCGCTCGCTGGCCCCGGCCCTGGCGCTGGGCAACGCGGTGGTGGTCAAGCCGGCCAGCGACACCCCGGTGTGCGGCGGCCTGCTGCTGGCGCGCATCTTCGAGGAAGCCGGGTTGCCGGCCGGGGTGCTCGGCGTGGTGGTCGGCGCCGGCAGCGAGATCGGCGACGCCTTCGTCGAGCACCCGGTGCCGGGCCTGGTGACCTTCACCGGCTCCACCCCGGTGGGGCGCAACATCGGGCGCATCGCCAGCGGCGGCGCGCACCTCAAGCACGTGGCCCTGGAGCTGGGCGGCAACAGCCCCTTCGTGGTGCTGGAGGACGCCGACCTGGAGCAGGCGGTGAACGCCGCGGTGTTCGGCAAGTTCCTGCACCAGGGGCAGATCTGCATGGCGATCAACCGCATCATCGTGGTCGACGCGCTGTACGACGCCTTCGCCGAACGCTTCGTCGAGCGCGTGAAGCAGGTGAAGGTCGGCGACCCGCAGTCGCTGGAGACCGCCATCGGCCCGATCATCAACGCCCGCCAGCTCGAAGGCCTGCTGGAGAAGGTCGCCCTGGCCCGCCGCGAAGGCGCCAGGCCGCTGTACGAAGGCGGCGTGCAGGGCCAACTGCTGGCGCCCCACGTGTACGGCGAAGTCGGCCCGGACATGGAGATCGCCCGCGACGAAATCTTCGGCCCGCTGATCGGCCTGCTGCGCGCCCGCGACGAAGCCCACGCCCTGGAACTGGCCAACGCCAGCGAGTACGGCCTTTCCAGCGCCGTGTTCAGCCGCGACCTGGAACGCGGCGTGGCCTTCGCCCGCAAGGTGCGCGCGGGCATGACCCACGTGAACGACATCCCGGTCAACGACGAGGCCAATGCGCCCTTCGGCGGCGAGAAGAACTCCGGCCTGGGCCGCTTCAACGGCGACTGGGCGATAGACGAATTCACCCGCGACCACTGGGTGAGCGTGCAACGGGAGGCGCGCCGCTACCCGTTCTGATCGCCTAGCCGGTTCTGCCACCCACCCCGCCCACGGCGCGCCTACACGGACGCGCCGCGGGCCGCTGCACCCCGAAAAAAACGGAGAACAATAACAATGCAAAACCGTCACACCGCCGTATTGCCGTCCCTCGCCTGCGTGGCCCTGCCGCTGTTGTGCGCGCCCGCACTGGCCGAGGAGGGCGGCTTCTTCGAGGATTCGCGCACCGACCTGGTGCTGCGCAACTACGCGTTCAACCGCGACTTCCGCGACCACAGCGCCGGCAAGAGCCTGATCAACGAATGGGCCCAGGGCTTCATCCTCAAGTTCAGCTCCGGCTACACCCGCGGGCCGCTGGGCTTCGGCGTGGACGCCATGGGCCTGTACGGCGTGAAGCTGAACAGCAGCCGCGAGCAGAGCGGCTCCGAACTGCTGCCGGTGCACGACGACGGCAAGGCCGCCGACGAGTACGGGCGCGTGGCGGTGGCGGCCAAGCTGCGGCTGTCGGCCAGCGAGCTGAAGCTCGGCGAGATGCTCCCGGACGTGCCGGTGCTGCGCTACGACGACGGCCGCCTGCTGCCGCAGACCTTCCGCGGCGCGGCGCTGGTGTCCCGCGAGTGGGCCGGGGTGAGCCTGTACGGCGGGCGCTACGACCAGGTCAGCCTGCGCAATTCGGCGGACATGCAGGACCTGTCGTCCTGGTCGGCGCCCACGGCGAAATCCGACGCCTTCAACTACGCCGGCGGCGAATACCGCTTCAACGACCAGCGCACCCTGGTCGGCGCCTGGTACGCGCAGCTGGAGGACATCTACACCCAGCGCTACTTCAACCTGCTGCACAAGCAGCCGGTGGGCGACTGGGTGCTGGGCGCCAACCTCGGCCTGTTCTTCGACCGCGACGACGGCCGTGCCCTGGCCGGCGATATCGACAGCCACACCGCCTACGCGCTGCTCTCGGCCAACCATGGCGGGCATACCCTCTACCTCGGCCTACAGAAGGTCGGCGGCAAGGGTGGCTGGCAGTCGGTCTACGGCAGCAGCGGCAGGACCATGGGCAACGACATGTTCAACGGCAACTTCACCAACGAGGACGAACGCTCGTGGCAGCTGCGCTACGACTACGACTTCGCCGCGATGGGCGTGCCCGGCCTGGTGAGCATGGTGCGCTACGGCAAGGGCGACAACGCCACCACCAAGGTGGGCCGTGGCGGCAAGGAATGGGAGCGTGACCTGGAGCTGGGCTACACGGTGCAGAGCGGGCCGCTGAAGAAGCTCAACGTGCGCGTCAACCACGGCAGCAACCGGCGCAGCTTCAACAGCGATTTCGACCAGACGCGGGTGATCTTCAACTACCCCATTTCGCTCTGACGGGGCGGTGCGTATGGCTTCTCGTAGGAGCGAGCCTTAGCGCCGTCGTAGGATGGCGTTGAGCGAAGCGATACCCATCACCGTGACCGCATGGGTTTCGCAAGCTCAACCCATCCTACGAAGAGCACCTTGGCTCAGTCCCATGCTCATTCCCATGTAGGAGCGCGCCCTGCGCGCGAATCGCGGGCAGGGCCCGCTCCTACAGGCTGCTGGGAGGCACGGTATTCCTCCCCTCGTAGGAGCGGACTCCGTCCGCGATTCTCAATCCGGATTCGCGATCAACCCGCCAGCAACCAAACCCCGGCGCCGGCCGAGGCCAAACCCGCCACGCGCACCAACGGCGCCGCAGCCTGCGGCAGGAAGCGCACCAGCGCATAGCCCGCGGCATGCAGGGCGGCGGTAGCGCAGACGAAGCCGGCGGCGTAGGCCCAGGGGCTGGACAGCTCCGGCAGCTCCAGGCCGTGGGCGATGCCGTGAGCCAGGGCGAAGAGCGCGGTCACGGCCATGGCCAGCGGCAGCGGCGGGCGCACCGCCAGGGCCACGCACAGGCCGAGGGCGAGCACCGAGGCGGCGATGCCGGTCTCGACGAAGGGCAGCTGTACGCCGTCGAAGCCGAGCAGGCCGCCGAGCAGCATGGCGCCGACGAAGGTGCAGGGCAGCGCCAGGCGCGCCGCGCCCTGTTGCTGGGCGGCCCAGAGGCCGACGGCGAACATCGCCAGCAGGTGGTCGAGGCCGGTCAGCGGGTGCAGCACGCCGGCGGCCAGGCCGTGTTCGCCGTGGCCGGGGTGGGCGAAGGCGAGGGCCGGGGCGAGGCACAGCGCCAGGGCATAGAGGCTTTTGCGCAGGGACATGGGGAACTCCTTGTGGGTTGTGCTTCAGGCCGCGCTCAGCAGCCCCTGGCGTTCGATGAAGGCGATGATTTCGTCCAGCCCCTGGCCGGTCTTCTGGTTGCTGAACACGAAGGGGCGCTCGCCGCGCATCTTCTTCGCGTCGCGCGCCATCACTTCCAGCGAGGCGCCGACCATTGGCGCCAGGTCGATCTTGTTGATCACCAGCAGGTCGGACTTGCAGATGCCCGGGCCGCCCTTGCGCGGGATCTTGTCGCCGGCGGAAACGTCGATCACGTACAGCGTCAGGTCCGACAGCTCGGGGCTGAAGGTGGCCGAGAGGTTGTCGCCGCCGGACTCCACCAGGATCAGCTCCAGGCCCGGGAAGCGGCGGTTGAGCTGGTCCACCGCCTCCAGGTTGATCGAGGCGTCCTCGCGGATCGCCGTGTGCGGGCAGCCGCCGGTTTCCACGCCGATGATCCGCTCCGGCGCCAGGGCCTGGTTGCGCACCAGGAACTGGGCGTCTTCCTGGGTGTAGATGTCGTTGGTTACCACGGCCAGGTCGTAGCGCTCGCGCAGGGCGTGGCACAGCGCCAGGGTCAGGGCGGTCTTGCCGGAGCCCACCGGGCCGCCGATGCCGACGCGCAGGGGTTGGGAGTTCATGCGGGGTTCTCCTAGGAACGGAACAGACGGCTGTATTGCGTTTCGTGGAGCATGCTCGCCAGGGCCAGGCCGAAGGGCGCGCCGCCGGGCGCGTCCTCCGTCAGCGCGGCGGCGCAGGCGCGTTCGAGTTCGGGGAGCAGGCGCGAGGTGAGCTTCTGCGCGGCCAGCTGGCCCAGGGGCAGGGCCTTCATCAGCACCGCGAGCTGGTTCTCGGCCCAGCTCCACAACCAGGCGGCCAGGGCCTGCTCCACGTCCAGGCCCCAGGCCCGCGCGGCCAGCGCCCAGGTGGCGGCCAGCGAGGGCTCCGGCTGCGCGGCCAGCCAGGCGCGGGCCGCTTTGTCCAGCTCGGGCAGGGCTTCCAGCAGTTGCGCCAGGGAAAAGCCCATCTGCCGGCTTTCCAGGGCCAGCTCGCGGGTTTCGCGGCTGGCGCGGTGGCGTTCGGCGGCATCGCTTAGCGCGGCCCAGTCGGCGGCCAGCGCGGCGCGCAGCAGCTCGGCCAGCAGCGGGCCCTCGAAACGCGCCAGGTTCAGTTGCAACTGGTCGGCCAGCCAGGCGAAGGCGCTGTCGGCATCGCTCACCAGGCCGTGCTCCAGGGCGGCTTCCAGGCCCTGGGAATAGCTGTAGCCGCCGATGGGTAGCTGCGGGCTGGCGAGGCGCAGCAACGGCCAGAGGGCTGTGCTGGTCACTTGCGCACTCCGAACTGGTGCAGCTTCGGCGCGTAGTTGAATTCCGCCTCGCCATGGTGCGAATGGTGATGGCCGCCGCCGTAGGCGCCGTGCTCGGGCTGGAACAGCGCCTCGATGCTCTGCACCGTGGCGCCGAGCTGGTCGAGCATGGCCCTGAGCACGTAGTCGTCGAGCAGGCGCAGCCAGCCTTCGCCCACCTGCAGCGCCACGTGGCGGTTGCCCAGGTGGTAGGCGGCGCGGTTCAGCTCGCGCGGGCTGGAGCAGGTCACGTGCATCAGTTGCTCGGGCGCGGCGCACACACGCACCACGCGGCCGTCGTTGGCCAGCAGGCAGTCGCCATCCGCCAGCGGCGGCTGGCCGCGTTCTAGGAACAGGCCGACGTCCTCGCCATCGCGGCTGTAGCAGCGCAGGCGGCTCTTGCTGCGCGCCTCGTAGTTCAGGTGCAGTTCGGCGTCCCAGCGCTCGCGGGGCTCGATGCGTTGGTGGATGACCAGCATGGCGGTGTCCGGCAGTAGGCAATGGCCGAGCTACAGCAAGGGCCTTGCCAGGGCCGGGCGCGGCCAGCAATGGCGGGGGCTGGGCGGGTTGTCCGAGTGGTCAGCAATGGTGCGCGTGCGCGTTGCTGGTGCGCACGTAAATGGTGCGCACCGATGTGGGGCGGAATGAGGGTTTTTGTAGGAGCGAGGGGGACGCCTAGTCCTTGCTCGCGAAGGGAGTTATCCGGTGACGCCGGTGTTTGGGGTTGGCTCCATTCCCTCTCCCTAACCCTCTCCCTGAAGGGAGAGGGGACCGTTCGGAGCGCTTGGGGGCTCTGGAGTTAGCCGGATGCCGTGGTATCCGACTGAAGCCTTGCCGTCAGCCGGCACGGACAAGCCCCCTCTCCCTTCAGGGAGAGGGCTGGGGAGAGGGAGCGGAGTTGAACCCGTGCGCAGGTGCCACCGGCTGGTTCGCGAGCAAGCTCGCTCCTACAAGGAAGCCCCCAGCCTCAGCCCCGCGCCCCGATCCCCAACCAATGCTTTGCCCCAATCATGATGAAACGCAGCTGCTGGGTAACCTTGGCCTCCGGCGTCAGGTGCGCCGGCAGTGCCTCGGCTGGCGCGTCGATCAGTTCGGGCAGGGTGGCGAACACCGTCTTCACCACCAGGTCGGCGAGCACGTCGAGGTCCTGCACCTGCAGGTGCGGCAGCTTGTTGAGCAATGCCAGGTCCGCCGCCAGGTCGTCGGTGATGCGCTGGCGCAGGGTGCCGATGGCCTGGCGGATTTGCAGCGAGCCGCCGTACTGCTCGCGGGCCAGGAACAGGAACTGGGTGCGGTTGGCGCTCACCGCGTCGAGGAAGATGCGCACCGAGGCCTCGATCACCCCGCCCAGCTCGAACTCGTTGCGCCGCACCGCGCGCAGGGTCTGGCGGAAGGTCTCGTCGACGTCGGCCACCAGGGCCAGGCCCAGAGCGTCCATATCGGCGAAGTGCCGGTAGAAACCGGCCGGGACTATGCCCGCCGCGCGCGCCACCTCGCGCAGGCTCAGGCTGCCGAAGCCGCGGCCGCTGTCCATCAGGCCGCGCGCGGCGTCCATCAGGGCCTGGCGGGTCTGCTGTTTCTGTTCGGCGCGGGGAGAGGACATCGGGGCTTCCATGGCAGGGGCCCCGGCACTCTAGCAAATGGCCGGGGAAATCGGCGACTGCGCCGGCTAATTCAGTGAACGACTGTTGACTGAAAAGTGGCGGCGTGCCAGTTTAGTGAACAAGTGTTTACTGTCTGGATGCCGTCCATGTCCCTGCTTCCCCTGACCTGGCTGCGTGCCTTGCGCCCGCTGCTCGGCCCCCTGCGCGCACTGGTGCGCCAGCGCTGGCTGCGCGAGGCTGACGTCGACGCCGTGCTGGCCGCGCTCAACCCGGCCTGGGCGCTGAACCGGGTGTTCGCCCGCGTCGAAGGCCGCCAGTGGGTGGCCGACGACATGCTCGCCTTGCGCCTGCGGCCCAATGCCAACTGGCGCGGCGCGCGGCCGGGCCAGCACCTGCAGCTGTTCATCGAGCACGACGGCGTGCGCCTGGGGCGCAACTACAGCCTGATCGCCGATGAGGACGGATGCCTGGAGATCGCGGTGAAGCTGCAACCCGGCGGGCGGGTCTCGCCGCTGCTGCTGGGCCGGCTGTGCGTCGGCGACGTGCTGGAACTGGGCGCGCCGGGCGGCGAACTGCACTGGCCGCAGGACGAACGCGGCGTGCTGCTGCTGGCTGCCGGCAGCGGCCTGACGCCCTTGCTCGGCCTGCTGCGCCAGGCCCTGGCCGACGGCTACCGCGGCCCGGTGACGCTGCTGCACTACGTGCGCGAACGCAGCCAGCGCGCCTTCGTCGAGTGCTTGCAAACCCTGGCCCGCGAGTACCCCAACTTCCGCCCGCGCTGGGCCATCAGCGGCGGCGCGGCGCAGGCCGGCGAACTGCGCGGGCGCTTCCATGCCGAACACCTGCAGGGCCTGCCCGCCGAGCACGTGCTGGCCTGTGGCCCGGCCGGCTTCGTCGGCGCCGTGCGCGACCACCTCGGTCCCCGCGCCGCCAGCCTGCAGTGGGAGGCTTTCAGCGCGCCCGCCTGGTCCACCGACGAGGCCCAGCGCGAGGTCCATCTCCACTTCGCCCGCAGCGGCCGCCAGGTGGCCGGCGACAACCAGCGCAGCCTGCTGGAACAGGCCGAGGCCGCCGGCCTGCGCCCGGCCCACGGCTGCCGCCAGGGCATCTGCGCCAACTGCACCTGCACCCTGCTCGCCGGCAGCGTGCGCGACCTGCGCAGCGGCGCGCTGCACAGCGAGCCGCAACAACCCATCCGCCTGTGCGTCAGCGCCCCGCAGGGCGACGTCAGCCTCGACCTCTAGCCTCCCCGGAACCCCAGCATGCGCGAAGACCGCGACCTCACCCCGGCCGAGCTGGCCGCCTTCGGCGCCGAACTGGACGCCCTGCGCCAACGCACCCTGGACGACCTCGGCGGCGCCGACGCCCGCTACATCCGCCGCGTGCGCAGCGCCGTGCGCGCCTGCTGCTGGGCCGGCCGCGCACTGCTGCTGTGCGGCTGGTTCGCGCCCACCTGGCTGCTCGGCAGCCTGCTCCTGGGCCTGGGCAAGGTCCTCGAAAACATGGAGCTGGGCCACAACGTCATGCACGGCCAGTACGACTGGATGAACGACCCGGAATTCGCCGGGCGCCAGTACGAATGGGACATCGCCGGCCCCTCCGACTTCTGGCGGCACACCCACAACCACATCCACCACACCTACACCAACGTCCTGGGCAAGGACGACGACGTCGGCTACGGCGTGGTGCGCCTGTTCCCCGAGCAGAAGTGGAAGCCCTTCTACCGTTGGCAGCCGCTGTGGGTGACGATCCAGGCGGTGCTCTTCCAGTACGCCGTGGCCATCCAGCACCTGCGCCTGGACCAGTACTTCAAGGGCCGCCTGGGCAAGGACGAACTGCGCCCGCTGCTGCGCCGGTTCAATGCCAAGCTGGGCCGCCAGTGGGCCAAGGACTATCTCGCCTTCCCCCTATTGGGCCTGTTGGCCGGCGGCTTCTGGGCGGTGTTCTGCGGCAACCTCGTAGCCAACCTGCTGCGCAACCTGTGGACCTTCACGGTGATCTTCTGCGGCCACTTCACCGAGAAGGCCGCGGTGTTCCCGGCCTGCGTGCTGCAGGGCGAGAGCCGCGGCCACTGGTACCTGCGCCAGCTGCGCGGCTCCAGCAACCTGGAGGGCGGGCCGCTGCTGCACCTGCTCACCGGCAACCTCAGCCACCAGATCGAGCACCACCTGTTCCCCGACCTGCCGGCGCGCCGCTACGCCGAACTGGCCCGCGAAGTGCGGCAGATAGCCGAGCGCTATGGCCAGCACTACAACAGCGGGCGCCTGTCGCGGCAATTCGCCACGGTGCTGCGGCGCATCTGGGTTCACCGTCTGCCGGCTTCATAGGAATAGTCCTAAAAGAGAAACCAGTCGCCGAATGACACTCCCTCAACATCAATTGGCCATGATTTAATCGGCCCGGTTTTGTAACCGGATGTCGTAGTCGAGGGATCGAAGGGATGAAGTCCATTCCCCATTACTGGACGCTGGGCCTGGCCCTGGCCGTCGTTCTGGATGTTTCCGCCGCGCCGCTGACCACCCCCGGCGACCGCGACCTGCAACGCGACCGCCAGGAGCAGCTGCTGCGCGAGCAACAGAAGCGCCTGGAGGAATTGCAGCAGCTACCCGGCAAGGCCGCGCCGCAGGCCCCCGCCGAGCAGCCCGCCGACACGCGCTGCTTCGACATACGCGACATCACCCTGGAAGGCGCCGGGCACCTCGGCGCCGCCACCCGCGAGCGCCTGCTGGCGCCCTACCGCGGCCAGTGCCTGGGCGTGGCCCAGCTCAACGCGTTGCTCAAGGCCGTCACCGACCACTACCTGGCCCGCGGCTTCGTCACCACCCGCGCCTACCTGCCGCAGCAGGACCTCTCCGGCGGCACGCTGAAAATCATCGTGGTCGAAGGCCGCCTGGAAGGCTTCGACGACTCCGCCGTGGCCACCCCGCGTGAACTGGCCATGGGCTTCCCCGGCAAGACCGGCGAGGTGCTCGACCTGCGCGAGCTGGAACAGCTGGTGGACCAGGTCAACCGCCTGCCCTCGCGCCACGCGCAAGTGGAACTGGTGCCCGGCGAGCAGGTCGGCGGCAGCCGCGTGCAACTGGCCGGCGAGCGCGGCAAGCCCTGGCGCGTCTCGGCCTTCCGCGACAACAACGGCGACCGCAGCAGTGGCGAGCAGCAGGCCGGCCTGGGCCTGGACTGGGACAGCCCGCTGGGCCTGGCCGACCAGCTCGGCCTGCGGGTGGCCGAAGACGTAGTCAGCGACCACTGGAAGCACTCCGACAACCAGGGCCTGTTCTACAGCCTGCCCTACGGCTGGTGGACCTTCAGCTACAGCTACAACCAGAGCTACTACCGCACCCGCAACCAAGGCAGCGGCTTCGCCTTCAAGCTCGACGGCGACAGCCGCTCCCACCAGTTTGGCGCCGAGCGCGTGCTGCACCGCGACAGCCTGAGCAAGACCGCGGTCAACTTCGGCCTGGCCCACGTGCGCTCGAACAACTACATCGACGACGAGAAGCTCGACGTCTCCAGCAGCCGCATCACCGAGGGTCAGCTGGGCTTCAATCACGGCCGGCGCATCGGCAGCGCCTTCGTCAACCTCGACGCCGGCTGGCAGCAGGGCATAGGCGCGCTCGGCGCCCAGGGCGAGCACGACCCGCAGCCCTACCAGCCCCACGCCCGCTACGACAAATACACCCTCACCCTCAGCTACCTGCAGCCCTTCCAGCTGTGGGGCGAGAACTTCAGCTTCGACGCCCTGGCCACCGCGCAGAAGAGCGAAGACGTGCTCTACAGCCCGCAGCGCATCAGCCTCGGCGGGCTCAACTCGGTGCGCGGTTTCAAGGACCAGAGCCTGTCCGGCGACAGCGGCTACTACTGGCGCAACCAGCTGCGCTGGCGCCGCCCGGTGACCTGGGTGGCGCTGCAGCCCTGGCTGCAGGAGTACGGCGTGGGCTACGGCTACGACTTCGGCGCCATCGCGCACGACCGCTACAACCCCGAACTGCACGGCCGCCTGAGCGGCCACGCGCTGGAGTTCAACGCCCGCGGCCAGTACCTGGCCGCGACCCTGAGCTTCGCCCGCTCCCTGGAGCGGCCCAGCGTGATCGACAAACGCGAACACCCGGTCTACTTCCGCGTCGACCTGTTCTTCTGACGCCGCAACGCCACGGAGACCCCAGGACATGGACATCCGCCGCCCCCTCTACCAAGCCATCGCCAGCGCCCTGGCCGGCCTGCTGTTCCTCAACCCCATAGTCGCGGCCGCCGCCCAACTGGCGGTGGATGCGGCCGCCGGCGGCAACACGCAGATCGGCGCGGCGGGCAACGGCGTGCCCATCGTCAACATCGCCACGCCCAACGGCAACGGCCTCTCGCACAATAAATTCAGCGACTACAACGTCGGCCAGCAGGGCCTGATCCTCAACAACGCCACCGGCAAGACCGCCAGCACCCAACTGGGCGGGATCGTCATCGGCAACCCCAACCTCAAGGGCCAGGCGGCGCAGAAGATCCTCAACGAAGTCACCGGGGCCAGTCCCTCGCAACTCAAGGGCTACACCGAAGTGGCGGGGCAGGGCGCCCACGTCATCGTCGCCAACCCCCACGGCATCACCTGCAACGGCTGCGGCTTCATCAACACCCCGCGCGCCACCCTCACCACCGGCAAGCCGATCCTGGCCGGGGAGCGCCTGCAGGGCTACGACGTGGACGGCGGCGAAATCGCCATCGAAGGCGCCGGGCTCAATGCCAGCAATCTCGACCAGTTCGAACTGATCACCCGCAGCGCCAAGCTCAACGCCGACCTGTACGCCAGGCAGCTCACCGTGGTGGCCGGGCGCAACACGGTGGATGCGGAAAGTCTCGCCGCCACCGCCAAGCCCGACGACGGCAGCGCCAAACCGCAACTGGCCATCGACAGCGCCGCCCTGGGCGGCATGTACGCCAACACCATCCGCCTGGTGGGTACCGAACAGGGCGTGGGCGTGAAACTGGCCGGCAACATGGCGGCCAGCGCCGGCGACATCCGCATCGACGCCAACGGCAAGCTGGAACTGGCCCAGGTAGCGGCCAGCGGGGACCTGGCGCTGAAAGGGCAGGACGTGGCCCTGAACGGCCCGGCCTATGCCGGGGGTAGCGCCAGCGTGCAGGCCAGCGGGGCGCTGAGCAATGCGCAGAGCCTGGCGGCCAGGCAAGGCGTGCAACTGCGCGCCGGCAGCCTGGACAACGCTGGCCAGATCGTCGCCGGCATCGAGGGGGAGCAGCGCATCGCCGGGCAGGGCCTGGACATCGCCGCCGACCACGTTGGCAACCGTGGCCGGCTGGATGCCACCGGCAGCCTGAAGGTGGCCGCCGACACCCTGGACAACGCGGGGCAGGCCTACGCCGAGCGCATCGATGTCGACGCCCGCCGGCAACTGGATAACCGCGGGACCCTGCAGGGGCGCGAAGTCTCGCTGCGCACCCGCCAGTTCAACAACCTCGGCGACAGCGCGCAGCTGATCGGCGAGCGCAGCCTGCTGCTCGATGCCCCCGCCGTGGTCAACCTGGGCGGCCTGGTCCGCTTCGGCGACGGCCAGGCGGCCAGCCTGAACTTCACCAGCCTGGACAACCGCAACGGTCGCCTGGAGGTGAACGGCGGCAGCCTGACGCTGGCCGGCGGCACGCTGGATAACCAGCAGGGGCGCATCGTCGCTGGCAGCGCACGGATCGACGCGCAGCGCATCGACAATGCCGGCGGCCTGATCGGCACCAGCGGCGGCGACCTGGCCCTGAACAGCCAGGGCGCACTGAACAACGCCGGCGGCAAGCTGCAGGCCGCGCAGGCCCTGCGGATCAGCGCCGGAGCGGTGGACAACCGGGCGGGAACCCAGGTCGGCGACTCCATCGACCTCGCCGGCAGCAGCCTGGACAACCGCCAGGGCGGCGTTCTCAGCGCCGAGCGGGGCGACCTCGACCTGCGCCTGAGCGGCGCCTTCGATAACGCCGCGGGCCTGGCCCAGGCCAGCGGCGCCCTGCTGCTGGACGTCGGCAATGTCGCCAACGCCGCCGGTAAGCTGGTGGCGCAGACACTCGACCTGACCTCCCACGGGGCCGTGGACAACAGCGGCGGCACCCTGGCGGCCGAGCGGCTGAGCCTGAATGCCCAGTCGCTGGCCAACCGCAGTGGGCGGGTCCAGGCCGGCTCCGCCCTGGTCCTCACCGCCGGCGATCTCGACAACGCCAACGGCCTGTTGCTGGGCGGCACGCTGCAGGCCGACCTCGCCAGCATCAGCGACAACGCCGGCGGTACGCTGAGCGCCGACGGCGCGCTGAAACTGACCGTGGCCCAGGCGCTGAACAACGCGTTGGGGCGCCTGCAATCGGTGCAGGGCAACCTGGACGTCACGGCGGGCAGCCTGGACAACCGCCAGGGCGCCCTCGCCGGGGCGCAGCTGTTGCTGCAGGCCCGCGGGGCGCTGGATAACCGCGGCGGCCGCATCGTGGGCGATGGCATCCAGGCGAGCGCCAGCGTCATCGACAACGGCGGCCAGGGGCTGCTGGTCGCCGGCGCGGATGGCCTGGCGCTCACGGCGCAACAGCGCCTGTCCAACGACCAGGGGCGCATCCAGAGCGACGCGGGCCTGCGGCTGCAAGCGCCGCAGCTGGAAAACCGTGGCGGCGTGGTGCTGGGCCAGCGCGTCGAGCTGTTGGGCGGCAACCTGGACAACAGCCAGGGCGGCGCGGTGGTGGGCAATGGCGAACAGCTGAGCCTGAGCCTGGATGGCGTGCTGAACAACGCCACCGGCCTGATCGACGCAGGCGACCAGGCTCTGCTGTTCACCCGTGCCGTCGGCCAGCTCGACAACCGTGGCGGCACCCTGCGCGGCGAGCGGCTCGACGTGCTTGCCGGCAGTGTCGACAACTCCGCGTCCGGGCGCTTGCTGGCGGGCACCGCGGGCCTTTCGGTGACGGCCGGCGCGCTGAACAACCAGCGGGGGCTGGTCCATGCCCAGGGCGGCGCCGTGACCGCCGCGCTGGGGACGGGCAGCCTGCAGAACCAGGCCGGCACCGTGCAGGGCGACAGCGTAGCCATCGGCGCCGCGAGCCTCGACAACAGCCAGGCCGACGGCGAGGCCGGCAGCATCGCCAGCCTGCTCGGCAAGCTCGAACTGGTGGTCGGCAACCTCATCAACCGGGGCGGCCAGCTGTTCGGCAAAAGCGAGCTGAGCGTCACCGGCAACACACTGGACAATGGCGGCGGCCAGCTGAGCGGCGGCCGCGTCGTGCTCGCCAGCAGCGGCGCGCTGAACAACCAGGCTGGCCTGATCGAGTCGGCCACCAGCCTGGAACTGGACAGCGGCACGCTGGACAACAGCCAGGGCGGGCGCCTGCGCGCGCTCGGCGGCGACAGCAGCCACATCCGCAGCGCCGGCCAACTGAACAACCAGGGCGGGAACATCGGCGTCGCCAGCCAGGCCTTCGAACTGGGCAGCGGCGCAGCCCTGCTCAACGGCCAGGGGCAGGTCCAGCATGCCGGCACCGGCCTGTTCCGCCTGGGTGCGGGCAGCCTCGTCGGCGCGGGCTCGCTCACCGGCCTGGGCGAGGGCCAATGGCAGTTCGGCAGCGTGGCCAATGCCGGGCAGATGCGCGTCAACGGCGCCCTAGACCTGCGCGTCGGCCAGGGCCTGGAAGTCGGCGCCGGCGAACGCATCGCCAGCGCCGGCAACCTGAGCGTGACGGCCGCCCACCTGAACAACCAGGGCGAACTGCTCAGCGATGGCGACCTGGGCCTGACCCTTGGCGGCGACGCCTACAACGCCGGCCTGCTTTCCGCCCAGCGCAACCTCACCCTGAACGCCGGCAACTTCACCCAACTGGGCGGTCGCCTGGCCAGCGGCCTGGACACCCGGCTCAGCCTCGCCGGCAACCTGGACAACCAGGGCTGGCTGATCGCCAACCAGGCCCTGCACGCCAGCGCCGCGCAAGTGAACAACACGGGCACCCTCGGCGCCCTCGGCGCGCTGGACATCACCAGCCAGGGCATCGCCAACGGCGCCGACAGCCTGCTGTTCAGCGGCGGCGACATGACCCTGCGCGCGGCCAGCCTGAGCAACCGCTACGGCGACCTCTACAGCCAGGGCAACCTCAGCTTCGCCGGCCAGGACGGCGGGCGGGCGCAGAGCCTGAGCAACCGCTCCGGCACCATCGAGGCGCAAGGCGACATCCACCTCGATGTGGCGAGCCTGGAAAACGCCCGCGACGTCTTCGCCTTCGAACAGACCACCACCTTCGGCGAATTCGACGTGCAGTGCGGCCAGCACTGCGGCGGCCACGACTCCTTCAAGCGCGGCAAGATCGACGTCAACGAAACCCTCTCAGAGCGCATCACCCAGAACAGCCCGGCCGCCTGGCTGACCGCCGGGGGCAACCTGACCATCGACGCCGGCGCGGTGGAAAACCGCAACAGCACCCTCGCCGCCAACGGCGACCTGACCATCAACGCCGACTCGCTGCTCAACCAGGGCAACACCTCGCGCACCGGCAACAAGGTGGTGGTCATCAACGTGGTGCCGGGCGACTACGGCAAGATCCCCACCGGCCAGTGGGACACCATGGAAAACCTGGCCCGCGCCTTCAACACCAAGATGGCCGCGGGCACCTTCGACCAGGACCTGTACGACCAGCTCTGGGCCATCTACAACGGCGACCGCTGGGCGATCGGCACCCCGGTCGTCACCTGGAGCGAAGACGGCGCCCAGTCCGCGCCGGCCACCCTGCAGGCCGGCAACCGCGTCACCCTCAACGTGGCGCACAACCTGCAGAACGGCACCGTCAGCGAATACAGCCTCGCCCAGCTCACCGGCCAACTGGCCGGCAGCCTGCTGGGCGGGCAACTGGGCACGGTCAACCTGACCCTCAACAAACAGTCCAGCGACGCCCAGGTGAGCGGGCCGCAGACCGTGCAGAGCGTGACGCACACGGCCGCCGACGGTAGCCAGCAGGTCAGCTTCATCCCGGTGGACTACAGCGGCGTGCCCTTCGCCGCCGTGGACCCGACGGCGGCCGACACCTTCCGCCTGCCCCAGGGGCAGTACGGGATGTTCATCCGCAGTCCGGACCCGCAGAGCCACTACCTCATCGAAACCAACCCGGCGCTCACCGACCTGGGGCGCTTCCTCAACTCCGACTACCTGCTCGGCAAGCTCGGCTTCGACCCGGACCAGGCCTGGAAGCGCCTGGGCGACGGCGCCTACGAAACCCGCCTGATCCGCGAGGCCATCCAGGCCCAGACCGGCCAGCGCTTCCTCGACGGCCTGACCAGCGACTACGACCAGTTCCAGTACCTGATGGACAACGCCCTGGCCGCCAAGGACGCCTTGCAGCTGAGCGTTGGCGTGGGCCTTTCCGCCGAGCAGGTGGCGGCGCTGACCCACGACATCGTGTGGATGGAAACCCGCGTGATCGACGGCCAGCAGGTGCTGGTCCCGGTGGTCTACCTGGCCCAGACCGACGCGCGCAACCTGCGCGGCGGCAGCCTGATCCAGGGCCGCGACCTCAACCTCATGGCCGGCGGCGACCTAGTCAACGTCGGCACCCTGCGCGCCAGCGAAGACCTCAGCGCCAGCGCCGGCGGCAGCATCCTCCAGGGCGGCCTGATGGACGCCGGCCAGCGCGTCAGCCTGCTGGCCGGCGACAGCATCCGCAACGCCCTGGCCGGGCAGATCCGCGGCGAGCAGGTGGACCTCACCGCGCTCAAGGGCGACATCGTCAACGACCGCACCGCCGTTACCGCCGGCATCGGCGGCGACGAATACCGCAGCTTCCTCGACGCCGGCGCGAGCATCAGCGCGCGCAGCGACCTCAGCCTGGATGCCGGCCGCGACATCACCAACCGCGGCAGCCTCGCCAGCGGCGGCGACAGCTACCTCGGCGCCGGCCGCGACATCAACCTGCAAGCCGTGACCGACGCCAGCCGCCTGCGCGACATCCAGCAGGGCGGGCACCACGTCACCACCACCACGGTCGCGCAGAACCACGGCTCCAGCCTGACGGCCGGGGGCGACCTGGTGCTGGATGCGGGGCGTGACCTGAACGTAGTGGGCAGCCAGGCGAGCGCGAAGGGCGACCTGACCGCCGCCGCCGGTCGCGACATCAACCTGAGCGCTGTCGAAGACGCCGCCAGCGTCGAAGTCCGCAGCAAGACCAGCAGCAGCCGCACCGTCGAACAGACCGGGCAGACCCGCCAGCTCGGCGCGGAACTGACGGCGGGCGGCGACCTGGTGGCCAGCGCCGGGCAGGACCTGAACCTGACCGCCAGCACCATCAGCGCCAGCAACGAGGCCTACCTATACGCCTCCCGCGACGTGAGCCTGCAGGCGGCGGCGGAAACCGACAGCCATGCGCTGAGCAAGACCAAACGCAGCCATGGGCTGCTCTCAAGCTCGGAGAAAAAGACCGAGGACACCTCCCTCTACACCACCCAGAAAGGTTCGCTGGTCAGCGCCGACAAGATTGCCATCCGCGCCGGCCAGGACATCGGTGTCAGCGGCAGCGACGTGGCCTCCACCAACGGCACCAGCCTGCTGGCCGGGCGCAACGTGCTGATCGACGGCGCCACCGAAACCAGCGAGACCAGCCACGCCGAGTCGAAGAAGAAATCTGGCGTGATGAGCAGCGGCGGGCTCGGCTTCACCATTGGCTCGGCCAGTACCCAGGCCACCCAGACCAGCCACAGCGAGCAGACCCGCGGCAGCACCATCGGCAGCGTGCTGGGCAACGTCGACATCCAGGCCGGCAAGGACCTGACCATCCGCGGTTCGGACGTGGTCGCCGGCAAGGACATCAACCTCATCGGGCAGAACGTCGACATCCTCGCCGCGCAGAACGAGAACCGCAGCGAGCAGACCTACAAGAGCAAGAGCAGTGGCCTGACCCTGGCGCTCTCCGGCACCGTGGGCAGTGCCATGGACGCTGGCTACCAGACTGCCAAGCAGGCCAGGCACGAAGACGACAGCCGGCTCTCCGCGCTGCAGGGCATCAAGGCCGGGCTGACCGGCGTGCAGGCCTGGCAGGCGGCGCAGCAGGGCACCGAAGGGGGCGGCGTCAGCCAGTTCTTCGGCATCAGCGCCTCGCTCGGCTCGCAGAAGTCCAGCTCGAAGCAGACCCAGGAGCAGAGCGTCAGCCAGGGCAGCAGCCTGACCGCGGGGAACAACCTCAACATCCTCGCCACCGGCAGCGGCGCCGTGGGCCAGGACGGCGACATCCGCATCCAGGGCAGCCAGCTCAAGGCCGGCAACGACATGCTGCTGGCCGCCAACCGCGACATCCTGCTCGAAGCCGCCGCCAACACCCAGAAGCTCGATGGCAAGAACAAGAGCAGCGGCGGCGCGGTCGGCGTGAGCGTGGGGTATTCGGCGGACAAAGGGGTAGGCCTGAGCATCTTCGCCAACGCCAACCAGGGCTCGGGCAAGGAAATCGGCACCGGCACCACCTGGACGGAAACCACCCTGGACGCCGGCAGCCAGGTCAAGCTGGTCAGCGGCCGCGACACCACGCTCAAGGGCGCCCAGGTCAATGGCGAGCAGATCATCGCCAACGTCGGCCGCGACCTGACCCTGCAGAGCCTGCAGGACAGCGACTACTACGACTCCAAGCAGAAGAACGTCTCCGCCGGGGCGAGCGTCGCCATCATCGGCACCGGCGGCAGCGCCAGCGTCAGTGCCAGCCAGAGCAAGATCGACTCCAACTACAAGAGCGTGCAGGAGCAGACCGGCCTCTACGCCGGCAAGGGCGGCTTCCAGATCGACGTGGGCAACCACACGCAACTGGACGGCAGCGTCATCGCCAGCACCGCCGAAGCCGACAAGAACCGCCTGAGCACCGGCACCCTGGGCTGGAGCAGCATCGACAACAAGGCCGACTACAAGAGCCAGCAACAGAGCGTCAGCATCAGCAGCGGCAGCGATGGCAGCGGCAAGTTCGTCAGCAACATGCCCAGCGGCATGCTGGTGGCCTACAACCACGGCGACAGCGCCAGCGGCACCACCGGCTCGGCCATCTCCAACGGTACCCTCGAAATCCGCGACCCGGCCAACCAGCAGCAGGACGTGGCCAGCCTGAGCCGCGACGTCGAGCACGCCAACGGCAGCATCAGCCCGATCTTCGACAAGGAGAAGGAACAGAACCGGCTGAAGCAGGTGCAACTGATCGCCGAGATCGGCACTCAGGCGATGGATATCGTTCGGACGCAGGGGGAGATCAAGGCGTCGGAAGAAGGCCGCAAGGAGCTGAAAGCCCAAGGTAAGGACAATCCCACGCAGAAGGAACTCGAAGCGACCGCCGCGTACCAGAATGTCATGCGTGAATATGGCACCGGCAGCGATTATCAGAAAGCTGCGCAGGCCGTGACGGCGGCGCTGCAGTACCTAGCCGGTGGCGATATCGGTGGTGCTATAGCAGGTGCCTCTGCGCCTTACATAGCCCATCTCATCAAGCAGCAGACTGGCGACAATGACACGGCTCGCATCATGGCTCAGGCATTACTCGGTGCCGTGGTTGCCGGGGTACAAGGCAACTCCAGTGTTGCTGGAGGGATTGGGGCTGCCACTGGGGAGTTGATCGCAGCGAACCTTTACCCAGGTAAGAAGCCTGAAGATCTGACGGAAAACGAACGCCAGATTGTTTCGGCCCTTTCCAGTTTAGCCGCGGGTATGGCTGGAGGTTTAGCCAGTGGTGATACAGCCGGTGCGGTGGCCGCAGCGGGAGCAGGTAAGACTGCTGTGGATAATAATTTCCTGAGCGGAGATCAAACCAAGGCATTCGATCATGAGATGCAGCAATGCACAAAGGAGGGAGATTGTACGAAAGTAATTAAGAAATATGTTGCATTGAATGAAGAGAATAGAGAACTTCTGAAAGCTACTTGTTTAGAGAAACCGTGGGTTTGCTATGGGAACAGTAGGGATGTTGTTCTTACAGGTCTGAACTCGGCTGACCCTTCTAGGCCGGTTTCCTTTGGAGGGATTGAAAATGATAATGTTAGATTGTTCGTGCAGTATGAAAATAGTCTTGATTTGCAGTATATAAATAAAAATACTGATACTTTGTACAAGGCATTGGTGTTTGCCTCAGAGCCTGAGAATTTCATGCTTATGTTTGGCGGTTTAGCGAACCTGACAAGCGCCTCAGGAACATCCATCGCAACGGGTGCTGGGTTGGGCATGGCCGCGAATGGGGGAGTACAGTTTGCAACGGGGAACACGGGGGATAAATTCGATTGGCTTGGATTCATGACATCAGGAGTCACTGGCGGTATGTCTGCTGGTCAAACATTGACTCCTACGTTGCAAACTAATATTGGTGGTGCGTACATATCTAGCCAGCTTAGTGGTCAGAACTCTACAGATGCTATGATGGGAGCCATGCTTGGCTCAATCGTCGGGTACGGGGTTGGAGCTGGCATAGCGGGTCAGTTGGAAAAAAATTATGTAAACAAGATTTTTGGATTGTCTGGTAATAGCGTTAGCTCTCTTAAGTATTCTGAGATTCCAGCGTTCCCTGGATCTTACCTTTATAAAGAAACTCCGATGAGCCCAATTCCAGGTGTTGCTGGTGGCATTGGTGGCAGTGCGGCCTCGGAGATTTCAAATAGTGCGGCTATGAATGATTTAAGTAAGGAGAAGTAGTTTGAAGCGCGCTTTGCTCTGGTTTGTGCTTTTTGCGATTTCGTTTTCTGCAATGTTCTTAGTGGTTTCGGCTTTATATTTTATACATACGGCGAAATACGATGGTGGGGTGGTTTTTAATTATACGAATTCAGCTTTTTTTTATTCGGTAAAAGTTAGTGCTTGGGTGGGTGGGGTGATGGCTTCAGGGATTTGGTATCTCTTATGCTATGGAAAGCATAATGGTCGGTAATAATTAGTGCCTTCTGATTGATAGGGAGTGGGTGTTGCTATAGTGTGAGAGAGATTGTGGATTTTTTCTATTCTAAAATTGTATGGTGGTCGGTGTTGACGTGGCGAAAATAAAAGCCCCTCATTTCTTGGGTTTTTCTATAATAGTGCCGCAGGATTGACTGTTGAAACTTCTCTCTGTTAGCTCTTTAAAATTTCACCGCTGATTTAGATCGTAAGACTGGTGTCTTTCGTTTCAGTTGGAGCCATATCAACAAGAGAGTGTAAGACATCTCTGTCGCAACTTCTGCGCAATCTTGATTGCCCGGCCCGCCATCATCAGCACCGGCTTCAGCGCGAGCCAGAGCAAGATCGACTCCAACTACAAGAGCGTGCAGGAGCAGACCGGCCTCTACGCCGGCAAGGGCGGCTTCCAGATCGACGTGGGCAACCACACGCAACTGGACGGCAGCGTCATCGCCAGCACCGCCGAAGCCGACAAGAACCGCCTGAGCACCGGCACCCTGGGCTGGAGCAGCATCGACAACAAGACCGACTACAAGAGCCAGCAACAGAGCGTCAGCATCAGCAGCGCCAGCGATGGCAGCGGCAAATTCATCAGCAACATGCCCAGCGGCATGCTGGTCGCCTACAACCACGGCGACAGCGCCAGCGGCACCACCGGCTCGGCCATCTCCAACGGCACCCTCGAAATCCGCGACCCGGCCAACCAGCAGCAGGACGTGGCCAGCCTGAGCCGCGACGTCGAGCACGCCAACGGCAGCATCAGCCCGATCTTCGACAAGGAGAAGGAACAGAACCGGCTGAAGCAGGTGCAGCTGATCGCCGAGATCGGCACCCAGGCGATGGACATCGTTCGGACGCAGGGGGAGATCAATGCCACCAAGGCGGCGAGAGAAGAGCTAGCCAAGAACGGGAACCATAGTCCGAGCCGAGAGCAGATCGAAGAAAGCGCGATCTACCAGAAGGAAATGTCCCAGTACGGCACCGGGAGCCAGCTTCAGCGAGCGGCACAGGCCGTGACTGCCGCACTTCAGGGGCTTGCTGGTGGTGATATTGGGGCTGCGTTGGCCGGGGCATCGGCACCTTATCTCGCGAACACCATCAAGCAACTGACCGAGGGTGATCGCGAGGTGCAATTGATGGCCCACGCGGTGCTCGGTGCATTGGTCGCCCAGGCTCAGGGGAATTCGGCGATTGCGGGGGCTGCGGGTGCTGCTACGGGCGAAGCGATGGCCTCGGTCATCGCCCAGCAGTTGTATGGCAAGAACACCGATGACCTCAGTGAGTCGGAGAAACAGGCCGTCGTTGCACTTTCTTCGCTGGCGGGTGGCTTGGCCGGCGGTGTGCTTGATGGCAGCGCCGGCGGCGCTGTCGCGGGAGCGAAAGGTGGGCAGAACGCCGTCGAGAACAACGAGTTTGGTGGTCGGCTCTATGTCGACCATGTATTCGAAGCCTATGTACAAGGCGGCGGATGCCATGGCGGTTCGCGCCAGCAGTGCCGCACGCAATTTGAGAACACCCAACTAGCTAACGGTGGGCTAGAGACCGCAGCTGCATTCGCATTGCTCCCCTTTGCCATCGCGGGCGCGGCGTTGACGCCTGCCATGGTGGCCGCAGCAAGAGCCGGTGCTAGTGCTTGTGCGGCGAATCCGCCTTTTGTGTGTAACGCAAACTACCAACCTGCTCGTTGAGTTGGGACTTAGCGATGCATTGCCTACAGGAATACTACGGGTTGCTGGGGCAAAGCTCACTTACGAGCAGGCCTCAAAGATTCGTGCGGCACTGGAGGTCGAGCAACAGACTGGGCAGAAGCTTTCGGCTGATGCGGTAGCGAGTATTTTGACGGAGGGGGGGGGCGCAAAAGCAACTGCTAACGCTCCCCATACACCCAGGTTTATTGCGGATTCTGTTGGTAACACTATTGATTTAGATTATACCAAGGGGCTCAGGGAGACGAATGTGACGGTCACGGGAACGCGTGGTGGTGTTCAGTATCCATTGCAAGGACAAACTCCCGATTCTTATGCGAACCTTGGAAATGGGCATGTTGTTGTATACGGTCCAGAGGGGCGTGCACTATATGATGTGTCTAGCTCTCGGATTAAGGTGATCGAATGGAACCAAGCTCCGAATGGAACATATTTCCCTAAGAAGGGGAGTGACACAAAAGCTTTTGAAGGAAGTGTTCCTCAGTCGGTTCTTGATATCTTGGGGTTGAAGTGATGAAAGTTTATAAGGGTGATATTTCTAAGGAGTCGTTGAGCCTGTTTGTTTCGGATATTGGCTCCGGGGAATTTTTTTCATATGTAGGGAGCTTGGTTTCATTAGAACAAGCAATTTCTGTTATAGGGTTGCTCTCTCCTGATTTTATTGAGGTCAATGGTCACATTTTCTGGCTGCCTAATGCTCAGCAATACGACCCGAAAAAATTTCATTTAAAGGGGCTGGTCGAGACCGAATCTGGAGTGCTGGAACAAAGTGCATCGCGTAGAGACGTTGAACGATACAGAAATATTTTTTCAATAAGTCAGTTCTTTTCAAAGTGGGAAGATGTGCCGGGTCGAACCATATTTAAAGTGGGCTTGTCGGAAGAAGACTATCGTCTTTGTAATTTATTTGCTGAGCAGATCGCTAAATATTGGGGGCGCGCATTGTCAGACGCCTTCCCAGAGAAGGTCTTTCAGTTTGAAATTGCTGACGATCTTCTCGATGAATATGGGGTTTGTCTGACATTCTGGCAGTCGTAGTTTAACGGTAGGGCCGAAAGGGGATTTATTTTTCCTACTCTAAAGCTGGCTGACTGGACAGGATTAGGGTGTGATAAATAAATCTGTCCCCTTTTTTTCAGGCTGAGTCTGTATTTAGAGCCAATCCGGCCTTGAGAGAGGCTAGTGTTAAGGTTGATGGCTACTACTTCCAGGTGACACGTAATAGCAAGACTGGAGAAATAACAAACTCCTTCATTACTATGCCTCCGAGGACAAACTGATGGCTTATTTGTCTTGGCTTGAAAAGCTCAAGGAATCATTCTCTTCCACTGGTCTGGACTATGAAGATCTATACGGAATAATAGAGGCATCTATAGCGAGGAAGAGGGTTAATTTTCCTGCGTTTATATATGAGACTTCGAAGGGGTTTGGCTTCTCTGCGGGTGAGGGATATTTCTATTCTCTTGATCAGGACTGGGATGATCCTGAAGGATTTAATGAGGTCAGTTTCTTTTTGGGGGAAGTGGAAACCTCAAGCATTCCAGTGCTCGACTATGTTTTTTTGATGAAAATTGCAGCCGATGTTTATTCTGCTTTCTTCCCCGAGGAGAGTGATAGTGTTCTAGGTTCGGCTAAAAGATTGGAGGAACGTTACTCAAAGAAATTCCCAGCCTAGCTGGGGGTTCTTATTTCACTGAAAGATATTGGGAGCTTATTTCTTCAAAACAGGTTTAGTAAAGATCTGCATAGAAAGGTTGAAAGCTTTCTCTTGTCTGGTGTTGACTTAAGTCAAGAAGATTTTTCTAGTGTGAGCTCTGTTGCGGTCGCCCTTCTGACTTTCTATGTGAATTTTGATAAGGAGATATTCTTCCATATGGATTATGGTAGAGCTCATGAGGACTTGGCTCATTCTGGTTGGAGCGCGAAGTATATAGATTTTTGCTATTTGATTCCTGATGGCGAGAGGTACTGGATGGTTGATGGGAGTGATTACTGGAAGTTTTGCTTCACGTAATAGTTTCTTGGTCAAAGCGAAAAGGACCGAAAAGAGGCAGATTCATTAGCGCCTCGCTCGGCTCGCAGAAGTCCTGCTCGAAGCAGACCCAGGAGCAGAGCGTCAGCCAGTGTCGAAAAGGGAACAGACTCTGAGGAATCCCCACAAATCTACTCCAGTGCTTGAGCCAGCCGGTGCACCTCATCACGCAGCAATAGCTCCATTTCAGTCAGTACGCAAAAAGGGGATTTATTTTTCCTACTCTAAAACTGGCTGACTGGACAGGATTAGGGTGTGATAAATAAATTTGTCCCCTTTTTTCAGCTTTTGAGAAAGATGGCGTAATTTACAGCTTGGATAATCGTCGTTTGCTAGCTGCTTCTCAGGCTGATGTCCCAGTAAAAATAGTTCCTGCTACTCAGGCGGAGGTGGCGAAGGAGGCTTGGAAAATGACCACTCCGAATGGTGGGGGAGTTATCTGCGTTAGAGGATCTTGTCAGTGACCTTCACAAGTAAAGAAATTGATTCTATAAGCACAAAGGAAGACTTTGCAGACTTTATTTCTGGTCTGCGAGAGGAACTGACGAATAATCCAGATGAGTGGGAGAACCAGACACTGGATAGATTTTTGGATGCGATGGAGTCTTGGATTAGGATGATTGATGCCTATTCCAAAAATACTGGAGATGTGGAGGCTCTTAGCCCGAGTTGGAAAACTTTTGCCAAGATACTTTGTGCTGCGAAAGTCTATGAATAAAAAAGCCCCGGCGCTGCCGGGGCTGTTTGTTTCACTCAGCTGTAATCACCAAAGGACCGAAAAGGGATGGATTTATTTTTCCTACTCTAAATCTGATCTGGCGACAAGGTTAGAGTGATGAAAATAAATTTGTCTCTTTTGGTGAGGTGATTTTTGAGATTCCATGATTTCGGTGGTTAGAGTGGTTGAAAAATGTGAAGCTTTGTTGTCCCGTCTTGTAGATTCTTCAAAGTTATTGCCAGAGTATGTTTTCAAGATTAAGAAAGGTGGGGCGAACATTGTGGAAAGAGAGGTTCTTTATGAGGACGACTTTCTGCGCGACCTTTTCTCTATTTCCCGAGGATTAGGTGCGACGAAAATTTTCTTCTGCTTTGTCCTAGTGCTCGAAGACGGTGGTCATGAGGTCTCCGGCGTTATCGATATGGATGTTCTTGATGATGCATCCAAGTACTTGGATGTTCTGGTTTCATCATATGAAAAGCACATATTTGAGGGTGGGCGAGCAAGAGTAATTGCTTTTTCAGATACTGCTGATTGGGCTTTGTATATAGAGATACTAGAGGAGTTTGGTGTTTTTGTTTGGATGGAAGGGTTAAATGGAATTTTGAATAAGCTGAGAGGGGATTATTTTGTGGGGAGAGAGTATTTGGAAAGGCAGGTTAGGCGAGGGGGGTTTAAAAAAGACTATATGGAGAGGCTTCTAAGTGTATATGAGTCGAAGGTTGAGTAGAAACGAAAAGGGGGCAGATTTATTTTTCCTACTCTAAAGCTGGCTGACTGGGCAGGATTAGGGTGTGAGAAATAAATCTGTCCCCATTTTCTAATGCTGACCCTGCTCGGCCAGTACCTGGATCAACAAGGATTCAACCCATTCGGCATCAATCCTGCCGGGTTGGTTGGTTTGGGCAGTGGCGCGAAAACCGGCTCCGAGAGCACCTCAGGTGCGATTAGAGCGTTTGGCGGGGAGATTGCTGGTAAGGTTGAGACTAAACTGCCAAAAGGAACTGGGACGGCTGTTACGAAAACTCCGTTGTCAGGACCTACAGAAAACTGGCAGAAATCCTTGCAAGCTGAGAAGCAAATCCAACTAGATGCGTCATCTTCTCGGAAAGTGGATCAGGTAATTAGTGAGACGTTGAGTGGTAAAAAGAATTTTACGAGCTCGACAACACTGACAACAGATGAAGCTTTGGCGGCTGGCCAGAAATATCTTGGCTCTGGCTATAAGGAGATTGTAAAGCCGGGCTCAGGAGTTTTTCACAGTGCTGATGGGATAAAAGAATTCCGTATTGATAGTGGGTCAATAAGCGATGCACATGCTCCAGGCGTACCGCTTGAGTTAAAGACCCTATAACTGGGAAAATATATATCTAACAACCATGTTCCGTATCTGGATTGACTGATATGCCGGTTATAAGAAAAGGAGTCATTGTTTCTGGAGAATATGATGGCTGGGTTGTTCTGGTTGATGATGATCGATCTGGCGATACGGGCGGATTCTATCTGTATTTTGAGAGAGGCCCGAATGAGGGATTTGATTACTGGTTTGAAAATGACGGTCAGCTTAAATCTGAGTTGACAGAATATGAGATAAGTTGGGAAACATAAAAAATATCTCCGGCAAATGCCGGGGATATTTTTTCAATCACTCGCGGTAATCACCAATTTCTTTTTTCCACTTCAACCTTTATCTTCTGATTGAGGCCGGTCTTGGCCTTTTGCCGTCATTTTCTCCTATGGCCTGACAAACACATGACAAATCATGGCGAGGATATGCTTGGGCCGGCTCAGATCAAAAAATACAGGCACGCCAGGGATGTATACACATCAAAAGCAAAAAGGGGACAGGGGTTAGCTGACCAGATCGGCGCGCTGGCGGAGCAAAACCCGCACTAAGCCGCCCAGGCAATGGATGTTATGCAGCGCTTGCTGGCGCAATCCCAAGGAGGCAGGCAGGATTTCGCGCAGATTCTAGAAGTCCCCTTAGTCATGGCGCTCGGTGTGGCATTGATTGCCTCCACACCTCAAGGCCAGGAAGCCTGGCAGAAGGTGGCGCCGCAACTGAGTGCAAGCGTGCGCGAGGATGTGCAGAAGCTGGCGGTTTATCTACTGCTGCTTAATCCGGGGTCGCCTTTCAGCACAGGTAGCATTACCACGCTGCCTATTGCTGATCTGGGTCCTCTGCGTCCGTTGGGGTATCCGGCGGACAATGGACCAGATAAGGCTGATCCGGGGAGTGCTGGATATGGTGCGGGTGGGAAGGTTGAGCTGCCGGTCAGTACCGGTGGCAGTCGGATTGATGAGTCGGGTGGGTGGAGTACGAGTACTCCGGCGGAAAGCATGCCGGGGTTGGGGAATGTCTATAATGAAGAGAAGCCTACATTGGTGACTAACCCTAAACATGTTCCGGGAGGAGATGGGTTTAGACCTAGTGCTGGAGTTCAACCATCGGACTATGCTGATGCATATAAGAGCGCCGTTAAGATAGGGAATGCTTGGTGGGGGGTTAGTACGGATGGGCAGTCAATTTACAGATATTTTGAAAGTGGAGATGGAACTGTGCACTGGGCCGGAAGTACAGGGGACTCTAGAAATCCGCTAAAGCAGAAAGATGTGCATCCTCAGGTTCTGAAAGTATTTGGATTTAAGGCTAAAGGGAGTAAATCACCATGGTGATTGGGGATGTTGATAATTTAGCATTTGAGTTTCTTTCGCTGGGGAATGGTGTCGGTGAATTGTATTTGTTGGTTAAAGGGCAGCGCATAGGCCCTGAGAGTTGGGATTATGATCTGGCTTCGATGAAGAACGCCTGGCTTTATGAGTGTAAGGACCGTGATCGGCGCTACTATCCTGCGTTGCTGAGCTTCTCTTCTAAAGAGTTGGCGCAGATATGGTATTGCGTTCTTTATGAATATGAAGATAAGAGGTGTGAGAGGTATAGATTTTTAAATATAGGGGGGGAGGATATTGGAAGAATATTCTTTTATTCGATTCCTTACTTGCTGGATGGCTGGGGGGTTGGCCTTGTGCAATCTGACGCGGAGGAGCGATTTTTTATTTTTGATGAAGATAAAGATATATATATTGATGTGACTGTTGGGCGTGGGTATTTTTATTCGCTTGTTATGTCGCTCATTGAAAGATTCTAAATTACAGGGCGGAAATTGTTGCAGTTTTTTCTCATGGGTTGGCTAAGTTAACAATTTTGCGGTAGGTCGTGTTGGCTGCGAAAGAGGGCAGATTTGAATGGCGCTTACTTAGGCGCTAACTGATTGATTAAAAAATAAAGACCGCTCTTGGTTTACGATGATAGTCTGATCCCCGGCGTTGATTGACGCTTCGGCCCTCGAAGACCATAGAGATAAAACAAGTAGCAGGCTGGCGCCATAAACAGCATTCACAGTGCAAAGCAGCTTCTTGGGTAAAGTCAGAGCGAAGCGCCATCCGGCAACGGAGGATAACGCTCCGTGTTATGGGCTCTACGGTTGGGTATATCCCTCTGCGGCGGCATGCAGCCGCTCGGCATCGGCCGCCAGGTATTCCTGCGCGCCGAAGGTGCCATCCAGCACTTCCTTAGTGGGGGCGCCCAGGTCGGGAGCTCCGGCCAGCAGGCGCAACAGGTTGACCAAGGCGGATTGGCGAGATTGGGCCGCGTCGTAGAGTTCCGACAGAGTGGTGCTTGTCAGGGGATGGTGGAGAACTTGGGCTGCAAGGTTCATGGGGTTGATCTCTATATGATTGGCTTTCGAGCGAAAAGGGGACAGATTTATTTTTCCTACTCTAAAGCTGGCTGACTGGACAGGATTATGGTAGGAAAAATAAATCTGTCCCCTTTTTTTCCAAATTTTAATTTGGTCTATGGTGATGGATTTTCTAGGTAAAGAATTCAGCGGGTTCAGGGTTAGATCCCTTTATATGAGTGGGGATTTGGTATGTGCCTGTTTGGTTTTGCTTTTTAAGACCTCGGACTCTAGATGGTTTTCGCTCACAATTGGTGAGGGGGTGGCTCTTTATCATAGCGAGGCAGTTGAGCCGAAACTCCTAGATTTGTGTGATATTAATGATGAATTTGCCTATCCTATTCGGGAGTTAAATCTTCTTGATAGGTATTTAGGGGAGTGTATATTTTCGGTATTTGAATATAGGCTTAAGTGTGCTTCTGATGTTTGTGTTGGTGTCTATTTTAATTGTGGGAATTGTGGATTTAGTGTGTTGGAAGCCGAGAGTTGTCTCTTTATGCATGATGGAAAATCCATGGATTTATTGAGGGAGGCTGTTTTGGTAGAGGTTTAACTGGTGCAAAAGTAGTTGCTAAGATAGGAAAGGCTAAGGTTGAGTAAGGCATAAGACTTGGTTCAAATTAGGTATGTGTAGAACAGGGAATTCTGATCTTGACCGGAAATAAGAAATCGAAAAGCGATTTAAATAAAGCTTTCCCCTTTTGCTCGTATCCAAGTGAGTCGGTAAAGATTAGGTATTGATGCTATGGGAACGCGTATTCATAGAAGATTTCCAACGGAATTTGTGCTTCCTGAACGGCTAGATTTTGTTGGCTTGTATTATGACCAAAAAGGATATCGGGTATTGGTGACCGAGTTTGCGCAGGAAGAAGCGCAAAAGATAGAAATTAATTTTGAGGATGCTCCTCTAGCTCAACGCAGCATGGACGAGGGTTCTTATCTGTGTACAACTTGGACAGCTGATGAGGTTGATGGCCCTGTGGGGCCAGTTGTACTTGTAGAGAATTCTGAGTTTCTAGACTGGTTTAATGGGCAAAGCTGCGGGATCTATCCACGAGACCAAATAAAACATGTGGCAATTTTGACGCAGAACGAATGGGTCGAGGTTTTGTGTTTGAAACTTCCATCTATATTTCGAATAGTTTCCATCTAGCGAAAGGCTCCAAAATAAAAAGGAGCAGATTTGAATGGCTCTTACTTAAGCGCTAACTGATTGATCCAGAAAAGAAAGACTGCTCTTGGTCTACGGTGATGGTTGCGAACACACACCGCGCCCAAGGAGCAGCTCAGATGAGTCCTAGGCGCCAGGCCATCATTCATCAACAGCAGCGCGCCCGTCGGTATACATCGAATACGGACGCTTACGCCTTCTTCAACCTGCTAACCGGCCCTGAATTATTCGACTGGAGTGGAGCACCTGACAGGCTTGCAAATTGAGAGGCGAGGGCCGGCGGGGCGAAATTAGAGTAGGAAAAATAAATTTATCCCTTTTTCTAGGAAGGAGGTCGAAATGATTGAAAGCATTATAACTCTAGAGAAACTGCTGTTGAGAACAAGTTTCGAAAGTGGTATCGCGGAAGGCTTAAATGTGTCAGATGTTGCTAGAAGGTATGAAGGTTATCTAGAGGATTTTCGATTGGCCGTAGCTCTATTTAGAGGAACGGTCGAGGTGGATGATAAAGTCGCAATGCAGTGTGCCTTAACTAGAGTTAGAGTTTCTGCGCTAAATATCTCAGGTCTTTATCAGGATTTGATAGATGATATGCTCTTGGTCAATGGGCAAAAATCATGGCCTTCAATCCCAGAGGGGTATGTCTTGCCAGCAAGGTATAGTGACTTTCTGTCGGGAGTTTAGTTAAAAAGTGACCAAAAAGGGGGCGGATTTACTTTTTCCTGTTCTAAATCTGATCTGAGGGCAAGATTAGAGTAATGAAAATAAATGTGTCCTTTTTCGTGAGGTCTGTAAACAAGCTTCTGGATGGTGGGCGACTTAGTCGGGCTATATAGTTAAAGGTATGGAAAAGTATTTGGGATAGTCACTTTGATAGCGGCAAATAAAAAATTCAAAGAGGTGGTGGGAGGTATCAGTCGGGGGGGAGAGTCTCTCGCTGAAAGTTTACTCAATCTGCTTGCTGGTGGATTTGTTATAGATGATGGATGCGCATTCTTGGCCGCCCTTAAAACCAGAGGCGGAAATTCTCGTTTAGATAGTTTTCCAGATAGGACTGGTTATGAATGCTTCATCAATTCAATTCACATAGACGACTATGTGGCTTCGGATTTTGTTTTACAGGCCTGCCTATTTGTGGAAGCTCTATTTGAGAGTTGGCGGGGGGCTGAAGGGACAGGTTGTAGGAAGCTTCAAGCTATTATTTCTTGTGATGAGTTTAGGGCGGTAGTTAAGTTTTGTTTGGTTAGAGATGGTGAAAGCTGGCTTTCAGATAATTTGGAAGAATATGAAGAGGGTATCTTGGTGGCTGATTCACTTGAGAGACAGCTATTGACAGGGGGGCTTTGATTCTGGGGGGATAGAAAACGAGAGATAGTGATGGTTATATGTTCGAAAAGATTTACTTTTCCTACTCTAAAGCTGGCTGACTGGGCAGGATTAGGGGGGGGAAATAAATCCCTTTTCACCTGTTTAGGAGTTCATTGTAGATGGGGGCTATGAGATTTTTCTATTTAAAGGGTGCTGGTCCTTTGCATGGAAAGATTTTCTATAGGGAGGATGAGTATGCAATAGATTTTGTTTGTTCATCATCTGAGCAATTAAATTTGAAGGCTGGTACTCAAGGGTGTATATCTTTATTGGCTCACAGCTTGCAGCTTGAGACTAGTGTTGAAACAGGTGCCCTTCTTTATCCTTGGGGGTTTTTCCCGTTAGTTAATGTCGTAGATGGAAGCGTAGAGCCTCCTAAGGCTATCTGTGGAGAGGTTCGTGTTGAGTTTTCTGGTGTGCAGTTGGTTCAGGGTGTTTCATATGAAATCCCCGGGACACGAGATTGGACAGTCATTAGAGACTCTGGTAGCGGTTGGGTATATATAGGGCCTGAAAGGTTTGTTAGTGAGAATCAAGTGTTTGTTGAGTTTGCTAGTGGTTCTATAATTGGAGTTGTTGAGATGGGAGTTTCTTGCTTGTTTATTCGATTGGAACTCACGTCTTGACTCGGGACCGGAAGATTTCTAGGGCTATGGATAAGAAAAAGTGAGCGGGAAATTTTCTGTTCTTCGATTTTTGATAAAGAGCTATGTTGTGTGCACTGGCGCTATCTTTGTGGCTATGGTGTTGGGAGTGTATGTTTCCGCTGCGATAGAGAATGTGAATATAGATCTTGAGGGGGTGATTCTGGATGCGGCAATTGACTCACTAAAAGGAGGGGCGGTCATGACTGCTGCTGCTGCAGTGATGTTGAAGAACTATTGGTTTAGAGTTCGGAAGTAATTATCTTGTTTAAAAGGATTTTGCTTAGGTACTAATGAATTTGGACGGAAATGAAAAATAAATTTGTTTTTTGGTTTTTATGGGGAGTTAAGAGTCTTGCAGTGTGTATTGAATGTTGTATTTTTGCAATATTTTTGGCAGGCAATATTAGTGAGCTTGTACAAGGCAAGGGGCTGGATGTGGAGGGGTGGTTCGTATACTCCCTACACTAAGGCGGAGTGTTAGGAGGTATTGTCTTTTGTTCGTTAGTGGTCTTAATTATTTTAAACTATTTTTTTAATACACGTCGCTAACTTTCAGAGCACTTGAGGTCGCCCCCACTGCTACTGGTGATCTGATGGAGTATTAATGCCATGAAGCCATATGTTCATATTGGGACCGAAAAGGGATTTGAATGGCACTTACTTAAGCGCTAAGCGATTGATTCAGAAAAGAAAGGCTGCTCTTGGTCTACGGTGATAGTTGCGAACACACACCGAGCCCAAGGAGCAGCCCAGATGAATCCTAGGCGCCAAGCCGTCATTCATCAACAGCAGCGCGCCCGTCGGCATACATCGAATACGGACGCTTACGCCTTCTTCAACCTGCCAAGGAAACTCTGAAAAAGCCTGCCTTTTTCGAGTTTGCAGGCCTGTAAGCCGCGTGGCTACTGGGGCGCATTTTTCGAGTAGGGGCTTTTTCAGACCATCCCTAATGCATAAAAATCCCCGGTCTCTGCCGGGGATTTTCAGCGTCTCAACTATTGTCGCCTGCCTAGCTGCTCATAGTCAGCCTGATACAACGACCAGGCATCGGAGGCCAAGCAGCGCAGCGAGCGGCTGATCGCGCAGTAAGGATTCAGCTCCGGATCGCCCAGACGCTAGGATAAGTTGGAAGTAAAGATATGAACATTGATTCGCTAAGGCAATATGAGTCTGCTGATGATTTTTTCGCGCTCAATGGGAGTGCTGTGATGAAAATGACGATAGCCGCAGCTATCTCTGTATGCGAGCAGGCTATCAATCATGGGTTGATTGTTTCTCGAATTGAAGGTGGTATTTGGCATAATCCTGGGTTTGAAGCGCGTCTGGATTGTATCTGGGATGAGGCAGACTCCTCGGTAGATAAGTTTAGTGCGGAGAAAAGTAATAGGTCTGCTACAGGTTTTATTAAGAGTGAAAGTTTTCAGCATGACACCTTTATCGTTACTGTGAGTAAGTTTTGATTTGGCGAGTGACGAAAGGAGCAGATTTATTTTTCTACTCTGAAGCTGTTTCGGTAGCTAGGACTAGAGTGGTGAAAATAAATCCGTTCCATTTTTGAGGTCGAGCATACGGATAGCAGTTCTACGTTTCATGTACGATGATCGAGGAGGAGTAATAGTGCCAATGATCAAAGGTGCTAATACCTATTTTTATTTTGACGTGGCTGAATATCAGGAGTCCTACTCTAAAGATATCTATGACTCCAACTGGTTGATTGTTAAGATGGCTGCGCGGGTTGGGGAGCTATATTGGTGTGCCGCTGATGCTTGCCTTAGAACCTTTGAGTTGCTTGCTTTGAAAGAATGGCTTCAAGATCTTAGTTGTTTCTGGGTATCTGGGAGTCAGCTGAGGTTTACCGAGGGGGAGATTGGTTTTTTGGCTGGGGAGTGTGGAGTTATTGATGTTGTTTTAGACTTTGGATTTCATCCGTTAGGGGGTAAATATCGATATGGGGTTGATTCTGAATTTGTGCTGAGCTTTAAGGTCTTTGATGGCGATTTGAAGCGATTAATAAGAGATATTGATATGCTGATTGAGAAGTTTCCAGTAAGGCATTGAGAGCTTCTTGGAAGGAATGGGTTGGTCGAAAAGGGACAGATTTATTTTTCTACTCTAAAGCTGATTTGGCGGGTAGGGTTAGAGCGATAGAAATAAATCTGTCCCCATTTTGCAGGAATCAGGAGGATTCTTCTGGCTCTTACCATTTGAGGACTAGATGATGTATGAGTGGAAAAGGCTCTCTGATTTTGATGATCTAATAGCAAGGGGTGTTGTAATTAGATCTCCATCAGGTGGGTTGTATGAGGAATATGTGGATATTATTGTATTTGACCCGCTGGACCGGAATAGGGGAATGGGAGGGCTGATTGTCTCAGGGCAGAAGGCGGGTATGTATTTGGCAATTTTCCCAGTTGAAAGTACTGAAGGAAGGTGCCTTAAAAAAAGATGGGTTATCGAGAATTGGCAGCGCTGGTTCTTTCCTGGGGTTGATGTCGGAGACGTCTATTGTGCTAGGTTTCCAGCGCCAGCTTCATTGCCGAAGAGTTAGCGAAGCTGAAAGGGAGCGAAAAGGAAACAGACTTATTTTCCTATCCTCAAAAAATAAGCCTGCCCCCTTTTCCCTGACCCAGTAAATAGCCGCTCCCTCCTCACCGATCCAGCATCAACCTCGGCATCTCCTCCAGCGGCACCCACAGTTCCCCTTGCCAATCCAGCAACATCACCCGGCGTGCCTGCCAGTTCATCAGTACGCGGCGGGGTGTGTGGTCGTCGGGGGTGTGTTGGTCGCGCAGGGTGGGGATGACTTCGCGGCTCAGCCATTGGTCCAGGTGCTGGCTTTCCGGGTGGCCGAAGCGGATCAGGGCCTTGTAGAGGCCGGCTTCGTTGATCATGTCGAGCGGTTCTTCGCTGTCGGTGGCGTAGCGGACGTGGATGCGGCGGGTTTCGTGGGGGCGGAAGCGGTGGTGGAAGCGCTGGGGGTAGCCGAAGCCGAGGAGGCGGGCGAGGTCCTGGGCGGCGAACCAGGGTTGGTTGTCGATCATCACGCCGCGCAGGGGGCGGCCGTGGCGAATGAAGGTGGTTGGGGTGTATGCGTCGTGCATTGTCGGACTCCTATTCCATTGAGGAGCCGCCGCCATCCGCTGTCAGTCGAATGGAGGCGGACCGTGCGGGGGTGACAGACCGGGAATAGGAACCGGCAGACCCGAAGGTCTCCCCCGCACGATCCGCCATGGAGGATTGCAGCAGAAAACTGCAGGTGTGCGGGAGCCTGCGAAAACGTTCGCCGTTTTCGCCTGCACCTTCTGGCGCATCGCGCCTATTCGTCGGACTGTCAAACCCGGCCACGGGACTGACCGTGGCCGGGGCAGGATAGGCAGGTCGCTGGAGCGGCGGAAGACGGATAATTTCCGAAATTCCCTGTAGGACGGGCCTTGGCGACAAGACGGCGGATTTATCCCGGGCTGCCAGCCGGCTCTGCCTCCACTTCGATGTCCAGGCGCTGCAACCTGAAGCAGGCCGGCTCCGCTCCGCCGTCCAGTGCCTCGCCGAGCAGGGCGATGTAGCGGCTTTCAGCTTCTTCCACCAGCAGCTTCTTGCCGCTGGCCAGCGGCAGCGTGGGGCAGAGGATGCGTGTCGTGCCGGCGTCGTCCAGCAGCAGGGCGTTGCGCGGGGCGCTTTCCTGCAGTTTGCTGCGCAGGGTGATGCGGCAGGCGCGGGGATGTTTCGAGAGCCAGGCAAGGGTCAGCTGGGCTTGGCCGTTGCCTGCCGGGGTTGCCCTGTCGACGCGCGCCAGTTGCCAGGGCGCTTCGGAACCGGGGCGGATGCCGAGCAGGTCGCCGGCCTTGGGCGGTGGGGGCTCGCCGTTGCTCCAGAGCGCGGATACGCCGTTGGAAAGGGGCGTGACCTGGCTCAGCGCTATGACCGGGGGCCGTTCGGCGGCGCTTTCGCTGGGGGATTTGAATTCGATGGGTTCCAGGTGCGGCACTTCTTCGTCGAGCCCGGCCCGGCCGTCGCTGTGGATTGCCCAGACGTCCTGCGCCTTGGCCTGGAGGGCGAAGTGGCGGGCGTCCAGGGCGGCCTCGTCCTTGCCGGCGCCCAGGTGCTCCAGGAGTGCGCCGAAGCCGTGGCAGGCTTCCCAGTCGGCGCCGGGCGGCTGGCCGCGCCAGCTGCGCAGCAGGTGGTCCTTGAGGTCGAACCCCTCTTTGGCGCCGCCGAGGCCCTTGAAGTGCTGCATCACCTTGATCGCTTCGTCCAGTTGCAGCGCCAGCTGGCCCTCGGTGGCGGGCGCCTTGTCGATGTCGAGGAACGCCTGGTCGCGGTCGCTGGCGATGATCCAGCGGTCCGTGTCGCGGGCATTGCCCAGGCGGGCCGTCGAGGCGAGCGTTTCCAGGGATTCGATCAGCACCTGCAAGGCTTCCCCCGGCATCTGCAGGGGGGCCGAGCTTGCCAGCAGCAGGGCGCCGAGGTAGCCGCGGCTGATGCTTTGGCTGCGGGCTTCCGGGATTTCCGGGTCCTTCACGTCGATGTCCTGCAGCGACGCCTGCCGGGCCTTGGCGTAGAGGCGATGGAGCAGGCGCCAGAAACCGGCCGGCGCCTCCTGGCCGTTGAGCAGGGCGCTGAAGTGGATTTCCTGGGCGCTGCGCAGCGTGCGCTGCAAGAGCAGTGCCTTGAGTTGCGCCTCGGTGCATTCGCCCCGGGCCAGGGCCCAGTAGCCCTGGATCAGCCGGCGGTGCAGGGCGGCGATGAGTTGCGCCGCCTTGTCCGCCCGCCGTCGCTCGGTGCTGCCCCGTCGGTCGCCGAGCAGTTCGGCGAGGTTGTGCCCCAGGTCGAAGACTTCCGCTCGCGAACGCTCCAGTTGCTTGAGGCGTGTGGCTGGCGGCAGGCGTGCGGAATCCAGGTCGACCAGGCGGTGGTAGAGGGCTCGTGTCCGGGTTGCCAGGTAGGCAACGTCGGGGCGCCGGGTGGCGTCGTTCGACTGCGTTTTCATCGCGGAAGGCTCTAGGTTGCGGTTCTCCAGAACTTGCCCGGAGACTGCTTGCTTCGCTATGCGATGGGTTTAGGACGCATCTGAAAAACGCTGGGGAAAGGGCTTTTTGCATGGACTGTTGCGCGCCGATGTGCTCGCCAGGGCCAGGAGCACCGTGCTGGAGCCGCGGTTCCGTCCACTGCGCGAAGAGGATTTCTTGAGGCACTTCTGATTCCACGTAGGTGGTATGGGTGGTGGCTCAATGCTTGTGTTTTAATGGCGCGGCCAGGTAACAAGATGTTTTCGAAGGATCGACGGGATGCAGTTCATTCCCACAGGCTGGATGCCAGGCCCTGTCTCGCCTCCTCCTGCCGTTCACGCCGGTACGTCCTGTAGCGGCTGCGTTTCCCGTGCTCGAACTTTCCTTCCTCGCATGCCTGCGCGCATGGGTTCCGCCGTGCGCGCCGGGTGCCCGGGCCCATCGTGGCTCCGGTTGCCATGGTGGCTCTATGGCATTGCCTGGCCATTGAGAGGACGGCCGTCGGCATTGGCTGGCGGCCCTGTTTATTGGATTTCCGAGGGGGAATGCAGTGTGAAGATGAAAATGTCCCGGGGCTTGTTGTTGGGCGTGGCGTCCGCCGCCCTGCTGACGGTCGGCGGTTGTGCCACGGAAAGCTCCAGGGCGCTGCCGGTGCAGCAGGTGGAGAGCGTCAACAAGCCGTATTCCGGCGTGCGTTCGCCCATCGCGGTGGGCAAGTTCGATAACCGCTCCAGCTACATGCGGGGGATTTTCTCCGATGGCGTCGACCGCCTTGGCGGCCAGGCCAAGACCATCCTGATCACCCATCTGCAGCAGACCAACCGCTTCAACGTGCTGGACCGCGACAACATGAGCGAGATCCAGCAGGAAGCCGCGATCAAGGGCCAGGCCCAGCAGCTCAAGGGCGCCGACTACGTGGTGACCGGCGACGTCACCGAGTTCGGTCGCAAGGAGGTCGGCGACCGCCAGTTGTTCGGCATTCTCGGGCGCGGCAAGACCCAGGTGGCCTATGCCAAGGTCGCGCTGAACATCGTCAACATCAGCACCTCCGAGGTCGTCTATTCCTCGCAGGGGGCGGGCGAGTACGAGCTGTCGAACCGCGAGATCATCGGCTTCGGCGGCACCGCCAGCTATGACTCCACGCTCAACGGCAAGGTCCTGGACCTGGCCATGCGCGAGGCGGTGAACAAACTGGTGAACGCGGTGGACAGCGGCGCCTGGAACCCGGCCCGATAACCCGAAGAAAAGCAGGGAGTAGTGATGTTCATGGGTAAGAACTTTGTTGCCAGGGGCTGCCTGGTGGCGCTGGTGTGCGCAGGCGTGGCGTCGCTTGCCGGGTGTTCCTCGCCGAAGACGCTGTACCAGTGGGAAAGCTACCAGTCCCAGGTCCACGACTATTTCACCACCGAGGCGAAGGAGGCGCAGGCCGAGGCGCTGGAGCGCGACCTGCAGAAGATCGCCGCCACCGACGGC
Organism: Pseudomonas sp. PI1; assembly: GCF_000812405.1. Lineage (NCBI taxonomy): Bacteria > Pseudomonadati > Pseudomonadota > Gammaproteobacteria > Pseudomonadales > Pseudomonadaceae > Pseudomonas > Pseudomonas sp. PI1. Next base: position 61,614 of record NZ_JWMC01000065.1, read on the forward strand.
CATGTTCCGCCGGGCTATCACGCGCAACTGGGCCTGCTGTATTCGAGCCTGGGCAAGGACGACCAGATGGTCCAGCAGTTCAATACCGAGAAGGCGTTGTTCCCGGAGTCGTCGGCCTACATGGATTTTCTGCTGAAGAACGCAAGGCAGGGAGGTAGCAAGTGATGTGGAACCCGATCAAGACCCTGCTGGCCCTGTTCGCGCTGGCGCTGCTCGCCGGTTGCGCGCCGCAGAAGACCGTCGACTACTCCGCCTACAAGCAGGCCCGACCGCGCTCGATCTTGGTGCTGCCGCCGCTGAACGATTCGCCGGACGTGAAGGCGACCTACAGCATGCTTTCGCAGGTGACCTTCCCGCTCGCCGAGGCCGGTTACTACGTGCTGCCGGTGGCGCTGGTGGCCGAGACGTTCCGCCAGAACGGCCTCTCCACCCCGGCGGACATCCATGCGGTATCCCCGGCGAAGCTGCAGGAAATCTTCGGCGCGGATGCGGCCCTGTACATCACCGTGACGCAGTACGGCACCAGCTACATGGTGCTGAGCAGCGCGACCGTGGTGACCGCCGGGGCCAAGCTGGTGGACCTGAAGACCGGCACCACCCTGTGGACGGGAAGCGCCACCGCCTCCAGCGAGGAGGGCAGCAGCAATAACAACGGCGGCCTGCTGGGCATGCTGATCACCGCGGCGGTCAAGCAGATCATCAGCAGCGCCCAGGACGATGCCGGCTACCCCATCGCCGGTGTCGCCAGCCAACGCCTGCTGTCCGCCGGGCGGCCGGGTGCGCTGTTGTACGGTCCGCGTTCGCCGAAGTACGGCACCGACTGATCCGCCGAGGCCGGGCGAGGGGATGAGGTTGTCTCTTCTGCCGTCGGCAAGGATGGGCCCGGCGTCCCTGCCGTGACCCATCCGCCCTCAGCAAGGGCCCGCCCAGCATTCGCCGGGCGGGCCTGGCGGGGGAATCAGACGATTCCGATCAGACGCGGAAGTGGCTCACCAGCGTCTGCAGCTGCCCGCCCAGGCGCGCCAGTTCCACGCTGGAGGCGGCGACTTCTTCGCTGGCCGCGGCGGTCTGTTCGGAGACGTCGCGCACGCTCACCACGCTGCGGCTGATTTCCTCGGCCACGGCGCTTTGTTCCTCGGCCGCTGTGGCGATCTGCTGGTTCATCGCCTGGATGTTCGACACGGTGCGGGTGATGCTGCCCAGGGATTCGCCGGCCTGGCGGCTCAGGGCCACGCTGCTGGCGGTCAGCTCGCGGCTGCCGAGCATGACGCTGGAGACCTGGCGGGTGCCGCTCTGCAGGCCGGCGACCAGGGCTTCGATCTCTTCGGTGGACTGCTGGGTGCGCTGGGCCAGGGCGCGGACTTCGTCGGCCACCACGGCGAAGCCGCGGCCGGCCTCGCCGGCGCGGGCGGCTTCGATGGCGGCGTTGAGGGCCAGCAGGTTGGTTTGTTCGGCCACTGATTTGATCACGTCCATGACCTTGCCGATCTTCTCGCTTTCCTGTTCCAGGCGCTGCATGGCGTCGGCGGAGCGTTCCACTTCCTCGGCCAGGCGCTCGATCTGTTCCACGGCCTGGTTCACCACGCGGTCGCCGTCGTGGGCTTCGCGGTCGGCGGCGGACGCGGCCTGGGAGGCCTGCTCGGCGTTGCGCGCCACTTCCTGCACGGTGGCGGACATCTCGTGCATCGCGGTGGCCACCTGGTCGGTTTCCACCTTCTGGCTGTTGGCGCCGGCGCTGGTCTGCTCGGTGACCGCCGAAAGCTGCTCGGCGGCGCTGGCGATCTGCGTCACGCTATCGCGGATGCCGCCGATCAGGTCGCGCAGGCTGTGGCTCATGCGCTGCATGCTCTGTTGCAGGCGGCCGAGTTCGTCGCGGCGCTCGACCTGGATGTCGCGGGACAGGTCGCCGGCGGCGATGCGGTCGACCACTTCCATGGTGGCGTGCAGCGGGCGGGTGATCTGCCGGGTGATGACCAGCGCGGCCAGGCCGCCCAGCACCAGGGCCAGCAGGGTGAAGAGCACCTGCAGGTTGCGGGCGCGGGCGCTTTCGATGTCGCGGCGGTCCAGTTGCAGTTGGTAGAGGGATTCGCTGAGCTTGACGATGTCCTGGCCCTGGGTGGTCATTTCCTTGCGCGCCTGGACGATGGCGGCCATGTTCGCCCGCAGGGCCTGCACGCCCTCGCGGTAGCCGCGCAGCGCCGCGCCCAGTTGCTGCACGCGGGCCGCCAGGTCGGGGCCGAGGGTGTTTTCCAGCGCCGGCAGGCTGGCGAGGCTTTCGTCGAGGTGGCGGGTAACGCCGTCGCCATCGCGGGACAGGGCGGTGGCCAGGTAGTCGCGCACGTCGTAGCGGGCCTGCAGCAGGTCCTCGCGGGTGCGGCTGATGGCCTGGTAGCGGGCGGCGCGTTCTTCGTCGGCCGGGGCCTTGAGCACGTCTTCCTGCAACTGCGCGGTCAGCTCGCCGGCGCGGGCGGCCTCGCCTTCCAGGGCGCGGCGGGTGGCGTTGGCGTTCTGATAGCCGCTGCGCATGGCGGCCAGGGATTTCTCGTAGTCGGCGATGACGCCGCCCAGTTGGTCGAGCATGCGCACGTTCTCGGGGCTGACGAAGTAGCCGCGCAGCTTCTGCTGGTGGGCCTTGAATTCGCCCAGGGCGCTCATGACGGCGCCGGCTTCCTGCTCGCCGCCGTCGGCGATCATGTATTGCAGGCGGGTGATGCGCAGCTTGGTGAGGCGGGCGTTGAGCTCGGTGATGTCGCTCATCCAGTTGCTGCGGTCGATCAGCGAGCCCAGGCCGACCCAGCTGACCACGGCGAGGATGGCGGTAAACGCCAGGACCACGCCGAAGCCGAGGGCCAACTTGAGGTTCACGCTCAGGTTGGATATCCAGCTATGCATTGACGATCTCCAAAGAAGGTTCGGTGAAGGCAGGCCATTCGGAGATTGTTCTTGTCGAGGCCATGGCAAGGCGCACCGCGCCAGGGAGGAGTTATCGGCAGGGCATGGCGGAACCGTAGGAAAAGTAAGAAAAATCTGACGCCAGAAACGCGGCGCGCCGTTCCGGGGACGGTCAGCCCCCGGTTATCCACAACGCCAGCAGCGGCACCAGGTTGAACAGCAGCACGCCGATCTTGTAGATGGCCATGCCGCCGTAGTGCAGGGCGTCGAAGGCTTCCCGGCCCAGGCCGAACCAGTGCTTGTGCAGGCGGTACAGGCCGTCGTGGGCGAGGCTGAAGGCGCCGAACCAGAGCAGCAGCACGGCGTAGTTGAGCAGGGTGCACCAGAGCAGGAATTCCTGCGGGTCTCTGACGTTCATGGCGATCTCCCGGGCGTTTTTTCATTCGAGGGCGTCTATGTCGGACGGTTCCGGCACTCGCCGAACGTCGCGGCCAATGGCGGGGCGGCCGGCCGCCGTGGATAATGCGCCACTGCCGTGCCGCGGCTTTGCGGCGTGGCCCGCGGCCGGTTCCCGCGCGGTGGTGGTCGCCCCGCTGCGCCCGTGGTTTCCCGGCCCCTCTCCCTGGTCCTCTCGTCCGCCGTGCGCAGCGTCGCCCGGCGAGGTAGCCCCATGTTCAGCCCGCTCGTCACCTTCCCCGCGCTCTACACCGCCACCCTCCTGATGCTGGCCGGCTCCGGCCTGTTCACCACCTACATGGGCCTGCGCCTGACCGCCGAGGGCGCCGGCGACCTGTGGGTCGGCGGCCTGATGGCGGCCTACTATTTCGGCCTGGTCTGCGGCGGCAAGTTCGGCCACAAGCTGATCGCCGGCTTCGGCCACATCCGTTCCTACGTGGCCTGCGCGGGCCTGGCCACGGTGATCGTGCTGCTGCACGCGCTCATCGACACCCTGGCGGTCTGGGTGGCGCTGCGCTTCGTGATGGGCGCGGTGATGATGAACCAGTACATGGTGATCGAGAGCTGGCTCAACGAGCAGGCCGAAGGGCACCAGCGCGGCAAGGTGTTCGCCGGCTACATGGTGGCGGTGGACCTCGGCCTGGTGCTCGGCCAGGGCCTGCTGGCGGCGAGCCCGGCGCTGGACTACAAGCCGCTGCTGCTGGTGGCGATCTGCTTTTCCGCCTGCCTGATCCCGCTGGCGCTGACGCGCCGCGTGCACCCGGCCAAGCTGGTGGCGGCGCCGCTGGAGATCGGCTTCTTCTGGAAGCGCGTGCCGCAGTCGCTGGGCACCATCTTCGTCGCGGGCCTGATGGTCGGCGCCTTCTACGGCCTGGCGCCGGTGTACGCCAACCGCAACGGGCTGGACACCTCGCAGTCGAGCCTGTTCGTCGGCATGTGCATCGTCGCCGGCTTCTGCGCGCAGTGGCCGCTGGGCTGGCTGTCGGACCGCGTCAACCGCAGCTGGCTGATCCGCGGCAACGCGCTGCTGCTGTGCGTGGCCGCCGCGCCGATGTGGGGGCTGATCCAACTGCCCTACTGGGCGCTGCTGGCCAACGGCTTCGTCACCGGCATGCTGCTGTTCACCCTCTACCCGCTGGCGGTGGCCCTGGCCAACGACCACGTCGAGCAGCCGCGGCGCGTGGCGCTCTCGGCCATGCTGCTGACCACCTACGGAGTGGGCGCGTGCATCGGCCCGCTGTTCGCCGGCGCGCTGATGAGCCACTTCGGCCCGGGCATGTTCTACATGCTGGTGTCGGCCTATGCGCTGGTGCTGATCTTCTGGGTGCAGCCGCGGCGCGTCACCGGCATCCACCGCGTCGACGAGGCGCCGCTGCACCACGTGGCCATGCCCGACACTGTCAGCCCCATGGCCGCCACCCTCGACCCGCGGGTGGAAGAGGTGCCGGAAGAGCTGGTGGTGGAGGCGCCGCCGAGCATCGGCCGCTCCGACGGTTCGCCCGACCAGGCGAGCTGACCTGCGGAAATGAGAAAGCCCGGCGAATGCCGGGCCTTTCTTTCACCTTGCGGTGTACTGCGCGTTGCTTCAGACCTGACGGAAGTGGGCGTTGAAGACGGTGTCGCCACCGGATTCGGCAACGCTCATGGCGCCATGCAGACGGTCGATGGTGTGGCTGCTGCCGTTTTCGGCGACGCGGGCTTCCTCGCTACCCATCTGTTTGTGCAGACGGTCGATGGTGTTGGAGCTGCCGTTCTCGGCTATGCGAGCCTCTTCACCCATCTGCTGGTGCAGGCGGTCGATGGTGCGGCTGCTGCCGTTTTCGGCGACGCGGGCTTCTTCACCCATCTGCTTGTGCAGGCGGTCGATGGTCTGGCTGCTGCCGTTTTCCGAAACGCGGACCTGCTCGCTCAGTTGCTTGTGCAGACGGTCGATGGTCTGGCCGCTGCCGTTCTCGGCGACGCGGGCCTGCATTTGCTGGTGCAGACGGTCGACGCTGTAGGAGGAACCGTTCTCGGCCACTTGCGGGGCGGCGAAGGCGAGGTTGGCGGCGATCAGGGAAAGGGCGAAACCGAAGGTGAGAGTGCGTTTCATGATGTGTGGCTCCTGGAGGAAAGGGGTGTTGTTCTGGACACGGAGCCAGTATCCAATCTGGATTATCGATTTGAAAACGAAGCCGGGCAATTGTCGTTATCGATGCCGATGATGTTTAATTTATTCCTTTAAAAACAATTAATTGATTGTGAATATTGACTTCTATCAATGGTCTCGATGGGGCGTATCGACGTAATTGTTAATATCTGTCGATTAGATGAATCTACCAGCGCAAAAGGCCAGGGCTATCGCCGCAAGCGGCCCGGTCGCTCGCTAAGCCGCATGCCAGAGCGGTTGCGCCTGTTTCTGGGGGCATGGCGTCGGCTTGCATCGATGCGCGGATACCGGCGTGCGGCCGGCGTGGCGTGCTACGGTGGGGAAGCGTTCGATTTTCCGCCCCGGCGATTTTTCCGGCATTTCGCCGGCGCCCTGCGGTCCAACCCGGTAGAAGAGCCTGCCTGGGCGCACCCAACCGACGCGGCGACAAGGAGTTCTGCATGACGCGCGGCGCAAAGATCTGCCTGTTCAGCCTTGCCGGCCTGCTCACCCTGCTGGTGGCGGCGCTGGCGTTCGTCGCCACCTTCGACTGGAACCGCGTGCGGCCGTTGATCAACGACAAGGTCTCCGCCGCCATCGGCCGCCCCTTCGCCATCAACGGCGAGCTGCAGGTGCTCTGGCAGCGCGAGCCGGAGGAGGGCGGCTGGCGCGCCTGGGTGCCCTGGCCGCACTTCGCCGCCAGCGACATCACCCTGGGCAACCCCGACTGGGCGCAGGGCAAGACCCGCGCGGCCGAGTTCGCCAGCCTCAAGCATGTGGAGTTCCGCCTTTCGCCGCTGCCGCTGCTGTGGCGCCAGGTGGTGATCCCGCAGGTGCGCCTGACGCAGCCCAGCGCCGACCTGCTGCGCCTGGCCGACGGCCGCGCCAACTGGACCTTCACCCTGCCGCCCAAGGAAGAGGGGCAGCCCGAGGAGCCCACGCCCTGGTCCCTGGCCATTGGCGAGATCGGCTTCGACAAGGGCCGCGTGGGCTTCGACGACCAGACCCTGAAGACGCGCCTGGAAGTGCTGGTGGACAGCCTCGGCAAGCCGGTGCCCTTCGCCCAGCTGGCCGGCAAGGCGCTGGGCGGCGAGCAGGCGGCGGCCACCCAGGACTACGTGTTCGGCTGGAAGGTGCGCGGCACCTACAAGGGCCTGCCGCTGGCCGGCGAGGGCAAGGTGGGCGGCGTGCTGGCCCTGGAAGACGCCAGCCGGCCGTTCCCGCTGCAGGCCGAGGTGAAGGTGGGCGACACCCGTGCCGCGGTGGTCGGCACCCTTACCGACCCGCTGCACCTGGGCGCCCTGGACCTGCGCCTGAAGCTGGCCGGCACCAGCATGGCCAACCTCTACCCGCTGACCGGCGTGACCCTCCCGGACACCCCGGCCTATTCCACCGACGGCCGCCTGCGCGCGCAACTGCACGACCCGGACGGCGCGCGCTTCGAGTACCAGAACTTCAACGGCAAGGTCGGCGAGAGCGACCTGCACGGCAGCCTGACCTTCGTCAACGGCCAGCCGCGGCCGCGGCTCAGCGGCAAGCTGACCTCCGAGCAGTTGCGCATGGCCGACCTCGGCCCGCTGATCGGCGCCGACAGCAACGCGCAGAAGCAGGCGCGCGGCCAGAGCACCCGCCAGCCGGCGGACAAGGTGCTGCCGGTGGAGGAATTCCGCACCGAGCGCTGGCGCGCCATGGACGCCGACGTGGAGTTCGCCGGCAAGCGCATCGTCCACAGCGACAAGCTGCCGATCAGCGACCTGCAGACCCACCTGCGCCTGGAGAACGGCCTGCTGCGCCTGGACCCGCTGCGCTTCGGCGTGGCCGGCGGCAGCCTGACCGCGCAGATCCGCCTGGACGGCGGCAAGGCGCCGATGCAGAGCCGGGTGCAGCTGCAGGCCCGCGGCTTCAAGCTGAAGCAGCTGTTCCCCAGCTTCGCGCCCATGCAGACCAGCTTCGGCGAACTCAACGGCGACGCCGCCCTGAGCGGCACCGGCAACTCGGTGGCGGCCATCCTCGGCGGCGCCAACGGCGAGCTCAAGCTGCTGATCAACGACGGGCGGATCAGCAAGGGGCTGATGGAGATCGCCGGGCTGAACGTCGGCAACTACCTGGTGGCCAAGCTGTTCGGCGACGACGACGTGAAGATCAACTGCGCGGCGGCCGACGTCGGCATCACCAAGGGCCTGGCCCAGCCGCGGATCTTCGCCTTCGATACCGAGAACGCCATCATCAACGTCGAGGGCACCAGCAACCTCGCCACCGAGCAACTGGACCTGGACATCATCCCCCACAGCAAGGGCGTGCGGCTGTTCTCGCTGCGCTCGCCGCTGTACGTGCAGGGCACCTTCAAGAACCCGAAGGCCGGGGTGCACGCCGGCCCGCTGATCGCCCGCGGCGCCGGCATGGTCGCCCTGGGCGTGGCGGCGGGGCCGGCGGCCGGGCTGCTGGCGCTGATCGCGCCGAGCAAGAGCGAGGACAACCAGTGCGCCGCCCTGCTGGCGCAGATGAAGCAGCCGGCCCGGGCGCCGAAGCGCTGAGTCAGTAGACGGGGATGTACAGGTCGGTTTCCGAGGTGACGTCGTCCGGCCCGTGGAAGCGCTCGGTGTAGCGCTCGAAGGATGGCGCGTGGCGCGGCTCCAGCCCGCGTTGTGGCAGCAGTTCGGCGTGGATGCGCTGGAAGCTGTCGGCGATGCCTTCCACCGGCCCGATATGAGTGAACACGGCGTACTTCTGCGCCGGCACCTCGAACTTCACCATGCCTTCGGGAATCGCGGTGCCCGGTGCGACCGGCAGCCCGGCAATGTAGTGGAAGACGCCGCCGGCGGCCTGGGCGCAGATGCCATAGGCGCTGCGGTCGTCGACCTGCGCGGCGACCTCGTGCTCGCGCGGCAGGAAGCGCTGCCAGAGCTGGCCGATGCTGCCGTCCTGGCCGTCGCCACGGTATTCCAGGCCCACCACGCTGAAGGCGGGCAATTCGACGATGCGGTGTTTCATGAGGTCCTCTCCTGTTTTCCTGCTCGCATGATAGACGGCAGCGATAAAGGCTGAATATTTTTCGCAGCGCCCGGTCCATTGCTCTGTTCCCCCTTTGCAGAAGGAGATTGCCATGCCTCGCAACGGTACGCAGGGCCACACGGCGCGCCACGAGAAGCAGCGGGCGCACGTTCAGGCGCAGTACGGGAAGCTGGGCCTGAGCCCGGAAGAGGTGGACGCCCTGGCCAGGCTCGCCCGGCGCAGCAAGCCGGCCACCGAGAAGTTGCTGGGCATGACGCGCAAGGAGTTGCTGGCGCGCGCGACCCGCGCAGGCGTGCGCGGGCGCTGGCGGATGACCAAGGCGGAACTGGTGGCGGCGCTCAGCTGAGCGCCGCCCGTCGGCCTCAGGGGTGGGCGTCGCGGTCGTGGCGGTCGCGCTCGGAGCAACTCAGGAAGCCGGTCCCGTCGACCCGGCCCTGGTCGTCGAAGGTCACGTAGTAGGGCTGTTCGCGGCCTTCCCTGTTGAGGATGTAGCTGTTGCAGCTACCGGCCTTGTACGCCCGCGCCTGGCTGCTGGACGGCGGACCGCCGACGCGCAGCACCTCGTCCTTGCTCATGCCGTCGTGCACGTCGCGCACCAGCGGCGCGTCGCGGTAGGTCACCAGGTTGACCGGGTTCTGCACCTGGGTGGATTCATGGGAACAGCCCGCGAGCAGGGCCAGGGCGGTGGCGGTCAGCAGGGCTTGCCGGTACATGGGGCCTCCTTGTCGGCTCGGACCTGTGGGTGGTGCTGTTTCGAGTCGGGGGCGGGGAGGGGAGTTCGAAAAAACTGGGGGGGTTGGGGCTTGGGGCGG
>NZ_JWMC01000008.1:0-48975 GCF_000812405.1 Pseudomonas sp. PI1
GCCGGTGCTCGACGCCGCGCCGTAGTTGCCGGTGCTCGACGCCGCGCCGCGGTTGCCGGTGCTCGACGCCGCGCCGTAGTCGCCGGTGCTCGACGCCGCGCCGTAGTTGCCGGTGCTCGACGCCGCGCCGCGGTTGCCGGTGCTCGACGCAGGCGACTCCGGGTCGACCGGCTTGCACCGGCTGGTGGTGTACTCGATGGCCGCCTTCACCAGGCCCGCGATGGTCAACTCGGCCTTGATGGATATCTTGCGGCTGGCGACTTTCGAATCGCCGTCGTGGCGGCTCAGGTCGCCGGACTGCTCGACCAGCGCGAAGCGGCTACCTGCAGGGCGGTAGTAGCCCAGCACATCCAGCGGATACTCGCAGGCGTGGAAGCCGGAGGCACATGCCTCGACATCCCCTTCGTGCTTGTAGGTGCCGCCGATCTCGAACTGGTAGCCGCGGCAGGTCAGGTCCTGATTGAAGCCCTTGTAAGCCGTAACGATCTCTTCAGCAGCCTCGGTCTTTTTCTTGCGGGTCATGGTGCGTTCCTTTGGAGTGTGTGCCCTTGGCCGAGGGCTGGTGCGCGCTTTCGGCTGCCGGCGATGCGTCGGCATGCGAAAGAGGGCGAAAATTAGCCCGCATGAAGCGGGCTAAGAGGTGGCGTGCTTGCTGGGGAAGTCAGGTGGACGCTTTGGTCAGCGCAGTCTTTTTCTTATCCAGCGACTCCTGACGCTTTTCGAGATCAGCTTGCTGTTTCTCGACACGCCGCCATCCTTCTTCGATGGCCTCGGCTTTGCTGGCGAAAATCTCGTCTCGACGGTAGACCCTCTTCGAAGCTGTTTCGTCTCCGTAGTCCTTGCCGCCAAAGGACGAGTAGTGCTTGACCAGCTCCACCTCCTTCGGCTTAAAGCTCGGCTGAAGAATCCATGCGATGTAGGGGTAGGTGCGTTCGCTCATCTCGCCTCCAGTGTGTGTATGCGTAAGGGCGCGGTTAGGTGGTGGCCTTGTCGATTGCAGCGCGAGCAATACACCACGCGCATTCCTGCTCGCCGTTATCGATACAGTCGTGATAAGCCGGAGCTTCTTCTCTAATGACCAGTTCGAGAGCCGCGAGAAGGTCCGGCGCCGCAGCGATCAGGCGGGCGTTGGCTTTCAGTTCTTCGTCAGCAGGGTTGTGGGCTGATGGGTAGTCTGCGTACAGACACGCATGTCTTACTGTTTCATCATCCGGGCGCCTTGGTGGGAACGGCCCTATTCGGTGACAAATACCAACCGAAGTCGGGATGGTGTCCAGAACCCAAGGCCCCGGCGTGTGCTTGCTCATCTCTTTCTCCTGACTGTGCGGAGCCATGGGGGGGCGGTCTGGCCGGTGCTACGTCTCTGTCCGGCTGGATCGGGTCATCTGGCGGCGTGACTCTGAACTGAATCAGGTTGTACCCGCAGCACGCGCTACCCCTCGCGCTGTGCGACCAGAACGCTCCCCTCATGACTCCAAGGTTCGATGCCCCGGAGGGCGTCATGGCCCATACGTGAACCACGTATTAGGGCCTTCCTTAAATCGCCAGATGAAGCGATCCAGGTCGCCGCCAACTGCGCGGAAGATGCAGACGTTGTCGTCTACCTTCTCGCACCAGCCGATCAGCTCGCCGACCGGCCTGGTCATATGCTGCTCACTGGCGAAGATGCGGCAGCCACGCATCGGCTTGAAGAACTGGTACATCACGCATGCATCCGCACGGTGATGTAACCGTTGCTGGCAACTACGTGCTCCCAGCAATTGAAGAAGACGGATTGCCCGAACTTCTTCATGGCCGCCTGACGAACCTTAACCTCAACGTCCAGAGGCTGTTCTCCAGCGTCAGGCAGAGCAAGCCATTGCAGGCTCTTACCGTCGCTCAGGTGCGAATCGATGTTGAATTGAGCCATTTCAGTCTCCTTAATATGGTTTGCCGGCGTTGATGTATGCGCTTCCTGCTAGCTCGGTTAGAGCTAATAGCTGCCAGGAGTCGATCGCTCCGCCGTAGTGCAATCCGCGCAGCATCCCGACCGTTTCGTAGTACTCGATGCGCGCTTGGTGTACGTCTTTCTCCCTGCGGATGATTCGAAGAGACTGGCGTAACGCCAGTGAGGCCTTTTCATTCATCGTCTAGCCCTCCCGGGCTGTGTTCGTTGACTTCCCGTCTGGCCCTCGGTGGAGGGCCAGCCAGTGAAATCGGTGTTGCCGCCGCGCTCAGCAATCTGGCGTCTTGCGCGGCGTCATGTCCTCACCACTGCCGATAGCAGCTCGGACTCGATGTGTGTTTGGCCTTGGGCTTCCCTAGCTGCGCCTTCAATCGGTGTACGGAGCAGGTCGTGGGGGACTAGGTGATCTCGCGGTTCACTGCAGCCCGGCGGCCTGGTGATGTGGGCAGCTGCTCGCGAGGTGCCGACCCGAACATCGGCTGGGCTTGTTACTGCATGGGCTGGTTCCTCCTATAGGTGTCATCTCGGTCGCTTCTCCATGTCGGGGTTCGTTCCCACTCCTGCGTTTGCTTCTTTGGTCTATTGGCAGGTGACTTGAGCGACGTCGCGTGCAATGCATGGGCTTGCACGGCTGGACTATCTGGCCCAGCTCAGGCTGCGTCTTTTGCCTCTTCCAGCGTCGTCGCGACGGTGGTGCAGCAGAGGGTTCCCGAATTGTGAAAAGAGCGTTCCGGCTTCGCCGAGGCATCTCTGCCTGGCCCTCTTCAGGGCCTGCCAGGCTTTCGCTTGGCGTGAGGTGAATATATCCACTGGATATACTATCGTCAACTCCAATGGATATAATTTTTCTTGCGGACATGAAAAAGCCCGCGCTAAACGGGCTCAGGATTCGTATCAGGCGGGAAATGGCGGCGCTGGAGCGAGTTCAGCGCCGGGGTAGGGCGGTCGTCAGCTCAGTAGAGAGCCGGGAGGGAGGGGCAGAAACGAGAAGCCCCGCGGGCGCGGGGCTTGTGTCGTTTCAGTGCGCGGCTTAGGCCCGCATCTTCTCCATGAACTCCTTAACAGGAGCGGTACTGGATTCGCTGACGGTTTCTTCGGATGCCTCAATTTCGTTCAGTCGCTGACACATGATCTTCTTGATCTCGGAGCGCGCGAAGCGATTGAGGAGGTCACGGATCATCGGCTGATAGCCAACGCCATGGTACTCGGCGATCTTCTTGAGGTCACCAACCAGTTGTTTTTGCAGGCGAATGGAAATCAGCTGAAGGCCGAGCGCGTCATCCACCTCTTGCTTGGAGCCAGTGGCGACGGCGGCATGCTCTTCGGAACGCCCGAGCTCGCCACTTTCCCACAGTTCAGTGTTGCTCATAGCTCCCTCACTTTTAGTCATTGAATGCGTATTTACGGTAGATTCGGATTTCTTCAGGGTTAGGTTCGTAGGTTGTCTTCAGAAAAATCTTGCCATCATCGAAGATGAAGCAGACCTTGAGCAGGCGGCCTGCATTGGTATGGGCAATGAACCATTTCGTCTCCGGGTCCGTCTTGTGCTCCTCTCTCCGATCAATCAGGTGCTCGCCCTCGCAGTTTTCGAAGCACTGCTCAACCTCGCGGCGCGTGATGCCGCCATGCTTCTCCTGGAGCTTCCTGGCGATCTGCTCCGATATGATCAGGTTTTCCAAACGGCTTTCCTATTCGATTTTGTATATACAGATCATAGGGCCGATTCTCGGCCTATTCAATCTGTGTGTATATACAGACGGATGAATGGCGTCAGAAAGAAGGCGGATGGCTACTGCCCCATGATCTGCCTATAGCTGATCCCCGCCGCGCCAGATGACTGGCTACCGCTTGAAGGCCCCGCGCGAGCGCAACGTCGACCACCAAAACACCCATCCGATGATGCTGATACTCTTGGCCTGCATCTCTTCCGGCGTGTATTCCTCGTCGCCGTACTCGTCGCGGTTGAAGCTGCGCAAGCGCAGGCCTCCACCGGGTAGGCGGTAGAGGTATTTCACCCTCAGCATCCCGTCGTGCTCCAGGGCGTAGATCTCTCCGTCGACGACACGGGTAGTTGCCTTGTCGATGCCGACGGTGGCGCCGTTCATGATGAGCGGCTCCATGCTGTTGCCCTTGAGCTGGGCGCATACCGCTGCCGCAGGGTCTACGCCTGCGGCCCGGAGAGTGACATAGGAGAAGCGCAGTTTGCGCCCAGGCATTTCCTGAACTGCTGTGCGGCCTGATCCGGCGGCCAATTCAACTTCCTTGTAGAGCGGCAATTCCACCTCATCATCGTCTAGCGGTGTGTTGTCGTCCCAGGGCGACAGGTCGCCGATCATGACGGCTTCTGGCTCGTCGTTCCTGTCGGGAAGCGCTGTGCGAGCCATCTCTTTGATTTCATCAGCCAAGCGGCGGCTGTATCGCTCAACAGGTATGCCAAGGGCTGCTGTGATTTTCGCGGCCAAGTCCTTGGTAAGCGCACGCTTGCCGTTCAGGTGCCCATTCAGATTCCCCTGAGCCATCCCAATTTCTGCGGCTAGGCGCTCCTGCGTAAATCTCTTCTCCCTCGGCTGGGCGGCGTTGTACTCGGCAATAGCTGCCTTGAGCTCGGCGCACTCGGCTCTTTCCCAGTCAAGCAGTTCACGGCGGTCAGTAGTCATTCGGCGATTTTATTCCCAAGGGAAATATTCATCTATTTCCATTGGGCTTGATAAAAAATATCCAGTGGATATAAACTGATGCGAAACAACCATGGAGAGAGATTCCATGCGACGCATCACCCTTAGCGAATTCGCTGTCGAGCACGGTCAAACCAAGGCTGCAAAGCTGCTCGGCCTCACTCAGGGCGCCCTGAACAAGGCGCTCAACGTCGGCCGTGACATCTACGTCACCGAGCACGACGACGGCTCCTTTTCTGCGGAAGAGATCAGGCCGTTCCCCTCCCAAGCCAAAACCCAAGCCGCATAGGAGCCCTGTGCATGTACGACAACCCCAGCCACCTGAAGGACCGGGAAATCAAGCTGCGCGTCGACGAGACCACGTATGAGCTCATCGGTGCCTTGGCACGTTTCCATCGCACCCAGAAAGCAGTACTCGTCCGCGACCTGGTGGAAGCCGCCCTGGAACGCCTGGCAGAGAACGATAGCGAACAGCAGACCGTGGCCTGAAGGCCCTGAGAGGGGCCTATGGCACACATCAGCACGACGATCAGCCCAAAGGCCTACGAGGGCCTGACGAGGCTGGCGAAAGAGAAAGGGCTCACCCCTGAAGAGGCCCTGGCGGAATTCCTGGAGCAGCAGCTCGCGAGGAAGACCAAGCCGAACAACACCAGGGGAACCGTCCAGCCATTTCGGCGCAGGGACTGATGAGGGCCTGAACAGCCCGAAGTGCGGACACAAAAAAGCCGGGATTGCGGCCCGGCTGATTTGCTTCAAAGACGAGGTGATCGTAATGGCGAGAGCCAGGAATATCAAGCCTGCCATCATGGCAAACGAGGACCTGGCCGAGCTCGCTCCGGCCGAGCGCCTCCTGTTCATCTATCTCTGGATGCTGGCCGACCGGGAAGGGCGCCTGGAAGATCGCCCGAAGCGGATCAAGGCCGAAGCCTTCCCCTACGACGATGTCGATATCGACGCCATGCTGGACAACCTGCAGGGTGCCGGATTCCTCATCCGCTACACCGTCGAGTCCAAGCGCTACATCCAGATCCTCAACTTCACCAAGCACCAGCGACCGCACAGCAACGAGACCGCCAGCAACCTTCCTCCGATGGAGCAAGGGGTTCGCACTGAGAAGAAGCCCGAGGTAGAGCCTGTTCAAAGCGTTTCTAACCATGGTGAAAAGGACTTTCAACCAAGGGAAGAAGCACTTCGCTCTGATCTTCTGATTCCTGATCTTCTGATCCCGGATACCAAGACCCCCCCAACCCCCACGGGGGAGTCGCCGCCAGTTCGGGACGACCTGTTCGACCAATTCTGGGCGCTGTACCCAAACAAGACCTGCAAGGCGAAAGCTCGGGCTAAGTGGGTGAAGCTCAAGGTCACCCCCATCCTGTTCGACCAGATCATGTCCGGCCTGCGCCGTCAGTGCGCTAGCCAAGCGTGGCTCAAGGATGGCGGCCAGTTCGTGCCACACCCGACGACCTGGCTCAACGGCGAGCGATGGAACGACGAGGTGCGCAGCAACGTTCACCACCTGCCCAGCAGCCGGCACCACGGCTTCGACGACCGCGACTACACCGCCGGATTGATCCAGCGGGAGGATGGCACCTATGGCTTCTAACGCCCTGAACCTTGAGGTCGGTGATCTTGAGCGCCGCTTCGGCGTCGTGTCGAAATCTCCGGCGAAGTGCGACAAGCACGGCGAGTACGCGGCAGTGGTCCATCGCAACTCGGACAAGCCTTCCGGTTGCCCGGCCTGTGCCCAGGAGATCGCCGACGAGAAGCTGCGCGATGAGCAGGCCGAACTGTGGCGCAAGATCGAGCGCGAGAAGATGGAGCGCCGCCTGGCTGGCGTGCTGATTCCGCCGCGGTTCCATGGTCGCAGCTTCGACACCTACATCGCCACGAACGCCGGTCAGCGGAAGGCACTGAAGGTCTGCCGCGAGTACGCGGAGAACTTCGAGGCGAATGCTCGCGATGGTCGCTGCCTCCTGCTGCTGGGCAAGCCGGGCACCGGCAAGACTCATCTGGCCAATGCCATCGCCGGCCATGTTGTCTGCCATAGCCGCAGTGTTACCGCAGCCTATCGAACCGTCAGCTCGATCTTGCAGTTCATTAAGGGCAGCTTCGACCGCGAATCCGGCTACAGCGAATCTCAGGCGTTCGAAGCGCTCTGCGAGCCGAGTCTGTTGATCGTTGATGAGGTTGGCGCAACCAAGCCTACCGAGTTCGAGCTGACTACCCTGTTCAGCGTTATCGACGGGCGCTACCAGAACCTACTGCCGACCATCATCGTGTCCAACCTGATGCCGAACGAGCTCCCTGCCGCGCTCGGTGAGCGTTGTGTCGATCGTCTGCGCGAGAACGGCGGCATTGCCCTGGTGTTCGACTGGCCATCCAAGCGCTCGGAGGCTGGCCATGACTAAACCCAACCTCGGCAAGATCGCCACCCAAGGCCTGGACCTCACCAGCGCCTGCGACATCTGCGGGAAGAACCGCGCCCATGGCAGCCACAAGCGCTGCAGCAAGGTCCGTCAGCAGCGCTATCTCGCGGGGAGGGCAGCCCAATGAAACGCTCCTGGACCGTAATCCTCGGCACCCAGCGCTTCACCATGGTGCTGATGGAAGATTGCGACCCGCTCGCAGTGGTTCGTTCGATTTGGCCGGAGGCGAGCGTGCAATGACTCCCGCAAAGCAGGAAATCCTCATGCAAGGCCAGACCGGTATCGCCAAGAAGGTCTACGACTGCGTACCCATTACCGAGGCCTGGAGTTCGTTCCAGGTAATGACCGCCCTGCGGAACATGACCGGCAGCACTCCCGACTCGCGGATCGTCTCCGGCTGCTTGTCCTCGCTGGTCGATGCCGGCCTGATCAAGAAGAACGGCCGAGATTCCTTCCAACGCATTCCCGTCGAACCCAAGACCAAAACCCAGGAGCCGAAGATGGCCGAGCCCGTGAAGAAGATCGAAACCCCGGCCGAGCCGAAGCGCACCGCTTCCCCACTGGAAATGCTGGGCGAGCTGGCTACCGAAATCGTCGGCGTGGCCGAGCACATGAAGCGCCTGGCCTCGCGTGTCGAGGACGTAGCTCTGGCCGTCGAGCAGGAACGCGAATCCAACGCCAAGTCGATGGAGAGCTATCGCCAGCTCAAAGCGCTGCTGAAGAGCCTGCAAGGGGAGGGTGAGTGATGAGCTTCCTAAATTTCTACCTGATGTGGGCTAGCTCTACCTTCTTTGGCCTGTTCCACCAAGAGCGCTATTGCCCTGAATGGGATAAGGCCCTCGGGTCCCTTCTCGACAAATACTCCGACCGAGCTCTGGTTGGAAGGCACACGACCACCATTAACGGAATCGAGATTTGGACGGCGAACGCCTTCTATTCATACGGGAACATCTACCAGGACGGCATCGAAAAACGTCGCCCAAGCCTCTGGAACATGTACCGGCTCTGGCTGGTTGTCGAGGCTGCGGGCAAGGATCTGGCCCGGCGCGAAAGGGAAGAGTACCTGCGCAAGATGCGGGAGGTGGCCAATGGCTGAACTCGCCCTTATCCGCACCGCCCAGGGATTGGTCCCGGCAACCGAAGCCGACCGCGAAACCGTCCAGAAATGGAAGGCCGGCCAGGTCATCCACGGCAAGTTCACCAAGATGCGCAACGCCAAGTTCCACGGCAAGTTCTTCGCCATGCTCGATCTGGCCTGGGAGTACTGGGAGCCGAAAGGTGGCCTGGTGCCGCGTCAGGAGATGCGTGGCATCCGTGGGCTGGCCAAGTACTTCGAAGACCTGAATGGCCGCCCTGGGCAGCTCCAGAACGCTGTATCCGCATACATCGCAAAGCTTGAGGCTGATCGGGCCGACCGCTTCCCCGCAGTCGAGAAGAGCCGCGAAGCCTTCCGCGAGTGGATCACCATCGAGGCCGGCCACTTCCACCTGGTGCACACCCCTGAAGGTGTCCGCAAGGAAGCCAAGTCGATCAGTTGGGCGAACATGGACGATACGGCTTTCGAGCCGCTGTACCGCGACGTGTTCGCCGCCTGCTGGCGTCTGGTTCTGTCCTCTCACTTCGAAACCGAGGCTGACGCTATGGCTGCAGCTGAGCAGATGGGGAGTTTCGCATGAGCAAGTTCAAAGTCGGCGACCTGGCCCTGACTCTGGTTTACGACACCCTGCTCCCGGCCGGATCGGTGGTTGAGCTGGAGCGCGCTCTCCAGAAGGGCGACGAGATCATCCGCGGCTTTCGTGCTCCGACTGCCGGGTGGATCGTGCGCCACCCCGAAGTCAGCAAGGCAATCCTGGCATATGGGGATCATGAGTTGATGCCCCTCCGCGGTGACTTCCAGCCCGAGCAGCAGAAGGCGAAGGAGGTGGAGGCGTGACCATCGTGACCGTAACCGTTGTGCCTGCTGGCGAGCTCGAAAACCACATCGAA
Source organism: Pseudomonas sp. PI1 (assembly GCF_000812405.1). Classification (NCBI taxonomy): domain Bacteria; kingdom Pseudomonadati; phylum Pseudomonadota; class Gammaproteobacteria; order Pseudomonadales; family Pseudomonadaceae; genus Pseudomonas; species Pseudomonas sp. PI1. The sequence goes on from NZ_JWMC01000008.1 coordinate 9,033, forward strand.
TCGATGAACGATGCAATGCGCCAGTGGACCGACAGCGCTGCGCGCGGCGAGTGCGGCTGGATTTGCTCTGACTGCTGCTGCTCAGATCCGAAGGGGATGCCTGATGAATGCTTCCACGGTCACGCATCCTGCACGGCGATCATTAAGCGGGACAAGATGCGCGCAATGCGTGCTGGGAGCGAGCCTCAGTGAGCCTTCCTTCCCGCCAGCCAAAACCCAAGGTCTGCCAGAACACCGAGTGCGGCACCAAGTTCATCCCGCAGCGCTTCGGGCAGTGCGTCTGCTCCCCAGCCTGCGCCCTGGCCACCAAGGACAAGCACCAGGCTCCGGCCAGGAAGGCCATCGCCGACCGCAACCGCCGGGAGATCAAGGCGCGGAAGGAGAAGCTGAAGAACCACAGCGATTTCGTGAAGGATGCCGAGAAGGCTGTGCGCGACTACCGCCGCACCTACGAGTTGTCCATCGGCAGCGGCTGCATCAGTTGCGGGAAGTCGCAGGCAGATATCCAAGCGGCCCAGGGGTGGAAGACCGGCGGCGCCTTCGATGCCGGGCATTTCCTCAGTAAGGGAGCCCGCCCTGAGCACCGCCTGGAGCCGTCCAACATATGGCTGCAATGTAAAGCCTGTAACGCCGGCTCCAGCAAGTACGCCAGGAAGGGGCTGACCGTTTCCCAAGGGTTCCGTGAGGGCCTGATCGAACGCATCGGCCTAGAGGCTGTAGAGGCCCTGGAAGCCGATCACCGTCCCCGCAAGTACACCAACGACGAACTGAAGGCCATCACGGCCGAATACCGCGCCAAGCTGCGCGAGCTGAAGGCGAGGGCAGGGCATGGCTGACCAGCACTTCCAGGCCTGGCTGCAGGAGCAATGGCGCCTTCTGCGCGAGTACGGATTGATCAAAGAGGGGGAGAGCAGATGAAGGGGAAGTCTTCCACGCAGATCATCCTCGAGGCGGTGCGTGACCTGCATGCCCAGGAGCAGATCGTCACCCGCGACACCCTGGCCGAGGTCACCGGGCTGAAGCCGGGCATCGTCGACGACAGGCTCAAGGCGCTCATCGACGACATGCTGGTGCTGCGCGTCGAGCGCGGGGTGTTCGTGCCGGCGCCGGAGCTGCCGCCGGCTAGGCCGGTGACCAAGACCTTGATCCCGGGCGGCTGGGTGAAGATCGAGATCGGGGACGACCACATCCTGACCCTGACGCCGGCGGAGAACCGGGCGCTGGGGGAACTGATGTCCGGCGCCGGCCAGCAGTATGCGGCGATCGAGATCGGGCACCAGAACGCGATCCTGGCCGCCGACCTGGCGGCGAAGGTGCGGAAGCTGGAGAAGCAGATCAAGGCGCTGAACGCCGATCGTGGTACACTGGATACGCCGCAGCTCACCCTGGTGCTGGGTGGCGCGTCCTGACACCGTGTAAGGTTCGTGTCGCGCTGGCCGCCGCTGGATCATCAAGCCTCCCCTGTGTTCCCCCACACGAGAGGCAAGACGATGAAGCGATTCCTGATCTGCGTAGTCCTGGCCCTGGCCTATTGCGGTGTGACCGCCGCGGCCGACGACCAGCAGTATGGCCAGCTGCACAATGCCCTGTACGTAATCCCGGCCCAGGCCAAGGACGTGCCGCTGATCCTCACCGAGAACCAGGTGCAGGAAGTGGCCCAGGCCCACGAGAAGCTGATGCCCGCCACCCTGGCGAAGCGGATCCGCAGCGACATGCGCGTCGCCGGCGCCGGCCTGGTGTTCGACCGCGTGGTCTCCGCCCTGGAGCAGAGCCGAACACAGTGGTGCTGACCACCCTGGTCACCGAGTAGAGAGAGCCCGCCAAGTGCGGGCTTTTTCGTTTCCGGCGTGTCCCCCTGTAGGGTTCGCTCAATCCAGAGTCCGGCTGGAACACTCCCGGCCATGACGAAGACCACCAAGGGCAACAAGCCTACCCCCCGCAAGCCCAAGGCGCCGGCAGCCAGCAAGAAGGCCTCCGGTGCGTCGTCTCGTGCCCGCAAGGTGAAGGTACAGGAAGCGGAGGTACGGCTGACCGACCTGCAGCTTCGCTTTGTCGAGCACTACTTGGTTGACCTGAACGCGACACAGGCTGCGATCCGTGCAGGTTACAGCGAGAGGACCGCCCGCCAGATGGGCGCCGAGAACCTGTCAAAACCTGTCATCCAGGCCGCAATCGCTGCCGCGCGCCTTGAGCAGCAGAAGCGAACCCAGATCACCGCCGATCGCGTGCTGCGCGAAGCCTGGAACCAGGTCACGGCCGATGCCCGCGAGCTGACACAGCTCCACGTCGGCTGCTGCCGGTACTGCCATGGCATCGGCCACCGATTCCAGCGAACCGATGTTGCCTACGAGAACGACTACCAGGACTGGCTGGCCAGCAATGACCCGGACAAGGGGGCGTTCAAGGAGGCTGGCGGCCCTGGCTACCACCCGAACATAGCGCCGCACCCAGGCTGCCCGGAATGTGGAGGCAACGGCGTGCCGCGCACCGTGCTGATGGATACCCGCAAACTGTCGGAGAAGGCCGCTTCGCTGTTCGCTGGCGTCAAGGAAGGCAAGTTCGGCATCGAAATACAGATGCACTCCAAGGACGCCGCCATGGAGAAGCTGTTCAAGCACCTGGGCCTGTACGAGAAGGACAACGAGCAGAAGACCGACCCGCTCACCTCGCTGCTGCACGCCATCGCCAAGAACAGCAGCAACGCCTTCACGCCTGTGGCCGACGATCCCGAGCACAACACGCCGGCGCCTGGCAGCGCCTTCACTCCAGTGGACGAGGACTGACCTGTGGCCGCGCGCGTCATCCACGCCGAGGAACTGCTGCCGCTCCCCACGGATGCGGCAGAGTTGGCGCGCTGCCTGGCCGATCCCGAATGGCGCCTGTTCTCCGGCTGCCTGTACAAGATCATGATCAAGGGCGACGACAAGATCGCTGAGGACGGCAGCATTGAGGAGGGCGACAGCTTCGTCATGCCGTTCCGCCCGAACCGGGCGCAGAAGCGTTTCATCCGGCGCCTATGGCACCGAAATCTGATCCTGAAGGCCCGTCAGCTCGGTTTCACGACGCTGATCGCGGTCATGTGGCTGGACCACGCCCTGTTCAACGCCGACCAGCGCTGCGGGATCATCGCCCAGGACCGCGACGCGGCGAAGGTCATCTTCCGGGACAAGGTGAAGTTCGCCTACGACAACCTGCCCGAGGAAATCCGCGAGCGCTTCCCCACGGCGCAGGCTAACGCGGATGAACTGCTGTTCGCCCACAACAACAGCAGTGTGCGCGTGGCCACGTCCATGCGCTCCGGCACCATCCACCGCCTGCACGTATCCGAGTTCGGGAAAATCTGCGCCAAGTACCCGGACAAAGCGCAGGAAGTCGTTACCGGCTCCATCCCTGCCGTACCCACGAACGGCATTCTGGTAATCGAATCGACCGCTGAAGGCCGCGAAGGCGAGTTCTTCAAGATGGTCCAGATCGCCGAGGCGAACCACGCCAGCCGCAAGAAGCTGACGCCGCGCGACTACCGGATGCACTTCTACGCCTGGTGGCAGGAACCGAAGTACCGCCTGGATTCGTCCACCATCGACCTGACCCGCGAGGAACAGGAGTATTTCGACAAGGTGGAGGCCACGGTGCTGCGCGACATGGGCGAGCGCATCACCATCGACCCGGACCAGCGGGCCTGGTACGTGGCCACCAAGCGTGCGGACTTCTCCGGCGCCGAAGAGAAGATGTGGCAGGAGTACCCCAGCTTCCCGGCCGAGGCGTTCCAGATCAGCACCGAGGGTAACTGGTACGCCAAGGACATGATCGCGCTGCGCAAGCGCGGCGGCGTCTGCAAGGTGCTGGTCCTGGATGCGCCCGTGAACACCTTCTGGGACATCGGCAACAGCGATGGCTGTGCGGTGTGGTTTCACCAAGAGCTGCGCGGCGAAGACCGCTTCATCGACTACTACGAGGCGCACAACGAGGACTTGCGGCACTACGTCAAGGAACTGCGCGACCGTGGCTATGTGTTCGGTACCCACTTCCTGCCGCATGACGCCGACCACAAGCGCCTGAGCGACTTCAACCGCAGCACGCGGGAGCTGCTGGAAGACTTGATGCCCGGCGAGCGCTTCGAGGTGGTGCCGCTTATCACCGAACTGATCAACGGCATCCACCAGACGCGCAAGCACATGAAGACCGCCTATCTGGACGAGACGAACTGCGCGAAGGGCATTCAGCGCCTGGAGGGCTACCGCAAGCGCTTCAGCCGCGCTGACAACCGCTACACTGACCAGCCGGACAAGGCCAACGGGTGCAGCGAAGGCGCTGACGCATTTCGCCAGTGGGCCCAGGCCAAGGAGCTGGGAATGCTCGCCGGCCTGGCTGGCGGTAGCTACGGCAACCGACATCACTACAACGAAGCCCCGCCGCCTGACTGGCGCACTTGAGGAACCACCATGGACGCCACCGCCATCTACGACCAGGACCACGCTGAGGCTACCGGCAAGCGCGATGAACTGGCGCTCTCCCTGGAGGAGTACACCGAATTTCTCGAGGAGGTGGAGCAGCAGCCGAAGTGGCGGCACATCGCCGACAAGGAAGCCGACTACGCAGACGGCAACCAGCTGGACAGCGAGCTGCTGCAGAAGCAGCGCGAACTCGGTATCCCGCCGGCCGTTGAGGACGTGATCGGCCCGGCGCTGCTGTCGATTCAGGGCTACGAGGCGACCATCCGCACTGACTGGCGCGTCTCGCCGAACGGTGAGCCTGGCGGTCAGGACGTGGCGGACGCGCTGAACTACCGCCTGAACCAGGCCGAGCGGCAGAGCAAGGCGGACGCCGCGTGCAGCGACGCCTTCCGCCCGCAGATCGGCGTCGGCCTGGGCTGGGTAGAGGTGAAGCGCGAGAGCGATCCCTTCAAGTACCCGTACCGCTGCCTCTACGTCCACCGGAATGAGATCGACTGGGACTTCAAGGCGACCGAGGACGACCTGAGCGACGCTCGCTGGCTGCGCCGCAAGCGCTGGCTGCGCCCCGAGCGGATCACCCTGGTGTTCCCCGACGCCGCGGACCTGGTCAAGGCCATCGGCACCCATGGGCCCAGTTGGTGGGCAGAGCAGGCCATCGAACTGGCGGATGGCGGATCCTCGACCGGGCTGCACAATGCCTGGGCCGAGGCGCGCGCCTGGACCGTGCAAGAGGACCGCTGGTACAACCCCACCAGCAAGGAGGTCCTGCTCTCCGAGGTCTGGTATCGGCGCTGGGTGAGCGTCACCGTGATCCGCTCGCCCGATGGCAGGATCGTCGAGTACGACCGCAACAACCTGGCGCACGTCGTTGCCGTCGGCAGCGGAACGGTACAGCCGAAGCGCGCAGTGGTGGCGCGCGTGCGCCGCAGCTACTGGCTGGGCCCGCACTGCCTGTTCGACGGCCCGTCGCCGTACAGCCATGGCCACTTCCCCTACGTGCCGTTCTGGGGCTTCCGCGAGGACCAGACGCGCGTCCCCTATGGCTACATCCGCGGCATGATCTTCCCCCAGGACAGCCTGAACAGCGGCATTTCCAAACTGCGCTGGGGCATGGCCGCGGTGCGTACCGAGCGGACCAAGGGCGCCGTCGACATGAGCGATGCGCAGTTCCGCCGGCAGGTGGCGCGCATCGACGCCGACATCGTGCTCAACGCCGACCATTTCCGGAACAACCCGGGCGCGCGCTTCGAGGTCAAGCGTGACTTCCAACTGAACGCCCAGCACTTCCAGTTGATCAACGACAGCCGCGCATCGATCCAGCGCGTGTCGGCGGTTACCAGCGGCTTCATGGGCAAGGAGGGCACAGCCACGTCCGGCCTGCAGGAGCAGACGCAGGTCGAGCAGAGCAACCAGTCGCTGGCGCGGATGATGGACAACTTCCGCGCGGCCCGCACCCAGGTGGGCGAGCTGCTGCTGTCGATGATCATCGAGGACCTGGGCGACGAGCAGCAGGTGATCGTCATCGAGGGCGACGCCGTTCTGCCGGATCGCACTGTGGTGATCAACAAGCCCGAGATCGATCCGGACACCGGCATGCCGTACCTGTCCAACGACCTGCAGCGCACCCGGCTGAAGGTGGCGCTGGAGGACGTGCCGTCCACCAACAGTTACCGCGGCCAGCAGCTGAACGCCATGTCGGAGGCGGTGAAGTCCCTGCCGCCGCAGTACCAGGCCGCCGTGCTGCCGTTCCTGGTCAGCCTCATGGACGTGCCGTTCAAGCGTGAGGTGGTGGAGGCGATCCGCGCGGCCAGCCAGCAGGAGAGCCCGGAGCAGGTCGAGCAGCGCATCAAGCAGGCCGTCGAGGATGCCCTGGCCAAGTCCGGCGCCGAGCTGAAGATGCGCGAGCTGGCGATGAAGGAGCAGCGCACCGACGCCGAGATCGACGAAATTCGCGCGAAGGCCGTGCAGATCGGCGTCCAGGCAGCGTACAGCGCCATGCAGGCCGGCGCCCAGGTCGCGCAGATGCCGCAGATCGCGCCCATCGCCGACGTGATCCTGCAGCAGTCCGGCCACCGGAACCTGCCGGGCGACGATCCCAACATCCCGCGGCCGGACCAGACGGCCGCCATGAACATCCAGTCGCCGTACATCCAGGGGCAGGGCGCGCCGGTACGCGAGAACACCAACCCATCCTACCCGCCAGTGCCCGCCCATGCCGGCACCGGCCAGCGCGGAATCGAGACGCCGACGCCCACCGACAACCTCTCCTGAACCACCGGAACCCTGCAGGCACCCCCTGTAGGGTTTCTTTTTTCTGCCCCTCGAATTCGACACTCGCCGGCAAGTTGTGCACCCCGCACAGCGAAGCGCGGAGCGGTGACGCCCCGCACTTGTTCCCCAGCGGCCACGGCGATATGTGGCGGGACACCAAGGCATGAGTACTACCCAGGCAGAGTTCATCGAGTTGCACGCTCCCGATGGTCAGATGACCGCGGAGCAGGCGGCCCAGCTCATCGAGCTGAGCCTTCAGGGCGATACCGGCGCAGCCCCAGTGGCGAGCCCGGAACCTGGCAGCGCGCCCGCCGCTGCCCCTGCATCCGACGCGCAGACCTCGACCACTGGCGAGCAGCCCCCCCAGGAAGAACCGCAGGCCCAAGGACAGGCCGCCCCGAGCCCGCAGGAAGGCGAGCTTAACCCGGAAAACGCCGTGATCCTGGCCAAGGACGGCAAGCACACCATCGACTACCAGAAGCTGGTCGATGCGCGTGAAAGCGAGAAGGCAGCGAAGGCCGAAGCACAGGAAGTGCTGGGCAAACTGCAGGCCGCACAGCAGGAGTTGGACGCGCTGAAGGCGCAGGCTCAGCAGCGGGCCGACGCCGGAATAGCGCCGACCGCGACCGACGCCAACGCCGCAGCCGCGCAGGCGGCCATCGACGCCGGTGTCGATCCCGAGCTGTTCGGCGACTTCTCCGAGCAGGATCTGGCCAAGGGCGTGCGCGCCCTGGTCAACAAGGATGCACGCGCGCTGATCGGCACGGAGGTGCCGGCGCTGGTGGAGAAGCTGGTGGAGGCAAAGCTCGCGCAAGCGGTCACGCCCCTTCAGCAGAAGCACCAGAGCGACGCGCAGGACGCGCACTTCCGGGCCATTTCCGAGAAGCACCCCGACTTCGACTCGGTCATCGAGAGCAAGGAACTCTCGGACTGGATCGCCAAGCAGCCGACCTTCGCACAGGCGGGCTACAACGCCGTCCTGGAGAAAGGCACGTCTGCCGAGATCGTCGAGCTTCTCGATTCCTTCAAGGCCGCAACTCAACCCCCTCAGCCTGCCCAGGCCGCCAGCACCAAGGACGTGCAGGCGGCCGCTGAAGCAGCTGTCGCCAACGCCAAGCCGCAGGTCCCGGCCAGCCTCTCGGAAATTCCGGGTGGTGCCGGCGCGCCGCTGACTGGCGACGAGGCGATCGCTGCCATGGACCCGGTCTCGATGCTGGATCGCATGCAGAACATGACGCCCAAGCAGATCGAGGCATTTCTGAGCAGGAACCTGTGACGGTTCTGTCCCGCTGATCAAGGAGATCAATCGTGGCTGACAAAACGAACATGAAGTATGGCGACCCGGTCGCCATGGTTCAGCAGGCTGTAGGCCTGTTCGCAACCCACACTCAGCGCAATACCACCATGGCGCGCCTGACCGGCTCGATGCCGTCCGGCCCGGCCGGTGCTGAAGCCACCCTGCGCAAGCAGACCACCCAGCACATGCCCATCGTCAAATGCCAGGACCTGTCCAAGAGCAAAGGCGATGAGGTGACCTTCGACCTGCTGAACCCGGTCGCCGGCTACCCGATCATGGGCAGTGCGTATGCCGAAGGCCGCGGCGTCGGCATGAAGCTGTCGGAAGACCGTCTGCGCGTGAACCAGGCGCGCTGGCCGGTGGATGCCGGCAACACCATGACCGGCCTCCGGTCGCCGGCGGACTTCCGCCGCCTGGCGCGCCCCGTGGCCCAGGCGCAGGCCGATGCCTACGTCGACCAGTCGCTGCTGGTGCACATGGCCGGTGCTCGTGGTTTCCACGACAACATCGAATGGCGCGTGCCGGTGAACACCCACCCGCAGTTTGCCGAGATCATGGTCAACAAGGTCAAGGCGCCGACCAAGAACAGGCACTTCATCTCCGACGGAACCAACGGCGTGAAACCCTTCGCCGTGAACGCCGGCGAGATCGACCTGGCCACCACTGACCTGCTGAAGATGGACGCCGTCGACGGCATCCGCACCTATATGGAGCAGATCGCGCTGCCGCCGCCGCCGGTGATCTTCGACGGCGACAAGGCTGCTACCGACTCGCCGCTGCGCGTGCTGCTGGTGTCCCCGGCGCAGTACTCGTCCTTCTCCACCGATCCGAGCTTCCGTCAACTGCAGGCGAGTGCCATGGCTCGTGCCGCGCAGGCAGGACAGCACCCGCTGTTCCTCGGCGAGGCCGGTCTGTGGAACGGCATCCTGATCATCAAGATGCCGAAGCCGATCCGCTTCTACGCCGGGGACACCATCAATTACTGCGACGCTTACGACAGCGAGGCCGAGTCGTCCTGCGTGGTCCCTTCCTCGTTCGGCACCACCTTCGCGGTGGACCGCGCGATCCTGCTCGGTGGTCAGGCGATTGCCGAAGCGTTCGCCGCCAGCGACAAGGCCAAGATCCCGTTCTTCTGGTCCGAGAAAGAGCTGGACCACGGTGACAAGGTCGAGGTGCTGCTCGGCATGATCCGCGGCGTATCGAAGATTCGCTTCGCGATCGATCACGGCAATGGCATCCAGTTCACCGACTACGGCGCCACCGTGTTCGACACCGCGGTGTCGATCATCGGCGCGCGCAACTGATGGGCTGGGCCGGTTCGCCGGCCCGCCTCTCGTAACCCCAAGGACTGAACGGAGAGCCCATCATGGCCAAAGTCACCGTCAACCAGTTCGGCAAGCGCTACTTCGGCGGCGCGGCCGGCGCCTACGGCAACACCACTGTGCTGGCCTACCAGCTGCAGACCAGTGCCGCCGGCGCAGTCGTCAATTCCAACTCCAGCGCCGCGCTGGCCATCGGCGATGTCGTCGACCTCGGCCCGCTGCCCGAGGGCATCCGCCTGATCGACAGCCTGGCGATCATCTCCGACGCGCTGACCGCCTCGGTCACCGGCTCCCTCGGCTTCGTGTACGAGGACGGCGTGGATAGCACCGAGGTGCCGCAGGACACCGCGTACTTCGGCGCCGGCCTGAACCTGGCCGCGACCGCCCGCCTGCGCAATGCCACCAGCAAGGCCCCGGTGGTGCTGCCGAAGCCGGCGCGCCTGGTGCTGACCATCGCCGGCGCCGCCGTGGCCGATGCCGGCAAGGTCGACTTCGCCATCTTCGGCGAACTCACCGGCCCGCGCTAACCGGCACTCATGAGGGCCTTCGGGCCCTCCGTTTCTTTCGACAGGAACCCGAGCATGAAACGAGAACTGATCGCCCTGGTCGCGCACGAGATCAACCGAGCCTACTGCGCGTCGCTGGGCGACGACAGCCAGCCGGCCTGGGCCGATGCACCGGAGTGGCAGCAGCAGAGCGCGCTCGCCGGCGTGGACATGCACCTGGCCAACCCCGATGCCACCCCCGAGCAGTCGCATGCATCCTGGCTGGAACAGAAGCTCGCCGACGGCTGGGCCTATGGCGAGGTCAAGGATGCCGAGAAGAAGCTGCACCCGTGCTGCCGCCCCTACGAGGAGCTGCCGCCCGAGCAGAAGTCGAAGGATTACCTGTTCCGCGGCGTGGTGCACGCGCTGAAGGACCTGCCGGACGCCGAGGAGGCGGTTCGGGAGTTCATCGAGAACATGCCCGCGGCGCCCAGTGCGCCGGTCGTGACACTGCAGGATGTGCCCCAAGGCCATGTCGCCGTGGCGTATGTCGGCCGCCGCCCGGACTTCACCGACCGCGTCTACGGCACCGGCCTGACCTTCGTGCAGGGCCAGGTACGCGTGCTGCCGCCGGACATCGCCCGCAAGTTCCTGCGTCACCCCGACCAGTTCGCGGAGGGTACGATCCCTGCGGCGCCCCCGGCCGAGCAGCCGGCGCAGACCGACGATACCGCCGAGATCCTCGCCCAGGCCGCCAAGGCCCAGCAGGAGAAGCACGAAGAGCACTCCAACCTGCAGGACGTGCGTGACCAGGTGACGCACATGACCAGCAAGGAAGCGCTGGCCCACTTCGCGCTGACCAACTTCAAGCAGAAGCTGGACAAGCGCGGCGCCATCGATGACCTGCGGGCCCAGGTGCTCCAGCTGGTCGACCAGTTCGGTGTCGTATGAAGCTGGCGGAGCTGATCGCTGAATTCCGGTCCATCACCAGGGATACGGTCGGCGACTATTTCTTCAGCGACAAGGACATCGAGCGCTGGCTTGCCCAGGCGGAAGAGGAGGCGGCCGTTCGTGGCCGCCTGCTGCACGAGTCGGAGAACCCGGCACTGTGCGAGATCGCTGTCACCGCCGGAGTGGCCACCTACCGCATGCACTCCGACCTGGTGGAGCCCGACTTCATCGGCATCGTCGAGCACGGCTGCGGCCGCCGCCGGCCCCTGGTGCTGACCTCCACCGAGGAGCTGGACCGCCGCATGCCCGGCTGGCGCGACCGCACCGGCCGCGTCGAGTACGTGGTGCGCGACGACGTCAGCTTGCGCCTGGTGCCCAGGCCCACCACCGAGGCCACCTTGGCGCTGGAGGGCTTCCGCCTGCCCATGCGCGGCCTGGCCAGCGGACGCGACGAGCCGGAGATTCACCGGGCCCACCACCGCTACCTGGTGTTCTGGGCGCTGTACCGCGGCCTGAGCCAGCCCGACGCCGAGACGCTGAACGTCGAGAAGGCCGCCGACGCCAAGGCGGAGTTCACCGCCTACTTCGGCCCGCGCCCGGACAGCGACCTGCGCCGCAGCACCCGCCAGGACGAGCCCCACCATAACGTGGCCTGGTAACCCCCTGTAGGGTTACCAGCCGCGCCCTCACTCTCCATAGCCTGTCGCCAACGTAAACCCGGGCATTGCTTGCCGCCAACAGGGATTCGACATGAGCGACAAGACCATGAGCATTACCAGCTACGTCGGGGCGGCAATCTCGGCGCTGAGCGCGCTGACGCTGACGGACATCGGCATCATCGTGGGTATCCTCACGGCGCTGGCCACGTTCGCCGCCAACATGATCTACCAGGCCCGGAAAGATCGCCGCGAGCAGCGCCTGTTCGAGCTGGAGATGGCGCGCCTGTGCCGCGTGCGCGAGCTGGCCGGCGAGCCGGACTGCGCCTCGGCGGAGGCGGAGTAAGCGCCATGGCCGGCCGGAAGTCCTTCCTCAGCGCTGCCGTGCTGGCCCTGATCGCCGCCGGTGCCAGTGCGCCCGCGATCATGGATCAGTTCATCCGGGAGAAGGAAGGCGAGTCCCTGAAGGCCTACCAGGACGGCGCCCGCATCTGGACCATCTGCAACGGCAAGACCGCCGGGGTTACTCGGACCACAACCATGACCAAGGCCGAGTGCGACGCCTGGCGCAGGACCGAGATCGGCCAGCGCCTGGAGTTCGTGCACTCGGTCATCACCGTGCGCATGAGCGAACCAGCCTGGGCCGGCGTCGGCAGCTGGTGCTTCAACGTCGGGAACAAGGCCTGCGCGGGCTCCACCGCGGTGCGCCTGTTGAATGCCGGGAACCAGCCGGCCGGCTGCCGCGCGATGCTGTCCTGGCGCTACATCACCCGCGACGGGAAGAAGATCGACTGCGCCACTCCTCAACCGTACTGCGGCGGCCTGTGGGACCGCCGGCAGGGTGAAGCGGAGCTTTGCACGCTATGAACAAGGCCCTGCTGATTCTTGCCGCCATCCTCGCCGTGACCGCCGGCGCCGCGCTGTGGAGAGCCGACAGCCTCGCCGCCCAGCGCGATGCTGAGACGACGCGCGCCGACGCCGCCGTGGGCCAGGCGGCCCAGCTCACCACCACGCTTTCCAGCGAGCGCGCCCGGGCGAAGACGCAGGCCGACATCGACGCCGCCTACCAGAAGGGAACCCAGGATGCCCAAGCACAGCTCGACAGCACTCTCTCTGATCTGCGCGCTGACAATCTCCGGCTGCGCCGGAAATTCACCTGCTCCGCCCCGGCCGGTGCCGGAGCAACTGCCGCCAGCGCCGGCGGCGGTGATGGTGGAGCGCAAGGCGGACTTCAGCGAGCGGATGCGGAATTTCTTGTTCGATTCGCCGCAGAAGCAGACGCGGTAGCGCTGCAGTTGCAGGCGTGCCAGGCCATCGTCCGCTCGGATCGCCGAGTGGACCTCAGCAAGCAACGAGGAGCAGCACCATGATCAAGCCGACTGTCGGCCGCGTCGTCCACTACTACCCGACCACCGATGACCTGGGAGCGAAGCCCGCACACGGCCAGCCGCTCGCCGCGCTGATCGCGCGCGTCTGGTCGGATACGTGCGTCAACCTGGCGTACATGGATGCCAACGGGGTGTCGTACAACAAGACCAGCGTGCTGCTGGTGCAGGATGACAACCAGGTGCGCCCGGTCGCCGGCTACTGTGCCTGGATGCCGTACCAGAAGGGCCAGGCCGCGAAGACCGAGAGCCTGGAACGCCAGGTGGCCGATGCCGCCAAGTGCCTTGCCTGTGGTGAGGGCCACGGCAACACCGGCTTGCCGTGCCCGAACATGCGCGCAATGTCGCAAGCGTCCAATATCGGCGAGGACAAGCTGAATTCCTGGCGCAGCGGCGCCACCCAGGGCGCCGGTATCGGCGAGTGCGCGGGTATGCACACAGCCGGACAGTTGTCCGTGGGAGGCTCCCTCGGAGTAGGTCAGGCGGTCGACAAGCTGCTGGAGACTCGCGTTCCGATCCTCGACCAGATCAGCGAACTGTGCTGGGCCATCGAGAAGTGTGGCGCCTCCCTCGAACTGACCGACGCGGTGACCAAGGCCAGCGCGCTGCGCGAGCCCATCAGCGAGCTGGTGCGCCAGGCGCTCGCCCTCGGTATTGGCGACGGCATCGTGAGCGTCAACGTAGCACCGGAGCCGTCACCGACTGCGTGTGACGTCACTGTGACGTCGCGTGACGTTCCTTGTGACGCGATCGAACAGGAAATCCAGGCCAAGGGCCTGACCGCCCCTCGCATCACGCCGGCTGACATCGAGGCGGCCATCGCTGGCGAGCACTACTTCACCGCAGCTCAAGGGGCGGAGCACTGCGGTGCCCATCACATGGGGCCTAATCCGCCGAGCTTCGGGCCGCTCAGCCTGCTGACCTTCTGCGTCCTGGTGCTGCGCAACGGCTTCACCGTTACCGGCGAGAGCGCCTGCGCCAGCCCGGCGAACTTCGACGCGGAGATCGGCCGGAAGATCGCGCGCCAGAACGCGCTGCAGAAGATATGGCAGTTGGAGGGCTACCTGCTGCGCGAGCGCCTGCACAACGCCCCGGCGGTGGCTGCTGCCATCGCTTTGCTGGGCGACAGCGCCGACTACTGCGACACCAACGCCGCGGTGCGCAACGACCCGGACCAGGCTGAGCAGGACCTGGCCAACGCCGCAAGCTACCGCCTGGCCGCCAGCCTGCTGCAGGCCTAAGGAGGGCGCATGGCCGCTGTGCACCAAGACCTCGAGGTCCTGCAGGGCAAGACCTTCGCCGCCTCGTTCGGCTGGGCGCAGGGTCGGTTCGTGTGGAAGCCCATCACCGGGGTGGCGCAGGCTGCTCCGGTGGCTCTGACGGCGCCCGGGCATGACCTGCGCGACGGCTGGCCCTACTGGGTGTTCTGCCTGAAGCGCCCGGCCAACCTGAACACCGGCTGCGACGATGAGCCCGGGGCGCCGTACATCGCCGAGGTGGTGGACGTCGACACGCTGTCGATCAACCACATCAACGGCCTGTGCCTGGATGCCTACGCCGGCGGCGGGGTGATCCGCTACTACGAGCGCGCCGACATCACGGGCTTCTCCGCCCTGATGCAGGTGCGCCGCTCGCCGGCGGATACCAACACCCTGTTCGAGGCCAGCAGCTCCGGTCCGTCGCCGATGATCGTCGTTGACGCGGAAACCGCGACCTTCCAGCTGGAGATCCCCGCGGATGCGTTCGTCGACAAGCAGATCCGCGACGCCGAGTACGAGATCGAGATCACGGCGCCCACCGGCGAGAAGTATCGCCTGGCGCGCGGCCGGTTCAACGTCTGCCAGGAGCTGGTGAAGTGAGCGACGTAGGGCGTCCAGCCGACCGGCTCGTGCGCATCGCCGTACCCGCCGACCACTCGGTAGCGGTTGCCGAGGACGAGCGCGACCTGGTGCTGGCCGAGGAACCGCTGGAGTCGGTGGGGCTCTCGATCGAGCCGCAGGAGCCGCGGGCGGTGGCCATCCAGCAGCGCCAGCCGCAGGGCCTGGCCTACCAGGGTGTGCCGCTGTTCAACGTGGTGGCGGGCCTGCAGGGGCGGAAAGGTGAGCCTGGAAGCGGCGCGGCCGAGTGGGAAGCTAACGATTGGTAAGGAGGCCCCATGGCCCAGGTTCAGTTCTACAAGGTCAGCAGCTTGCCGGGCACGCTGCAGCCCAACGCCTTCTACTACGTGCTCAACGGCGGCTACGCCGAGAGCTACATCACCGATCAGACCGGCACGGCCAAGGCGCTGGGCAACTCGGCGATGATCAACGCCCTGGTCGGCGATGCCGTCGACGAGGCGGTGGCCACCATCAACGCGCTGGAGATCGTGCCGGACATCGCCGCGCGGGATGCCCTGGCGGCGTCGCTGCAGCGCAACGTCCTGGTGCTGGTGATCGACGCCACGGACGATCCGTCGGTGGCGGCCGGCTCCGCGCTGTACGCCTACGACCATGCCGAGGACGCCTTCAGCAAGGTCGCCGAGTACGAGTCGATGGACGTGGTGGTGCAGTGGACCAGCATCACCGGCCGCCCGACGTCGTCGCCGGCGCAGATCGACACCGCCGTCAGCCAGAGCCACACCCACGCCAACAAGGCCACTCTGGATCTGCTCGGCGCTGGCGCCGACGGCCTGACCTACGACGGCGAGCCGGTCAGCAGCAGCTGGTCGACGCTGAACTGGTGACGCCGTGGCCACGGTCCTGCACCACAAGGTCGTCGCCAGCCTGCCGGCGGAACTGGAGGCGAACA
Organism: Pseudomonas sp. PI1; assembly: GCF_000812405.1. Taxonomy (NCBI): domain Bacteria; kingdom Pseudomonadati; phylum Pseudomonadota; class Gammaproteobacteria; order Pseudomonadales; family Pseudomonadaceae; genus Pseudomonas; species Pseudomonas sp. PI1. Next base: position 24,641 of record NZ_JWMC01000008.1, read on the forward strand.
GCATCTACTTCGTGCGCCGCGGCGCCGGGTACGACCAGTTCGTCACCAATGCCACGGGCCTGGTGGTGGCGTACCCCATGAACCTCTCCGCGCCCCAGCTCGCCGTGGTCCTGTCCGATGGCCAGTTGGCGCGCATGCCGCTCGACGCGCGCGGGGAGATACCGATTCAGCTGGCGGATGGCTCGCTATCGAGCGTGCCCGCCATCGGAGGCCCTTATGGCTGAGAAGAAACCGTTGCGCTTCATCCTCGATGAGATGGGCAATCCCGTGCGCCTGGGGGAGTTCCAGGCCGGAGAAACCCTGCCGAAAGCCGTGCTGCCGGAGCTGACGGCGACGGACGTCGGCGCAGATCCCGCTGGCGCCGCGGCTCACGTTGCCGCGGACAACGATGCACGTCACTGGATGGGGCTGTGAAATGACGCCGAAGAACTGGAAGCTGACCGCCTACACGAACAACACCTGGACCGACGTCGTCGGTGAGGCCGCCATCCTGGCTTCGATCCTGGTCGCCAATACCGATCCGGCCAACGCTATCAACGTGCAACTGCGGTTGTCCGGCGGCGCGGTGATCCTGCCCGCCAGCTCGGTACCCGCATCGAGCAGCTACGCCCTGGACCTGCGCAGCCTGAACATCGGCAGCGGCGAGACGCTGCAATTGCAGGCCTCCGCCGCCGGTATCAACGCCATCGCATCCGGGGCGGTGTGACATGGGCGCCGCACTGAAACCCTTGCTCAAGCGCCTGGCCGTGGGCAGTCCGGCTGCGCTGCCCACCCTGGACCTGGACTTCCTGGCTCAGACCTACAGAGTGTCCGACGGCGCCGGCGGCATGAGCAGCGTCGCCTTCGCCGACCTGATCACATTCACCCGGTCGAGCGCGGCCTGGCGCTTTAATGCCTCCGGCGTGCTGGAGCAGGTCGCCGCAAACCAACCCCGCTTCGACTACGATCCCGTGACGCTGGCGCTGCGCGGTTTGTTGGTGGAGGAGCAGAGGACGAATTTGCTGCTGAACAGCGTTTTAGCTGGCGGAACTGCCGGAACGAACAGCGGAGAAGCAGTTCCTCCAACGGGCTGGCAATTGGGCTTCGCTGGAAGCGGTGGAGTTGTAGGGTATCCCGCTGTATATGGTTTGACTGGCCTGCGTACGGCGGCAGCATCGTCGTCGGAGCGGCCCTTTATTGCTCGCAGTGTTACGCTTTCGGCAAATACCAACTATGTCGCATCGGCTCGCGTTTCTGCGGTGGTCGGCGCCGTGCCCGTTGGGGCAATTATTCGTTGGGACAACCTGCCTGGAGGAAATTCTCAGAGCGGGCTGTTGGTGAATGGAGTATCCGTTCCAGCTACGACAAATGTTGCCGTCGGTGATGTAATTGCGGCAGTTGTCAGTATCAACGCCACGGGCGGCAACGGTTTCGCGAGATTCGGCATGGGGGCCAATGGCAATCAACTGGTCCCTGGCGATGTCACCCTTGTTGCATGTAATGCCGAGGTAGGCCTCTTCCCCACCAGCTACATCCCCACCACAAGCGCCCAGGTAACCCGCGCTGCTGATGTGGCGAGCGTGAATACGCTGAGTCCTTGGTTCAACCCTGTCGCGGGTACGATATACGCCGAGTGGGATGCCTCTGGGGGGCTGGCGACGAATAGCCCTGTGTGGGTTCTTCAGGGCAGCGGGACGAACATCATTCGCCAGCGCGCCGAAGCCGCGCGGCCGCTCTTCGATGTCTACGCCGACGGAGTAGCCCAGGCTTCGATTTCAGTCGGGGCTCCGGTAGTGGCCGGAGTGACGCGAAAAACTGCCGCTACCTGGATGCTCAATTCGTTTCAGGCTGCTGCTGATGGGAGTCTTGGCGCTCCGGATGTTTCGGGCAGCATCCCGAGCGTCACGCAATTGGCCTTCGTCAAGGCGAATGTCACCGCTGCTTCATTCAACGGCCACATCCGCCGCATCCGCTACTGGCCACGCCGGCTGTTCGACAGCGAACTGCAGAGGATCACCGCATGATCGACTACTACCTCCGTGCTGCCTCTGCTCAGGACCTGGAGCAGGCCCTGCTGGCGGCCGGCGCCGCCTCGCTCGACGACGGTCAGTTGGTTCCGGCCCAGGGCATCGTTCTCGACATCATCGGCACCTGGTACGACCTGCCGGTGGAGGAGGGCGCGGATCCTGTGCCGCGGGCCGGCTATTTCGCCAACGTCAGGTCCGAGGGCTGCTGGAATGGCCGGCCGGCATGGAGCTGCCGGAACCGGAAACGCCCTGGCGCACCTGGGCCTAGCCCGCGCCACCTGGCGGGCTTTTCACTTCGGCCCCGCAGCCGGCTACCCCCTGTAGGGTTCGCGCCTAGTCGCCGCGGTCTAGACACTCGCCACAACTACCACAGGGCGAGAGTGTCATGGAGCTGCGCAGCAACTGGTCGCAGGGGATCAACAACCGAGCGGACGCAAAGGCGATGCCGGCGGGCACCGTGCGCGATGCGGTGAACGTCGATCCGATCGTGGGTGGTGCGTTCGAGCTGCGCACCGGCTTCACCCAGGTGCAACCGGCCGGCGCGGCGCGTGGCCCGCTCGCGGTGGGGCGCAAGGTCCTGTACGCGGATGGCCCGGCGCTCTACAGCTTCGACGTCGACCAGGGTGTGCGGCAACTGCTCGCCGAAGTTGATGGGGCAGGGCGCCTGGTCGGCGACGTGCTCAACGAAGAGCTGTTCTTCTGCACGGAGACCGAGACCTGGCGCTTTGACGGCAAGGTTCTGCGCGCCTGGGGCGTGCCGACGGTCACCAGCCAGCCGCTGCCGACCATCGGCCAGGGCGGCCTGGCGGCCGGCTACTACCAGGTCGCCGCGACCTTCATCGATGCGCACGGCGACGAGGGCGCGACCAGCTCCCCGCTGCTGCTCCAGGTACCGGCTGGAAGCTCGCTGCAGTTCGACCTGCCCGTGCCTCCACCTGGCGGCAAGGTACGCCTGTACGTGGGCCCGCGCGAAGGCGGCGCCCTGTACCTGCAGTTCGAAGGCACGGGGCAGGCGTCGGTGGGCGTGCTGCGCGACGACACCGCCAGGCTGGAGACCGCGAACCTCCGCGGGCCGCTGGTGGCTGACTTTATCGCCGCACGTGGTGGGGTGTTGTACCTGGCCACCGGCTCGGTGCTGTGGTTCACCCTCCCGTTCCGGCCGCACCTGCGCGATGCCTCCCGCGGCTTCTTCCAGTATCCGGCGCCGATCGACCTGGTGGTCGCGGTCGACGGTGGCGTCTACGTCTGCGCCGACAAGACCTACTTCCTCTCCAACCCCGAGACCGACGAGCCCGGCGGGCGAACCGTGTTCGAGCACGGCGCCGTCCGCGGGACCGCCCTGGTGCTGCCCGACGGTCGCGCCGCCTGGATGACGCAGTACGGGCTGGCCATCGGCGACGACCAGGGCCTGGTAGCCCTGTCGAGCGCCGCGAACTTCCTTCCCGAGCAGGCGGGCCATGGCGCCGCCGGCCTGCTGGAGCACAACGGCAACCAGTTGGTGGTGACGACGCTTGCGCCGTCTCGCGGGGGCAATCCGCTCGCCGCCAGCGACTACTACGACGTGGAGATCATCACGCCATGAACGAACTGATTATCCCCGAGGGCCTGGCCAAGCTCGGGTTCGTCTATCACGGCGAGGTGGTGGCCCCGGACGGCAGCGTCCTGAGCGAGGTCGTGCAGAAGAACCTGATCCCTCAGGTGGGGATGGACCTGTTGGCGGGGTTCATTCGCGGCCAGGGCGCGCTGATCCCCAACTGGTATACCGGGGTGTTCGCCGGCAACTTCGTGCCCTCCAGTGCGACCACCGCCGCCGACCTTCCGACCAACGCCGGCGAGGCCACAAACTACAGCCAGGCCTCCCGCCCGCTGTGGGACAACGCCTACGACGGCACCTCGGTGATTAGCAACCTGGCAAGCCGGGCGGAGTTCACCTTCACGGCCGACACACGGCTGTACGGCGGATTCCTGGTCTCCAGTTCTGCCAAGGCCGGCAACACCGGAACGCTGCTGTCGATCGCGCGCTTCGCCACGCCGCAGGACGTGCCGGCGGGCAGCACCTTCCGCCTCGGCATCGCCATCACTCTGCTTTCCACCTACTGATCCCAGGAGCAAGAACCATGCAACTGAGCACGGGCCTCCGCAATGCCGTCATGGCCGTGTCGTCCTTCCGGGCGGCCCTGGCCGGCTGTGTCATCAACGTCTACTCCGGCACCATCCCGGCCACCGCGGATGCGGCGCTGAGCGGTGATGCCGTGCTGCTGTACACCATCTCGGTGGACGGTGGCGGCGGCGGTCTCGGCTGGGAATCTGCTGCGGTCGGGGGCGTCCTGTCGAAATCGACCTCCGAGGCCTGGAAAGGCACGGTGGTTGCCGCCGGCACCATCAGCTTCTTCCGCCTCCAGGCGCCAGCCGATACCAACGGGGCCTCAACCACCGATATCCGCATCCAGGGTACTGCTGGCGTTTTGGGGTTCGACCTGAACATGTCGAAGGACGCCGTCATTGTCAGCGAAGTGCAGACCGTCGACTACGCGACCATCACCGTTCCGGCCTCGATCTAACGGGTGAGGCCATGGGCGCCAACCGGCTGACCAAGCAGTCCGTCATCAAGTACGAGCCGGGGCGCCCCTACGTTCCGGCGATACCCCCTCGCTGCTACACCGTCGAGGTCACCTCGACCATCTACCAGTTCATGGGCACAGCCACGGGTGACCTCACCTACGTGCGGTGGAAGGTCGGCGCCTACAACAAGAGCAGCGCCGGCAGGAAGATGCCGATCAACCAGGTGCAGAGCGTCAACAGCGACAACAGCGAGTGGCTGCTGTACTACGTCTACACCAAGACGACAAAGACCACGATCTGCTCTGACGCCGTTCCCGAGCAACCGGCCATCCCGGCGCGCACCTCCGTTGACAGCCTGCTGGGCTGGAACGCCGGCGCGCGCAGCCGCGAGGCCGTGGACGGCGACTTCCGGGTGACCTTCCGGCTGCCGCGCAGCCCGATCGGGGCCGCATGCGGCGTGGCGGCCACGACGACGAAGGCTTTCGGGCTCACTGGCCTGGAACACGGGGTGATGGCCACGGCCTCGGGGTTCTCGATAATCGAGGGCGGCATCGCGGTGGCGACGCCGACACCGCTGCCTTCCGCTGCGCCGGAGATCACGATCACCCGCACCGCTGGCGTGATCGCCTACGCGGTAGGGGCCTGGACCTACACCAGCAGCAAGCCCTCCAGCGGCTCGAAGCGCCTGCTGGCGTCGCTGTATGCCGCTGGCGACTTCGTCGAGGATCCCGATATCGAGTACCTTGGCGGCGCCGTGTCCGGGGCGAACGGGGGCATGAACCTGGTCACGCCGCCGGCACTGGGCAAGCTGGCGGCATCCGCGATCTCCGGGATGTCGCTGGTGCTGCCCGCGGCGACCATGGAGGCCTACGGCGGCGTCCCGACCGTGACCGCCGGCGGCATGGAGATGGCGCTGCCGTTCTACGTGGGAATGTCGGGCAGCGCTGGCGCGATCGGCGGGATGGACCTGTCCACGCCGCCGGCCCGCATGCTGATGTCCGAGGGGGTCTACGGCGAGATGCGCCTGGGTACGCCGCCGGCGATCGGCATGTTCCAGCAGAGCACCGAGCCGGCAAATCACTGGGCGGTCGCCCAGAACCTGCGCCTGACCGACACCTACGTGGTGGATCCCGTGGTGATCGCCACCCTGCACGAGGGGCTGACCATCGGCGACGCCTGCGAGCTGATGATCTACCTGTCGGCCGACCTGGTGGAAGCGCTGGCGCTGGGCGACGAGGTCTCGGCCGTCAGGGTGATCGAGGCGCTGCTGTCGAGCGGGCTGGGGATCGGCGACACACTGGCCGACTCCCGGCGCGCGCTTATCCAGTACGCAACCAACATCGCCACCGGCGCGGTCACCCGCTACGAGAACTTCGGCTTCACCGGCTTCGCCCGGGTGGGCATGCGCACCTTCGGCGTGCGCCCGGACGGGCTGTACGAGCTTACCGGGACGACCGATGACGGCTCGCCGCTCAGTGCCGCGGTGTCGTTCGCCATCGACGAGTTCGGCACCCCGCAGAAGAAGTTCATCGACTTCATCTACCTGGGCCTGAGCACCGACGGCGATGTGCTGCTGAAGGTGACGACCGACGACGGCAAGGAACGCGTCTACCGGCCGCGGCATTCGGCGCCCAATGTGCGCGCCCAGACCGCCAAGGGCGTGAGCGGCCGGTACTGGCAGCTGCAGGTGGAAATCGCCGATGCCACCGAGGCCCTGATCGAAAACGTGGAATGGAGCGTCGGCGTCAGCGCCAGGCGCCTGGGGAGATAGCAGATGGCAGGTGAGTACGGGAGCACGACACAGGAGCTGTTCGCGCTGTCGCAGCAGGCAATCGGGCTGGCCTCGCTGAGCGCGGGCCGCATCAACCTGAGTACGAAGCCGACACTGAAGGAGACCGGCTTCAGCTACCAGGTGCCCAGCTTGTCGGTGGGCGCACCGCCGCAGTTCAGCGACCTGTTCAACGGCAGCGACAACGCCAACGCCAACATCACCGCGCTGAACGCTCAGACCGATGACTGGATGGCGAAGTACTTCCCGGCCATCAACGGCAGCTTCAGCACCATCCCCGAGGACTGGCTGGCGAACGTGATCAGTGGCGTGCAGCCGTTCGGCATCGACAGCAGCATCTTCGACCTGGTGTGGCACCGGGCACGCGACCGCGCCTACCGCACGGTGGCCAGCGAGCAGCGCACCCTGGAGGCCAACTTCTCCGCCCGCGGCTTCAGCCTGCCGCCGGGGGCGCTCGTCGACCAGCTCGCCCAGTCCGAGCGGCGCGCCGCCGACGCCCTGCTGGACGTGAACCGGGAACAGGCCATCCAGGATGCCCAGATCAAGAACGACCTGCTGAAGATGGCCGTGCAGTTGTCGGCCCAGTTGAAGACCGGGATCCTCAACACCGCCGCTGACTTCTTCCGGGCGTGGCACAGCGTGTACCAGCTGGACGCCGACACCTCGCGGATCCGCGCACAAGCCTACAGCGCGTTCTACCAGGCCCTGGGCAACTACTACGACGTCGAGGTCAGCATGGAGCGCCTGAAGCTCCAGGCGGCCGAGGGCAAGGCGCAGGCCGACACCCAGATTGACCGCAACCGCATCGCCGTCTTCGCCTCGGATGGCGCGGCGCCGTCGCAGGCCCAGGCCGCGCGCGGCTTCGCCGATATCGCCTCGTCCGCCGCCAACGCCGCGGGCAGCCTTGTGGCCCATATCGAGCAGGGCGCATGATCAACACCCGCCGTATCGCCTCGGCCGCCGGCCAGTACCTGCGCCGGCGCGTCATCTCGCTGGAGCGCGCGCTGATGCGCATGTCCGGCCGCGTCACCAAGCGGGAGATCTTCGACGGCTTCATCGTCCAAGTGAAGCGCACCTCGCTCGGGACCATCGCCGACGTCATCGATCCGCCGGCGGCGCTGACCGCGATCTTCCCCTGGGGCCCGGACGCGACGCTGATCAGCCGCTACTGGGACACCACGCCGCTGGCGCTGGTGACGGCCGACCGCTCCAGCTACCTGCCGGCCGCGCCGGCGCCGCAGGAGCCGTGGCGCCCCAGCGTGAACACCATCCGCGCCTACAACCTGTTCGCGAAGGGGGCCAGCGTGGCCTCGGGCAACATCGCCTTCCGCCTGGGGCAGCTGAAGTTCAACGGTACCTACGCCGTCGTCAGCGCACTGGAGGTCGGCGACTACCCGCTGGAGAACATGGGCGGCGGGCTCGAAAACAACGGCGGCAACGCCCTGCTGTACGTGCTGCCGCCGACGGTGGCGAACCTCAACCTGACGGTGATGCCCAGCAGCCTGCCGGTGGTCTACTCGCCGTCCGGCGCGGAGCCCAGCGACGCACCGGCCATGCCGGACCAGGCGCTGTCCCTGGTGGTGCTGGAGTCGCGGGTGCCAACGGTCGCGCCCGGCTACTACTTCCTGCCGCGCCAGGCGGACAAGATGCCCACCTACTTCAGCGTGTTCGGCGAGGTCCAGTTCCAGACGCCGGTCGCCGGCCGGCCGGACTGCGACGGCCGCTTCGGCCTGGACGGCGCCGCCGGCTTCACCGACGAGCTGCTGGTGGCGATCCCGGTGGTGAAGCAGAGCACGGCCGTCGTGGGCAGCGAGACCTGGTGCGACGTGTTCGGCGAGTGGGGCATCTACCTGTGCCTGGGGCGCATGGACCGCCGGGCGTTCGATCCGTTCGATGAGGACACCTGGATGGTGCCGGCGCGCGACGCCTTCTTCGACACCTACGCGCTGCCGGCGAACCTGCAGACCGCGGCACCCGCGCAGAACCTGCTCTCGCCGCACGTCTACCCGGTGCACACCTACAACCTGGTGCGCCAGCTGCAGGTCAGCCGCTACGACGGCGGCTACGGCCTGGTGTTCCAGCGCACCGCGGCGGTAGCCAACCAGACGTCCGGCGACGTGCGGATCAACACGCCCAGCCAGGCCCTGGTGGCGCTGCACGCGGCCGTCGACGATGCCGGCGACATCGACCTGAGCCAGTTCGAGGTCTACCTGTACGACGAGGACCAGGACCGCGGGCACGCGCCGGTGGGCGCCGACCAGGATGCGTTCTGCAACACCACCCCGGTGGCCAGCGTGACGGTCGACGGCGTCGCCTACTTCCTGTGCTGGCGCCAGTGGTTCTCGCGCCTGGATCCGGCCGCCGTGCCACCGGTGGTGTACCGCGATCCCACGGGGGAGGGGAACTTCGCCCTGATCCGGATGGACGCCGACGGCTCCTCGCTGGTGGACCTGGGCACCGACCTGGGCGCCTGGCAGTGCTCGCCGCGCTGGCAGATCGGCCAGGTGGGCCCGACGCCGTCGATCCCGGTGCACGACATCCGGGTGTACGCCGACATCTCCCCCTACCTGACGACCGAGACCTCTGGCCATGCCGGCCCCAGTGTGTCGAATCGCGGCGACGACGGGGCGGTGAAGGACCGCCTGGACCAGATCGGCAAGCGCAAGCTGTGCTGGCTGTCGATCCCGCACGCGGAGATGGTCGTGCCGGAGCTGACGCCGCTGCATCACCGCCTGGTGACCTACCACCTCGACACCGGCGCCATCGAGGTGCGCGGCGAGGTGTTCGTCGATGGCCTGGACAACGGCATGGCGTTCGGCAAGGTCACCGTGGTCAGCCAGGAGGTGGAGAACGACGCCGGCGAGATCATCAGCCCCGCGGTGCTGCTCTGCGCGGTGAACAACACCAACAGCCAGTTCACCGAGGCCACCGTCTACCTGTCCACCGATGGGGGCTACGTCTGGCAGGTGCTGGCCGAGGACTTCACCGGCCGCTCGGGCGTGTTCTACGCCGGCAACCAACTCAAGGCCCACCGTCACGGCGACGGCGTGTCGTACCAACAGAAGGTCCTGTAGGAGTCCCCATGGCCATTCCCTCCATCCTGCTCTCCGCGCAGGGCTTTATCTCCAACTCGGAACTGATGCAGACCTACAGCGTGGTCAATGTCAACGCAGCCGAGACACCCCAGAACGTCACGTTCCAAGCCCTGGATGCGGACTACTATGCCTCGCTCTATGGGTATGTGTGGTTCGTCGGGGACTACGCCTACACACTGCAGCTGGCCAACTCCGAAGCGACCTTCCGGCTGTACAAGTCGAGGATCGGCGACGCCGCCATGGAGGTGATTCTGCATTCGGGGCGCAGCGGCACGCTGGTCGCTTCGGTGCATTCCGGCGGCTGGCTGTTCGGCGACAACGGGGGCTTCCGCCTGTTGACCTCTGGCGGCAGCCTGATACCGCTGAGCTTCAGCGCTGGCACCCTGATGTGCGCGGCGATGCGGGGTAGCGACCAGATCAAGTTCCTGATGCAGGTCAGCGGGAAGTACGTCACCACTGCGTGGCTTTCGCTGGGCGACCTCGCGTCGACCATTCCCGTCCCGGCACCAACCCCGGCCAATGCCTACTCCTACATCGACAACATCCCAGCGGTGTTCCTCTACGAGGAGCCAGGCGATCTGGCGCTCAATGCGATGTCGCTGAATGAATACCCCGGTCTGCCGGTGTTCTGCAACACCACGGATGGCCCGGTAGCCTGCAATATGGCCTTCACACCAGATCCAGCGCTGCGTGTGACCAGCTACTCGTTCTCCCTCGAGCCGGACGGCGATGGCTACGGAAGGCTGTGGGTGAGCAACATGGGGAGCACCAGTTCTGTGCGCCCGGGGGCGGGGAGCACCATTTCCCCAACCGCCATCTACGTGCCGCCGGCGACCACCCTCAAGTACTTCTGGACCGACGCCAACAAGGCCGTCGAGGATCCGGCCACCGTCCCCCTGTAAGGCTTGGGCCTGGTGGCGTCGCGCGTCACGATCCGGGGTAACCCATCAGAGGACACCCGCATGTACGGCGCATACCGCAACAAGAAGGCCAACGGCGGCCTCATCACCGGCCCGGGCACCGGCACTTCCGACTCCATCCAGGACGAGGTGCCCGAGGGCTCCTACATCCTCCCGGCCGACACCACCCAGGCGATGGGCTTCGGTGCGCGCCGGCGCCCGATTGATGGCGCGCCCACGGCGCAGCCCGGGTTCGGCGCCTATCGCAACAAGGTCCCGGTCAACGTCAGCAACGGCGAGTTCGAAGTGCCGCCGGAGCAGGTGCAGCAGCTCGGCGCCCAAGTACTGGACGCCGTGAAGGCCGTCACCCACACCCCGACGCCGGAGCCCACGAACGACGCGCGCGACACCTTCTTCGCCAACGGCGGCCAGGTGCAACTCGGCGTGGAGGGTTACCGCAAGGGCAAGGCCATCCATGAGGCGCGCAGCCAGGTGCCGAACTACGGCAACTTCGGGGCCTACCGCGACAAGGCGAAGCAGGGCGAAACCCCCAGTTACGGCAACTTCGGGGTTCGCCGCAAGAACTACGCGAACGGTGGCTTGGTCGACGATCCACTGAAGCCCAAGCAGACCAGCTTCGATGTCACCAACACCCCGGCGGCAGCGCAGCAGGCGACAGGATTGCCCCAGAACCCGGCAATCCCTGGTAACCAGGCGCGCGCCCAGCAGATGCAGTCCCAGTTCAATCAACCAGTGACGGGGCCGCGTGGACCTGTAGGGCAACCAGCAGCACCCGCACAGCCGAACAATGACACTGCCCCAACGCAGGGCGTTGGCGAAAGTCTTGGTCGCGGCCTTGGTGGTGCTGGTAAGGCAGTAGGAGGGGCTCTGCTCTATGCGCCGGCTGCTGCGGCTGATGGTGTCCGGAACCTTGCCGGTTGGGCGGCCGGCGGCGACACCAGCCAGATCAAGCCCTGGCGCGAAGGCCCAGGCAATCTGGCCGCCGAGGGCTGGGGCGAGATGTCCGCTGGCGCGGCGGGGTTGCGCGATAATGCCGGCTACGGTACTCGCCAGGCACTGGGCATCGACAAGGCGCCCATGCCGCCAACGGCTGGTCCTGCCGGGACGTCGAATGTCTTGCCGCCAGCCGCCGCGCCGACCCCTGGGGATGCCTCTGCTCAACAGCCGGCGGGACAGGATGGCTGGGCGCGCACCGGCTTCGGCGTCCAGCGCCAGGGTGGCGAGATTGCAGCGCGCGTCGGCCCCAGCGGCCAGGCCGAATTCAGCAACGATGCGGCCACGGTAGCGTCGGCCGTGCCGAACTACGGCAACTTCGGTGCCCGCCGCCCAGCGGCCGCGCCGGCGGCACAGCCCGGGTACGGCGCCTACCGCCGCACGCCCGAGCAGCTGGCCGCCATGCGCCTGCAGAACGACCAGGACCTGGCCGCCACCGGCTCGGCCGCCAACCTCGGCAACGGCGTCGGCACCTTCTCCCAGGCCCAGGCCGGCGACGCCCAGTTGGCCCTCGACCGCTTCGAGCGCGCCAACCAGCAGCGGCAGCAGATGGTCGAGACCGCCCACCGCGGCGAGCTGGGCAACAACGGCGGCCAGCTGACCGTCGTGCGCGACAGCACCCGGGCACCCAGCGACGTGGACATCCAGAACGCCCGCCTCGAGGAGCGCCTGGCCAACACCGACGCCACCCGCCAGCAGGCCCAGAACAGCACCGCCCTGGCGAACCAGCGCGTCGCCAGCGAGGCCCAGCGGATGGGCACCGAAGCGCTCAACCAGCAGCGCCTGCAGCAGCAGGTCCAAGAGGGCGGGTACGGCCTGCAGGATCAGCAGCGCATCGACGGCCTCAAGGCCTCCATGGTCGATCCCACGCTCACCCAGGCCCAGCGCGAGCAGGCCCGCGACACCTACATCAACCTGATCACCCAACCGAAAGACCGCTACCGGTCGCAGGACGTGATCCTGGGCCGCGACGAGAACGGTCGGGATATCCGCGGGACGCAGTTGATCGACGTGACCACGGGGCAGCCGGTGGCGGGCGGCACCACTCAAGGGGCGCCGCTGCGTCGCTCGGTCAGTCGCGCCGAGGTGCAGAGTGCGGCGAAGGAGGATGGTGTGTCGGTTGACGACTACATCCGGGCATTGCGGGCGAAAGGAGTGATGGTCTCTTAACGCGACTGGCAGTTCAGCCCGAACTCTTGAGCTAGGGCTGAGCACTGCTTGTTGTACAGCCTGTTACAGGCCACCCGGATCATGCCAGCGGCGTTGTTGCTCCGGGTGTCCTTGGCCTTGGCCAGGGCGCACTCGGCACCGGAGTCGTAGCCGAAGAAGCCCCGGCCGGAGCCCTGGGCCACGCCGTCGTAGCGCGCCGGGTACTTGCCGCTGCAGACCTGGTAGGCGGCGCCGGCGGCGTTGTCGTTCTGGGTGCCGGGCAGCTCATCGAGCAGGCAGGTGGCGAAGTTGCCGGCCATGGCCAGGCCGGGGAGGGCGAGAAGGGCGACAGCGGCGAGCGATCTTTTCACTGGACACTCAACGAATCGAGGTGGATATGAAAGGCATTTCCGAAAGCGATCTGGAGCGCCTGCTGGCCGATGAGGTATTTCTCGATCGGCTAGCAGACAGAGTAGCGAAAAAGGTTGCAGCCTTGCAGGCCCAGCAGTCTGCCAAGATGGCTCGGCAAATCAATGCACTGTTTACAGATGCTTGCGATCGCCTTAATGCTCGTCAGTGATCCCTTGATTTCGTCACGGCAAGGCCAAGGCAGGAGAGCCCGTTGATGTAGTTGGTCATCTGTTCTTCGGAAAGCCCACGTGCAGCGGCGCTTTCGAAGAATGAGTCGAGCATCCCTTGGGCCTTTTCCCTTTTCACTTCATCATCCAGGACAGCTATAGCCAGTGCCTGGATGGCGTTCACTACACCCAGCATGAATTGATCGCCGGCAGGGATTTTTTTGATCGGATCGTCCATGTTTTCTTCCTAGGGTGCATGATGTCTTTTGGACATTACCCAACATCGATTTCGGCGAGTAGCTGAGCATTTACCCAGCCTGGACGGATGTCCAAGCGCGAGGCTTCTGCTCCTAGTGGACGATGGTGGCTATATGCCTTACTGTTGAGTGCTCATTGACAAGGAGTTGACTGCATGGTCAAGGCAATTTCGTTTCCGCTGAGCCGGCAAGATATCGACGAAATCAAGAGAAACAGCAGTTTGGCACTGCCTATTGGGGTGTCTGAATTGCCGATGTGGATTGGTACTGAGTACCTAGTACTTTGCAACGGCCATATTGCCTATTGGGTCGCAAAGATCAGCGAAGTAGTTCTTCCAACGGTCGAGGATGGCAAGGCGCTCGTCAGGTTTTCGGAAGTTCGGAACGTGTGGAATAAGGACTCGAATCCCTTCTTCTTGGAGGTCATGAGCAACTTCAGCCGGTACGATGCCGAAGATCAGCGCATCACTCACTCTTTCGACAATGATCAGTTCTTTTCCCTTGGTGATCCAGTTCCAACTCTGGCCTTGGATGGTCCTGACGCGCTCACCCTGGACAGGGCGGTGTGCGAACTGGCTCGGATCTACGGTGTGAAGCCGGCGCAGGTAAACATCACCATCACCTCCTCTCACACCTGAGCCCCACCTGAAGGTGTAGGGAGACAGTCCCTCCCCTTGTAAGGCGTGCTCCCGGCACCCCCTCCCACCGAAACTGAGCCCGCCACACTGGCGGGCTTTTTCATGCCTGCCTCGCCTGAACCCCCTGTAAGGTTCGTATCGTTCAGAGCCGCCATCCCACACTCGGCCTGTCCCTGGGTTCGCCCTGGGGCCAGCAGGCTAGGGTAGCTCCCGAAAAGGACGACTGCCCGCTCCCAGGCGTCCAGCCTGCTGTCCTTCTTCCGGGAGCAGGAGCGTGCCCATGAACGAATCCAGTGTCATCCAACTCGTGCACTCTGCAGGCGAGGCGCGCGTCGACAGCCGCGTAATTGCCGAGCAGCTTGGCGTGAAACATAAACACAGCTTCGCTCTTATCGCACGCTATCAGCGGAAGTTTGAGGAGCTCGGCCAACTGCCGTTTCAAAAAGAAGTTGGTCGGCGAGCCCAGGGCGGCGGAAAGGCTGAGCGTTTTGCGCTACTGAACGAAGATCAGGCTTACTTCCTCCTGAGCCTTTCCCGGAATAGCGACCTCGTGGTCGATCTCAAGCTCAGGCTGGTGAAGGCTTTTCGTGACGCTCGCAATCGAGCCGGCCTGGATAGCGTGATGGGCATGATCCTGCTGACTGCGCCGGCGCCCTGGGAAAAGCGCTTCGGCGACGACTACTACCGCGCCATCGCCCGGATCACCGGGACGGTATTCGCCGGCCACGCCAACGGCACGCCGGCCATCTTCGGCCAGATCACCGACCGCTGGGTATACGCCGCCATCCTGCCGAAGGAAGTGCATGCGGAACTGAAGCTGCGCCGCGGCGAGTCGGAGCGGATGCACCAGTGGCTGACCGATGGTGGTCGCGATCGACTCGACCAGCAGATCGCCATGGTCACGCTGCTGGCCAACTCGTCGACCGACAGGAAGGATTTTGAGGCGCGGTGCATGCAGGCATTTGGTCTGCCGGGGCAACTGCGGCTGATCTACCCCACTACATGACGGTCGTTTGCGAGAACAAGTCTTGCTGTGATTGCGTGTCGTGGTAGCCTTCTGCCATTGAGCGGAGGGAGCCCATGCGGACACACTACGAGACACTGCAAGTCGACGAAAGAGCCAGCCCAGAAGAGCTATATGCTGCATATAAAGCCCTTTCTGATAAGTGGCTTCCAGATCGCCATCCAGATAATTCAGAAATGGCAGAGAGTCGGTTTCGCGAAATTAATAGAGCGTATTTAATTCTTTCCGATCCGGTCCTTAGAGAGCAGTACGATAAATTAACTGGAGTTTCGCTTTTCCGAGAAGATCCTTCCGTCGAACTCATAACTGCTGATGATATAAGGCGCGGCCAGGCTGAGGCGGAAGGGCGTGAAGCATACCGCCAGGGGCTGCAGTTGAGTGACTGCCCGTACGGTGGAGCGCTGGCGGAATCATGGAGTAGTGGATTCTCCAAGACTGAGTTGGTGGATAGGATTCAATTTGGAGGTCGGAAAGAGCCCGTTGTAAAAGTGCCTTCCGCAAGATATTGGGAAAAGAATGCACAACCCACGAAGCGCAATGAGAGCGTCCTTTCTATTCTTATTGGCTGGCTGATTTTTCTGTTCTTGTTCGGGGCGTTTTTCTATGTCTGGCAATTAATATTCGGCCCGCCTCAAAACCAGTACTGGTGATACCGTCCCCCTCTAAGGTTCGCCTTCGCCACACCCTTCCGGGAAGCTGCCCGCATTACTAGCCTCTTCCTTGGAGAGCGGAATGAGCAGCCTTTCACAAGAGTTCGGCCTTGGGGTGGTGAGCCAATCTGGTGACACCAGCGCTTCCCCTAATGCGCCGACCACTCGCCGATCCTCGCTTGCAGAAGAATTTGGCCTGAGCGCGCCCGGGCAACCCTCCATCTCCGGTGAGTTCTCCAAGGGCGTCGGCGCCGGCGTCGACTCCCTGCAGGGCACCCTGTACGGCCTGGCGGGCCTGGCCGGCGATGCCGCGGGCGCCGATGGCCTGCGCGACTGGGGCCTGGAGGGTTACCAGCGCAACCAGCAGGAGGCGGCGGAGAATGCACCGGCGGTCGGTCGATTCGAGGATGTGCACGGCGCGCACGATGCGGCGCTGTACGCGGCCCAGGGCCTGGGCCAACTGGTGCCGTTCGCCGCCAGCTCGGTGGCCACCGGCGGGATCGGTGGTGCAGTGGCCAAGGTCGCCGGCCGCAAGGCGGTGGAGCGCTTCGCCGAGAACCAGGTAGCCAAGGGCGTGGCCCGCGCCACGGCGGAGAAAGCGGCCCAGGCCTACGGCAACAAGCTGGCGCAGCGCGGCGCGATGGCCGGCGTGGCCGCGAACTCGGTGGGCACCGAGCAGGGCTCGATCTACGGCGACATCTACGACAAGACCGGGCAATACGCCCCGGGCACGGCTGCTGCCTACGGCGCGGCCGCCGGTGCGCTCGACGCGTTGCCCGAGGTCGGGCTGATCAGCCGGTTGGCTGGCCGCGGCACCGGCGGCATTGCCCGCCAGGCGTTGAAGCAGGCCGGCGCCGAGGGCGCCACCGAGGGCGCGCAGACGGCGGTGGAGAACCTGGCCGTGCAGCGCGTCGATCCGAACCACCAGGCCTTCGACCAGCAGGGCGTCAGCGACATCGCGAACGCGAGCCTGATCGGCGCCCTGGGCGGCGGGGTTGCTGGTGGCGGTGCCGCGGCCGCCGGCCGGCTGCGCAAGCCGTCCGAGCAGATGGGCCTCGATCCGAACGCCGGGCCGCTGTCGGCCGCGGCCACGGTCGCCGTTGACGGTCAGGCTGAAGCGTCGGCGCAGCCCGTTCTGGCCTTGCCGGCGCCTGGCGCTGATTCGTCCGCGGTGATGCCGCCGGCTGCGACGGATACTGGCATGGCCGCCGACGACCTCACGCCCTACGAGCGCAACCAGCTCCGCGCCCTGGGCGTCACCGACGAGCAGTTGGCGACGATGACAACCGAGGAGGCACGTCAACCACAACTGCCGGAAGTCCAATACGACACCGGGCCGCAGGCCGTCGAGGATGTCACCGAGCAGCCGCCGCTGCCCACCGTGGAAATGGACACCGGCCCTATGGAGGCCGAGCAGGTCGCCGCCGCGCCGGTGTCCGGCGATCCCGATTTCGAGTTCCGGGTGCAGAAGAACGGCCGCCCGTTCAAGAGCGAACGCGACGTGCGCCTGCTCCGCGCCGTGGACGAGGCTACCCAGGCCGGCGAGCAGCCGGTGGTGGTGCCCCATGAAGGTGGCTTCGCCGTTGCTGTCCGCCGGCCGCCGGCGCCCACCCTGGCCCTGCCGGCGCCGGACACCCTGGTGGTGGACAGCCAGGGTAACGCCCAGCGCGGCCCGGTGGCGCCCTTCGTAACGCCGGAGCGGCAGCGTGCATTGCCTGGTGGCCCGGGCATGGACCAGCAGGCGCGTGCCGGTCAGCGGCCGAGCGTCGACGCCCTGCTGCCGGGCCTGCGCCAGCACGCCGCCGCGGGCGAGCAGTTGGACGCCGCCGCCATTGCCCAGCAGACCGGGGCCAGCCGGGCCATTGCGGCACGCGCCGTGCAAGGTGTGCAGGCAGAGCAGCAGGCCATGGCCAAGCCGTACACGAACCGCCTGCAGGCCGGGCGCGCCCTGGGCCGCCTGCCGGCGCCGGCGGCGTTCGAGGTAGTGCAGCGCGGCAAGCGGGACTTTCGAATCCAACCCAAGGCACAGCAGGAGGTGGAGGATGCTGGTAACCGCGCCGGGCCCGGCGATGAGCGAAACGCAGGCGCTGCAGCTGCTGTTCCTGCTCGGCCAACTGACGTGGCGCCGGTACCAGCGGCTGAGCCAGGGGCTGGTCAGCCTGCCGGAAGACGAGCCAGTGCTCGAGCGGATCGTCCTGCTGCAGAGCCGGCCGCCGAGCGATCGCCTGCAGTAGCCGAGGCGGCACGGATCGACGAGCAGGCGCACCAGGCCGCCACATCGCCTACCAACAGGCACCCGGAGCCGACGCCGGCGCAGATCGAGGCCGGCAACTACCGGAAAGGGCACGTGCGTTTCCAGGGGCTGGATATCTCGGTCGAGAACCCGCGCGGCTCGGAGCGTAGCGGCACGCGCCCGGACGGTACCGAATGGCGGCACACGATGAGCGACCACTACGGCTACATCCGACGCACCGAAGGCGCGGACGGCGAGCAGGTCGACGTCTACCTGGGGCCCGACGAGAGCAGCCAGCGCGTGTTCATCGTGGACCAGGTCAACCAGCAGGACGGCAGCTTCGACGAGCACAAGGTCATGCTCGGCTACCCGGACCGTGCAGCGGCCGTCGCCGCCTACCGGTCCAACTTCGACAAGGGCTGGAAGATCGGCCCGGTGACCGAGATGTCCCTGGACGAGTTCAAGGGCTGGCTGGCCAGCGGCGATCTGCGCGCACCGCTGCGGGAGATCAGGTCTGCCGAGGCGCCGCCGGCGGCGGAGGAGGGCCTGCCGGACATCCTGGCCATGCCCAAGCGGCGCTACATCGCCAACCAGGCGAAGCAGGAGGGGCTGAAGAAGGGCTCGCCCGGCTACGGCCAGGCCATCCAGCGCCTGGAGGACCGCTACGAGGCGGATCTGGACGCGGCCTCGGCCGGCCTGAGCTTCGAGCGGTACAACGCGCTCAACAGCGATTCGCCGGCGAGCGTGAACCGCCAGGCCTGGGAGGCGCTGCGCGCCGAGTACGGCCGCTACTCGCAGGCGAGCTATCGCGCCAGCGCGCCGGTGCTGAAGGGCCTGCGCGCCAGCCAGCTGCAGCGCGCCCTGCAGGAGCGGATCAGCCGCTGGCGCAATGCCCCTGACGTGCGCGTGGTGCAGTCGGTCGATGACCTCCCGCCGCGACTGCGCCAGCGGGTGCAGCGCGACGGCGCCGAGGGCGTGGAAGGGATCTTTGACGGGGGCGCCGTGTACCTGGTGGCCGACAACATCGGCAGCTACCAGCATGGCGGCTTCGTCCTGGCGCACGAGGTGCTGGGCCATGCCGGCCTGCAGGGGCTGTTCGGCCGGCGCCTGGAGCCGCTGCTGCACAGCATCTACCGCGGCAACGACCAGGTGCGCGCCGCTGCCGACCGCCTGGCCGAGCAGACCGGCTACCGGCGCCCGGTAGCCGTCGAGGAAGTGCTGGCCGACCTGGCCGCCGCCGGCCGCCTCCAGCAGCAGGGTTTCTGGCCGCGCCTGGTCTCCGCCATCCGCGCCGGCCTGCGCGCCATCGGCCTGGACATGAAGTGGACCGACGGCGACCTGGCCCGGCTGCTCGCCAACGCGCGGGGCTTCATCGAGGGTGGTGCTAGGCGCGCGGCCGGCGAGGCGCGCTACTCGCGCCGCGGCTGGGATGCATCGTTCCCCGACGTCGCCGTGGCCCACCCGCTGGCCTTCCTGAACAACCACCCGGACTACGCCGCGGCGAAGGCCGGCGACGATGCCGCCGCGTTGCGCGTTGCCCGCGACGCCGTGACGCCCGAGTTCGTTGAGCAGGTGCGCCAGGCGATTCCGCCGGGCAGCTCGCCGAAGATTGTGCCGGTGCTGGCGCAGGAGGGCGCCGGTAACAACCGCATCCCACTTGCTGCCGCAAAGGTCCTGGGGGGGCGCCTTGGGCTGCAGGTCGATACCGATCCTGTGCAGGCCGAGAAAATTGGGCGCACCCAGGCATCGGCGCTGGAGCGAGTAGCAAACCAAGCCAGGTTCCAAGGCAAGGTTGCGCCTGGGAACTACATCCTGCTGGATGACACGCTTACCCAGGGCGGCACCCTGGCGCAGTTGAAGACCCACATTGAGGACAACGGCGGTCGGGTAGTGCTGGCCACTGCCTTGACCGGCAAGAACTACTCCCGCAAGCTATCGCTCGATTCCTCCACCCTGGCCGAAGTACGTGGCAAATACGGCAGCATCGAACCCTGGTTCCGGGAAACCTTCGGCTACGGCTTCGAAGGCCTCACCCAATCCGAAGCTCGAACCCTCCTCACGTTCGACAAGGGTAATCTATCGCCTGACGGAATCCGAGATCGACTCGCTGCGTCGCGAATTCCAAGAGTCGGCGAAGTGGATGGACGAGCAGTTGGCGATCGACCCGGAACTGAAGCACCTGTAACTCCCGCCCCTGATGCCGATGATGACGGCCCGGTACGCTACTCGCGCGCCGGACAGCGCACCCTCACGCTCCTCGACCAGGTCGCCAACCGTGGCCCGGTGAAGTTCGCCGACCACGTCACCGATGCCCAGCGCGACGCCCTGAGCAAGATTGGCGCCTTCGCCCGGAAGGAAACCATCGCCGAGACCGCGGCCAAGTACCGCGATCGCTGGAAAGAGAAGTTCATCCAGGGCGTGTTCGACCAGTTCGCCCCCATCGCCAAGCTGGACCAGACAGCCTACATGCAGGCCCGGCTGTCCAAGGGCACTGATGGCGCGCTCGAATCCACCCTCCTCTACGGCAAGCCCAAGCTGCTCGACGGCGCACTGGCTGTCGATCCCGACGGCAAGGGCCTGCGCGGCATCCTGGCCGGCCTGAAGGGAGAGCACGACCTCTTCTTCGCCTGGATGGCCGGGCACCGCGCCGAGCGCCTGGCTGCCGAAGGCCGCGAGAACCTGTTCACCCCGGAGAACATCCGCGAGCTGAAGCGCCTGAATCAGGGCACCATGGAGGGCGGCGGCAGCCGTACCCTGGCCTACGCCCAGGCGCAGAAGGAGTTCGCCGCCTACCAGCGCGCGGTGCTGGACGTCGCCGAGAAGGCCGGCCTCATCGATCCCGGGGCGCGCAAGCTCTGGGAGAACGAGTTCTACGTGCCGTTCTACCGGGTGATGGAGGAGGGCGACGGTACCGCCGGCCCGGGCCAGATCGGTGGCCTGACCGGCCAGCGCGCGTTCCAGAAGCTGAAGGGCGGCAAGGAGCCGCTGGGCGACCTGATGGCCAACACCCTGGCGAACTGGTCACACCTGCTCACCGCCTCGATGAAGAACCTGGCGGCGACCAACGCGCTGAAGGCCGCCGAGCCGATGGGCGTGGCCACGCCGGTGCGTGAAGCCGAGAAGGGGGCCGTCCGGGTGATGATGGGCGGCCGCGAGCAGCACTACCTGGTGCACGATCCGTTGGTGCTCGACGCCCTGACCATGCTGCACCAGCAGGACTGGAACAACCCGGCCATGAAGGCCATGCGGACCTTCAAGCACTGGCTGACCACCGGCGTGACCAGCAGCCCGGCGTTCCGCGCCCGGAACCTGCTGCGCGACAGCATCTCGGCGGTGGCCACCAACGACCTGGGCTACAACCCCCTGAAGAACGTCGCGGAGGGCTGGCGCGGCACCGCCCACAGCAGCCCGGTGATGCAGCAGCTCATCGCCGGCGGCGGCGCGGTGCGTTTCGGCGCGCTCAATGACGGCGACCAGGCGGCCCACGCGAAGCGGCTGATCAAGGACCTGGGCGCCAAGGAAGGGCAGATCCTCACCACCCAGGAGAAGATCACCCGCGCACTGCGCTCGGCCTGGGATCGCTACCAGGAACTGGGCGACCGCCTGGAGTCGGTGAACAGGGCCGCGCTGTACAAGAAACTAAGGGAGCAGGGCAAGAGTCACCTTGAGGCAAGCTACCTGGCCCGCGACATGATGGACTTCACCTCGGCCGGGAAATGGGCCAGCGTGCGCTTCCTGACGCAGATCGTGCCGTTCATGAACGCCCGCCTGCAGGGCATGTACAAGCTCGGCCGCGGTGCCGGCACGGATCCGCGCCGGTTCCTGGCGGTCGCCGGTGCGGTGGCCATGGTCTCGGTGCTGCTGCACCTGCTGAACAAGGACGACGACGAGTACAAGGAGCTGCCGGACTTCGTGCGGAACAACTACTGGTGGGTGCGCCTGCCGGGCGCCGAGCACGCGCTGTACATCCCGAAACCGTTCGAAGTCGGCGTGCTGGGCAGTGTGGCCGAGCGCATGACCGAGCTGGCTACCGCCGGCAACGACTACCGCGCCGGCGACTTTGCGTCGACGCTGGGCGCGCTGCTTACCGACCAGTTGCAGATGAGTCCGGTACCCCAAGCGTTCAAGCCGGCCATGGATGCCATCTTCAACTACGACAGCTTCCGCAAGACGGCGATCGACAGCATGGGCCAGGAGCGCCTGCCGCCGGCGGAGCGCTATACCTCCAGCACGTCCGCTGCTGCGGTGGCTGCCGGCCGCATGGCCAACATCTCGCCCCAGCGCCTGGAGCACCTGATGCGCGGCTACTTCGGCTGGCTGGGCACCCAGGCCCTGAACGCCGGCGACTACATGCTGCGCGGCCCGATGGACCTGCCGGCGAACCCGCGGCGGGATGCCAGCAACCCGGACAACTGGACGCTCTACGGGGATTTCGTGAAGCCCGTCGCCGGCGGCAGCAGCAAGTACCTGGACCGCTTCTACGAGATGCAGCACCAGGTCGACCAGCTCTACGCCTCCGCCAGCGAGGCCCGGAAGGTCGAGGATCTGGACCGGCTGCAGGAACTGGCCGGCAACAGCACACTGAAACTGCGGCCGATCTACAACGCGGCGAACCGGAGGATCACGGCGATCAACCAGCGCATGCGCGCGGTCAGCAACGATCCGACGCTGGGCGCCGAGGAGAAGATGGCGTTGCTGCGCGAGCTGAGCGAGAGCCGGAATCAGGTGGCGCGCCAGGTGGACGAGCGGGCGCGGGCGGCCCCGTAGGGTAGAATGCCGGCCTTCAACTACTGGAGGTCGGCATGCTCATCATTCGTCAGGGCACTTTCTCGCGGCTTCAGCTGGAGCGCATGGTCGGCAAGGCCGGAAATTTCGGGATTTGGGAATACCACGTGTCGGCGAACTCCGACATGTTCCCCGGCTACGCGGCTGGTCGCCATGCCGCTATCTCCCCGGCCGAGCCGAAAGAGGGGCAGGCCGTTGAGGCGTTCGTTATGCTCCGGTCTAACTCGCCGCAAGAAGAATGGCGGTCGGCTGGGAAGGGCGTCGCGGAGTATCGCTAGGTCGGGGGATAGGGGGAGGTCAGTCCCACGGCGTGATACTGTCAGCCCACTCCTGCATCATCCCGCGCCGTTGCTCCAGGTAGGTGGCGTGGTTGTAGGTCTCACGGATGATGCTGGGGTCGGTGTGGGCTAGTTGCTTTTCGATCCAGTCCCGGTTGTAGCCGCGGTGGTTCATCTCCGTCGAGAACATATGCCGGAACCCGTGCGGTGACTGCTGGCCGCGGTAGCCGCAGGCGTTCATGGTCTCGGTGGCGTAATTCACGCCCATCGGCCGGCTGATGTCGTTCCGGTTTGGGAAGACATACCGGAGGCCCTTGGAGAAGGGCTGCATGGATTCCAGCAATTGGACCGCCTGCCGTGGCAGCGGAATGATGTGGTCACGGCGCGCCTTCATCCGAGCGGCCGGGATGGTCCAGGTTGCCGATTCAAGGTCGATCTCGGCCCATTCGGCATAGCGCACCTCGCCAGGCCTGCAGGCGGTGTAGATCAGCAGCAGCGTGGCTGTGATGTACATGTGGCCTGTCTCGCATTCACGGATGGCCTTCATGATTCGCGGCATCTCGTCGAAGTCGACGAATGGCCGATGCTTGTAGACGTCGATTTTCTCAGTGACGGTGTGCATCTCTGCTGTCGGGTTGGATTCGGCCACGCCGGTGGCGATGGCGTACTTGAACACCTGACCGATCCACTGCCGCGTCTTCACTGCCGAGGTGATGGCGCCCCTGGCCTCGATCTTCCTGATCAGCGCGATGATCTCGGCCCGACTGATGGACTTGATCTGGCGCTTGCCGAATGCAGGAAGAACGTCATTGTCCATCGCAATTCGAATCCCCTTCCTTGTTCCCTCCGCAATGTCCCCCTCCCTGAACTTGAACCACTCCTCATAGACCTTTTTGAAGGTCTGGCCGCTGGCCTCAAGCTTCTCCGTTCTCTTTTCCTTCCTTGATTCGCGCGGATCAATTCCGCTTGCGACCTCCTCGCGCGCCTCGTCCCGGCGCGCCCGCGCCTCCTTCAAGCCGATTTCAGGGTATGTCCCAAGCGATATGCGGGCCTGCTTGCCCAGCCAGGTGAAACGGAAGTGCCAGCTTTTCACGCCGCTGGCGGCGATATAGAGAGTGAGCCCGAGAGAGTCGGCAAGCGTGTAAGCCTTTTCCTTTGGCTTGGCCTGCCGCACGGCGGTGTCCGTGAGCGCCACTAGTACATTCTCCAGTCCGGTTCAGTTGGGTGTACTGGAGGATGTACTAAATGGCGTGGGCTGGGAAGGTTCTTCTTGACACTCGGTGATACGACGAATCCGGCTGAAGAAGCGCTTTTGCTGGTTTCGTGGTGCTCGCCGGTTTTTGGCGGGAAGGAAAAGTGGAACCCTTGAACAGTTCCA
>NZ_JWMC01000066.1:0-24620 GCF_000812405.1 Pseudomonas sp. PI1
GGCCCCCGCCATTGGCGGGCGCCGTCGTTCCCTTGGCGCGCGGGCCTGCGCCGCGCCGCCCTACACGCCGGTTTCCGGCGGCACGACCAGGATGTCGCAATCCAGTTCGCGCAGGGCGTAGTCGGCGACACTGCCGATCAGGGCACGCTTGATCCCTCCCATGCCCCGGGTACCCATCACCAGCAGGTCCGGCCGGTGCTTTTCGGACATGCGCTCCAGCACGTTGCCCGGCAGGCCGACGGCGACCAGCTGTTCGTCGATCCAGGATTCCAGTTGCTGGTCGCGCAGGAACGCCTTGAACTCGTCCACCGCCTGGCGCGTCTCGGTGCCGACGAACTCGTCGATGCGCTCCTCGCTGACCCCCGAGTACTGCATCATGCCCTTGGCCAGCGGGCTGAAGGCATAGATGGCGCGGCGCACCGCGCCCTGCAGCAGGCCCAGGCGCTCGGCGACGCGCACCGCGTTGGCCGAGGCCGGCGAGGTGTCCAGCGCCAGCAGCAGGTCGCGGTATTCGCCGACCGCCGGCTGGTTGACCATCAGCACCGGCAGCTTGCCAGCGCGCACCACGCGTTCCACCGTGGTGCCGACGAAGATGTCGCGCAGCACGCTCTTGCGGTGCGAGCCCATCACCAGCAGGTCGACGTCCTCTTCCAGCGCGCAACTGACGATCTTCTGGTTCGGGTCGCCGACCTCGACGCGGATGCGCGGGCAACCGCCGCCCAGGGCGGTGAGTTCGACCAGGCGCGCCTCCAGCAGCAGCCGGACCTGCGTCGCCTCCTGTTCGACCAGCGCCACCGGCTGGTCCTCGTCCACCACGCAGAGCACCGTCCACGGGCAGCCGAAGCGCTTGGCCAGGGCACCGGCGCGTTGCAGGGCCTTCTCCGAGCGCGAAGACAAATCCGTGGCGATCATCAATGATTTGAGCATGCTGCACCTCCCTCTCCGTCGTGGGTTCTATTGCATCCTTTCATGGCTTTCCTACGTTTGATGCATATCAAGCCGGGGGGCGATCCCCAGGCAGATTGTCGCGGCGCCCGGCCAGCGCCAGCAGTTGCGGGTAGAACGCGCGGAAGTCGTCGCTCAGCGGCTGGTAGCGCTCGGCCAGTTCCTCCCAGGCGCCGTCCAGCAGGCCCGGGCGCGACAGCCGGCGGGCCATGCCGGCGAGCACGTCCTGCAGCACCGTGAACTCGCGGTAGCTGCCCAGCCAGTCCTGCGCCGCCATGCGCGGGGCGATGCGCGCCAGGCGCTCGGGCAACTGCGGGGTGGTGTTCAGTACACCATAGACGCGGCGGGTGAATTCGCTGAGCGGCTCGTTGCTGAATGTGTCCCAGTCCCGCGCCAGGCAATGGTCGAAGAACACGTCCAGCAGCACGCCCGCCAGGCGCCGCCGCTCGGCGGGAAAGCGCAGCTTCGCCGCATGCACCAGCGGATGGCTGTCGGTGAAGGCATCGATGCGCCGGTGCAGGCGGATGGCCGCCTCGATGTCCGCCGGCCAGCGCCCGGCCAGCGGCCCCTTGACGAAATCGCCATAAAGGCTGCCGAGCAATTGCGCCGGCTGCGAACCGCCGAGGTGGAGATGGGCGAGGTAGTTCATGGCCCAAGCTTAGCGCGAAACCTCGGCCGCCGGGATGCCGGGCAAGGCCCGCGGATTTGCCCGCAAGGCCCGCCTCTGCTAGTGTCGCCGGGTTCCGAATACCCCGCCGAGATGTCCCCATGGCCCGCAAGAAAGCCGTCGATTTCGAACAGTCCCTCGCCGAACTGCAAACCCTGGTGGAACGCCTGGAGAGCGGTGAACTGTCCCTGGAGGACTCGCTCGGCGCCTTCGAGCAGGGCATCCGCCTGACCCGCGAATGCCAGGCGGCGCTGAGCCAGGCCGAGCAGAAGGTGCAGGTGCTGCTGGAGCGCGACGGCGAGCTGAGCGAGGCGCCGTTCGACAGCGAAGGCGAAGACGCATGATCGCCGCCTACCAGGCGCGCTGCCAGGCGCGCGTAGACGCCGCCCTGGAAACCCTGTTCACCCCGCCCCGCGAAGACCTCCAGCGCCTCTACCGGGCCATGCGCTACAGCGTGGTCAACGGCGGCAAGCGCGTGCGCCCGCTGCTGGCCTACGCCGCCTGCGAAGCCCTCGGCGGCGACCCCGCCCGGGCCGACGGTGCGGCCTGCGCGGTGGAGCTGATCCACGCCTACTCGTTGGTCCACGACGACCTGCCGGCGATGGACGACGACGACCTGCGCCGCGGCCAGCCGACCACCCACATCGCCTTCGACGAGGCCTGCGCCATCCTCGCCGGCGACGGCCTGCAGGCGCTGGCCTTCGAAGTGCTGGCCGAGGCCCGGCTGAACCCGCAGGACGCCGAGACACGCCTGGCCATGGTCACCGCCCTGGCCCGCGCCGCCGGTTCCGCCGGCATGGTCGGCGGCCAGGCAATCGACCTCGAGGCGGTGGGCCGCAGGATCGACCAGACGGCCCTGGAAACCATGCACCGGCACAAGACCGGCGCGCTGATCGAAGCCAGCGTGCGCCTCGGCGCCCTGGCCAGCGGCCAGGCCGACGCCGAGCGCCTGGAAGCCCTGGCCCGCTACGCCGGGGCCATCGGCCTGGCCTTCCAGGTGCAGGACGACATCCTCGACGTGGAAAGCGACACGGCCACCCTGGGCAAGACCCAGGGCAAGGACCAGGCCCACGACAAACCCACCTACCCCGCCCTGCTCGGCCTGGAAGCCGCCAAGGCCTATGCCATGGCCCTGCGCGACCAGGCCCTGGCGGCCCTGGAAGGCTTTGGCGAGGGCGCCGAGCCGCTGCGGGAGCTGGCTCGCTATATCGTCGAGCGGCGTAGCTGAGGGGTCGGCGGGCCAGGCCAGGCCAGGCGGCGAGGTGTCGGCGAAGTCCGCAACCCTCACCCCAGCCCTCTCCCAGAGGGAGAGGGGGCCGTCCTGAGTGGGTGGATAACACAGCGTCAGCCGGCAGGTTCCGCGGTTATGCGCCGTAGGCCAAATGCACCGGGACGCCCGGTGTGGCCGGTGAGTCCGCTCCTACGGCTCCAGGAAGCACGGCTTTTCGTAGGATGGCGTTGAGCGAAGCGATACCCATCAGCGCAACCGCATGGGTTTCGCAAGCTCAACCCATCCTACGAAAAGCATCTCGGCGCAAGACAGTTGCTCCTACGGTTCAGGGAAGCACGGACGTAGGAGCGGACTCCGTCCGCGATTCGGCGCATAACGCCGCACGGATTTCCAGAGAAACATCCGCGCGCACCGGAACGCCCCTTGGAAGGCCAAGCGCTCTGGCCCAAGGCCCACAGGCAAAACCAGCCCCTCCCCCAACCAAACAGCACCCCCACCTTGCTTGGGCCTGTCAGAAGCATCAGGTAAACTGCCGCATCTTTGCCTCTCATAACGATCAGCCTGATGCCCACGACGTTCCACGAGATCCCCCGCGAGCGCCCCGCCACCCCCCTGCTCGACCGCGCCAACACGCCGGTCGAGCTGCGCCGGCTGGGCGAGGCGGAGCTCGTCAGCCTCGCCGACGAACTGCGCCAGTACCTGCTCTACAGCGTCGGCCAGACCGGCGGCCACTTCGGCGCCGGCCTGGGGGTGATCGAGCTGACCATCGCCCTGCACTACGTCTTCGACACCCCGGACGACCGCCTGGTGTGGGACGTCGGCCACCAGGCCTACCCGCACAAGATCCTCACCGGCCGCCGCGAGCGCATGGGCACCCTGCGCCAGAAGGACGGCCTGGCCGCCTTCCCGCGGCGCTCGGAGAGCGAGTACGACACCTTCGGCGTCGGCCACTCCAGCACCTCCATCAGCGCCGCCCTGGGCATGGCCATCGCCGCGCGCATGCAGGGCTCGGGGCGCAAGTCGGTGGCGGTGATCGGCGACGGCGCGCTGACCGCCGGCATGGCCTTCGAGGCGCTGAACCACGCCTCCGACGTGCAGGCCGACATGCTGGTGATCCTCAACGACAACGACATGTCGATCTCGCACAACGTCGGCGGCCTGTCCAACTACCTGGCCAAGATCCTCTCCAGCCGCACCTACAGCAGCATGCGCGAAGGCAGCAAGAAGGTGCTCTCGCGCCTGCCCGGCGCCTGGGAGATCGCCCGCCGCACCGAGGAATACGCCAAGGGCATGCTGGTGCCCGGCACCCTCTTCGAGGAACTGGGCTGGAACTATATCGGCCCCATCGACGGCCACGACCTGCCCACGCTGATCGCCACCCTGCGCAACATGCGCGACCTCAAGGGCCCGCAGTTCCTCCACGTGGTGACCAAGAAGGGCAAGGGCTTCGCCCCGGCCGAGGCCGACCCCATCGGCTACCACGCCATCACCAAGCTGGAGCCGGCGGGCGCTGCGCCGAAGAAGGCCGGCGGGCCGAAGTACTCCAACGTCTTCGGCCAGTGGCTGTGCGACATGGCGTCGCAGGACCCGCGCCTGGTCGGCATCACCCCGGCGATGAAGGAAGGCTCTGACCTGGTGGCCTTCGCCGAGCGCTTCCCGGAGCGCTACTTCGACGTCGCCATCGCCGAGCAGCACGCCGTGACCCTCGCCGCCGGCATGGCCTGCGACGGCATCAAGCCGGTGGTGGCGATCTACTCCACCTTCCTGCAGCGCGGCTACGACCAGCTGATCCACGACGTCGCGGTGCAGAACCTCGACGTGCTCTTCGCCATCGATCGCGCCGGCCTGGTCGGCGAGGACGGCCCGACCCACGCCGGCAGCTTCGACCTTTCCTACCTGCGCTGCATCCCCGGCATGCTGGTGATGACCCCCAGCGACGAGGACGAACTGCGCAAGCTGCTGACCACCGGCTACCTGTTCCAGGGCCCGGCGGCGGTGCGCTACCCGCGCGGCAGCGGGCCGAACACCCCGATCGACCCGACGCTTGCGCCGGTGGAGATCGGCAAGGGCGTGCTGCGCCGCCAGGGCAAGGCCGGCAAGGTCGCCATCCTGGCCTTCGGCGTGCAACTGGCCGAGGCCCTGCAGGTGGCCGAGCGCTTCGACGCGACCGTCGCCGACATGCGCTTCGTCAAACCGCTGGACGAGGCCCTGGTGCGTGAGCTGGCCGACAGCCACGAACTGCTGGTGACAATCGAAGAAAACGCCGTGATGGGCGGCGCCGGCGCTGCGGTCGGCGAGTTCCTCGCCCGCGAGAACCGCCAGCAGCCGCTGCTGCACCTGGGCCTGCCGGACTACTACGTGGAGCACGCCAAGCCGGCGCAGATGCTCGCCGAATGCGGCCTGGACGCCGCCGGCATCGAACGCGCCATCGCCGAACGCCTGGCCCTGCTGGCCACCCCCGCGCCCGAGGCCTGAGCCCCGGCGCGCGGCGTCAGCCCAGCAGCGCCAGCGTGTCCAGGGCGATCATCCGCTCCTCGGCGGTGGGCACCACCAGCACCCGCGGCGAGCCGGGCTGGTGGATTTCCCGGCAGCGGCCGCCCACGCAGGCCGCGTTGGCCGCCTCGTCGACGGCGAAGCCGAGGAACCCCAGGTGGGCCAGGGTCCTGGCGCGCACCAGCACCGAGTTCTCGCCGATCCCGCCGGTGAACACCAGGCCGTCGATGCGCGGCATGGCGCAGCCCATCGCCGCCAGGGACTTGGCCAGGCGGTAGCAGAACACCTCGATGGCCAGGGCCGCGCCCGCGTGGCCCCGGGCGCGCGCCTGTTCCAGGGTGCGCATGTCGTTGGACAGGCCCGACAGGCCGAGCAGGCCGCTGTCTTCGTTGAGCATCCTGTCGACCTCCTCGATGGTCCAGCCCAGGCTGCGGATCAGGTGGCCGTGCAGGTTGGGGTCGACATCGCCGCTGCGCGTGCCCATCACCAGGCCCTCCAGCGGCGTCATGCCCATGCTGGTGTCGCGGCTGCGGCCGTTGACGATGGCGCAGGTGGAGCAGCCGTTGCCCAGGTGCGCCGACAGCCAGCAGCTGTCCTCCGGCGGCAGGCCGCACAGGGCGGCGGCGCACTGGCTGACGTAGCGGTGGCTGGTGCCGTGGAAGCCGTAGCGGCGCACGCCGAAATGCCGGTACAGCCTTTCCGGCAGGGCGTAGCGGTAGGCGTGCTCGGGCAGGCTCTGGTGGAAGGCGGTGTCGAACACCGCCACCTGCGGCAGCTGCGGGTACAGCGCCAGGGCCGCCTCGATGCCGGCCAGGGCGCCGGGGTTATGCAGCGGCGCCAGGGCGACGGTGTCGCGGATGTTCTGCATGACCTGCGGGTCGATGCGGCAGGCCTGGCTGAAGTGCTCGCCGCCATGCACCACGCGGTGGCCGATGCCTTGCAGGCGCCCTTCGGCGGCTACCTGCACCAGCGGCAGCAGGCGCGCCAGGGCCTGGCGGTGGTCGGCGTTCGGCAGGGCGAGGTCGACGCGGCCGCCGGCGTCGACGATGCGCAGGCTGGCCTGGGGCGTGCCCAGGCATTCGACGATGCCGCTGGCGCGGAACTCGGGGGCGCTTTCGTCGACCAGGGCGAACTTGATCGACGAACTGCCGCAGTTGATGACGAGGATGCTTCGGTCGGACATGGAAGGGTTTCCTGCAGGGCAAGGGAGAGCCCGGCGCGCTACGCCGCCCCGGACCGCGAAGGGCCGGGCGCGGGCGCGCCGGGGAGAAGAGGTGCGGCCTACCAGGCCGCGCTCAGGCGTTCGCGGTTGGCCAGGGTGGCCGAGGGCCGCTCACCGAAGAGCCGCTGGTAGTCGCGCCCGAACTGCCCCATGTGCCAGAAGCCCCAGGCCATGGCGGCGTCCTGCACGGTCGCGTAGGGCGAGTGGGGGCTGCCCAGCTCGCGGTGCACGGCGTTCAGGCGCACGGCCTTGAGGTAGTGGATGGGGCTGCGCCCGAGCACGTCCAGGAAGCAGTTGCGCAGCGTGCGCTGGCTGACGTGCAGGAGCCGGCAGAGCTCTAGCGCGCTCACCGGCCGGCTGGGGTTGTCCAGCACGTATTCGCGCGCCCGGGCAACCACCCAGTGCTTGCGCAGCAGGGTGCGGGAGCAGGCGTGGCGCGCAGGTTCCGCGCCCTGCAGCAGGTCCAGCAGGCAGAGCTGCAGGTCGTGGTTCAGCTGCCGCGCCACCGCGGGCTCGCGCAGGCTCAGCGGCTCGACCTGGGCCAGCGCCAGCGCGGCGCGCATGAAGTCGCACAGGCGCCGCCGGGCGCCGGGCTCGACCTGCAGCAGGCGCGACTCATCCAGCAGCAGGCCGAGGTGGCGCAGTTCCTCCAGTTCCAGGTGCTCCAGCAACGCCTCGCGCTCCACCACCAGGCCGAGGATGTTGTAGTCGTCCGGGGTGCTCAGCTCGAATTCGCGGCCGCCCGGGCGCACGGCGATGGCCTGGGCGTCGATGCAGTCGCGGCCGATGTAGCCGACGTCCTTGTCGCCGTAGGGGATGCCGAACCAGAAGGCGCCGGGCCAGACCATGCAGGACTGGTGCAACGCGTGGCTGGTGTATTCGCGGAAGAACTGCAGGCCGTCGAGCCAGACCTCGGTCAGCTCGCCGCGGAAGGGCCCGGGGTCGAGCTGGTCGTAGAGCTGCTGCCAGGCGGTGATGTTGCAGGCGTGGGCGTAGACGTCGCGGGTCTGCCGCCGACGCACGCCGTCGCAGTGGCCCAGGGGTTCGTCCAGCCTGCCCGGCGTGTCGTCGCACGCCCAGAGGTGATGCAGATCGATTGCGCTTTTCTTGTCCGACATGACGTCTTGCCCGATAACTTCAGGGACCCGCGCGAGCGGGTCGGGTTTCGTCATGCAAGGCACGGTCAAGTGGGTGCTCTATGGCTACCTCACACTGTGGAGAATTGCTCAGAGCAGGTGTTGCCACAGGTCAAGGTGCGGCCTGGGCACGGTCATGCCGTGGACCAGCAGCCCCTTTTCCCCTGCGCTGGCGCAGGCCACCCGCACCGCCGCCTCCACGTCGGCGACCTCGCCGGTCAGCACCAGGTAGCACTTGCCGCCGATGCCGAAGGCCATGTGCACGCGCACCAGGGTGACGTTGGCCGCCTTCACCGCGGCGTCGGCGGCCTCGATGCAGGCCGCCACGCTGAAGGTTTCCACCACCCCCAGCGCGCGCGGCCGCTCCACCGGGTTGACGCCGCTGATGGCCGGCAGCACCGACTCGTGGATGTTCGCCAGGACGAACTGGTCCACCAGCATCTGCCCACCCTCGGCCGCGCCGGCCTGCACCGCCTGGCGCACCGCGGCGACCTCGCCGCCGACCATGGCGATGTACTTGCCGGGGCAGATGGTCTTGGCCGCCAGCAACTGCACGTCGGCGCTCTTCAGCATCAGGTCGGCGAGCTGCACGCCGCGGGCGATGCTGGTCAGTTCGATCAAACCTATGGCGTGGTGCATCAGGCTTCTCCTGGCGGGTTGGCGACGAGGCGGATGTGGCTGTCGCCGACCTCCGCCACGCGGCCGGCGATGCTGGCGTGCAGCGGCACGCCGAGTTGTCCTTCGGGCGCTTCGGCGATGCATTCGCCCAGCGCCACCTGCTGGCCCACGGCGACGCAGGGCCGGGCGGCCACGCCGATGTGCTGGCGCAGCGCCAGGCGCACCTCGGCGGGATGATGTTCCTGCGCCAGCAATGGCGCCTTGTGGTTATAGGCCTGCAACTCCAGGCGCGAGACCAGGCGGCTGACCGGCAGCAGGCGGTATTCGGCCATGGGGTCGGCGCCGCGCAGTTCGCCCTGGTAGCGGGCGCCCTCTTCGCGCAGGCGGGCCTTGAGCGCCTGGTTCAGGCGCATCGGCGAGATTTCCACCGGACAGGCGTAGGCCTCGCAGATGCCGCATTCGGAGCAGGTCAGCGCCGACAGCAGCACGCTGGGCTGGGCGACGTGCTGGTAGTTGGTGGCGCGCACGATCAGGTGCGGCGGCAGCTCGTGGCCGATCATGTGCCGCGGGCACAGCTCGGTGCACAGCGTGCACTGCTCGCACACCGAGCGGGCCATGGCCAGCACCGAGTCCATGCTCTGCCGGCGGCGGCGCACCAGCAGGTGGTCGTCCGGCAGCACCAGCAGGCCGCCGGTGGTCTTGCTGACCGGTTCGTCGAGGTCGTCCAGCAGGCGCCCCATCATCGGCCCGCCGTTGATGAAGGCCGGGCGCTCCAGGGTGCTGCCGCCGGCCAGGGCCAGGGCCTCGCGCAGCGGCGTGCCCAGCGGCAGGGCGAGGGTCAGCGGCTGGCGCACCGCGCCGTTCACGGTCAGGGTGCGGTGGGTCACCGGCAGTTGCAGCTCCACCGCGCGGCCGACGTTGATCAGCGTCTGCACGTTGCTCACCACCACGCCGATGGCCAGCGGCAACGCCGCCGGCGGCACGCGCCGGCCGGTGGCCAGCCAGATGGTGATGACCTCGTCGCCGGCCGGGTAGACGTCCGGCAGTATGTGCAGGCGCACGCGCTCGGGCAGCAGCGGCTGCAGGCGCTCGATGGCAGCGCGGTACTTGGCCTTGAGGGCGATGATGCCTTCCTTCGCGCCGGTGGCGGCCATGCCGTGGAGCAGGCCCTTGAGCAGCCATTCGGCCTGTTCCACGGCGAGCTGCTGGTCGACCTTGAGCAGGGGCTCGCACTCGGCGCCGTTGACCAGGTAGATCTCCGCCTGGGCCTTAAGCTTGACGTGGGTCGGGAAGCCCGCGCCCCCCGCCCCCACCACGCCGGCGGCGAACACCCGGCGGCGGATTTCCCCGGCGTCCAGGGCCTCGACGGCGATCATCGCGGCGCCCCTCCCGGCAGGCGGTAACGGCTACTGCGGCGGCGCAGCCGGCCCTGGGCGAAGAGGCCTTCCAGCCAGGCCCGGGCCTGCGCCACCGGGATGTCGAAGGCCGCCGCCACCTCGCTGGCGCTGTAGCCGTGCTTGCGCCGGGCGAGCAGGCCGAGCAGCGCCTCCTGCGGGGCCGCCGCCGGGGCCGGGCCTTGCCCGGCGTCCAGCAGGCTGCCCAGCAGGTAGGCGGTGTCGTCTTCCGGGCGGCCGATCTCCTTGCGGCTGACCAGGCAGCCGCGCCGGGTGGCCAGCGCCGCGCCGGCGTCCAGCGCGGCGCGGCAGGCGGCCAGGTCGCCCTCCACCACCAGGGTGACCAGCGCCGGGTTGGTCACGGCCTGGCGCAGCAGGCGCACCGACGCCGCCTTGAGCATGGTGTCGGCGGCCTCTATGCCGCAGGCCAGGCCCCTGACTTCCAGCAGGCCCAGGGCATCGATCATGGCGCTCACCTCCTCAGGCCCGCTGGATGGGGTTGCGGGCGATCTCCAGCACCGCCTCGGAGAAGGCGTTGCAGGCGGCGCGGCAGGCCGCCTGGCTGCCGGCGAGGAAGGCCGCCGAGTAGTTGGTTTCCGAGGGCGGCGGCACGTAGGTCACCAGTTGCACGTCGGCGGCCTTGAGCGCGGCGTCGATGCCGTAGGTGGCCTCCAGCGGCGGCGCCACCAGGTAGGCGATGGGGTCGCCCAGGGCGATGCCGGCGCCGGCCGACAGGTAGCTGCCGGTGCGCGATACCACATGGGCGAGGAAGGCCACGCTGTGGGCGTCGTCGGCCCAGCGGAAGCTCGGGCCGGCCTCGATCACCTCGTTCATGGCGTCGAGCCCGGCGCGCACCTCGGCGGGGTTGGGGCCGCCGAGCATGATCAGCACCTCGCCGGCGGTGGACGAAGGCCCGTTGGCCGCCCCGGCGTACAGCGAACGGCCGTACACCACTTCCACCTGGGCCTGCTTGGTGGCCTCGTCGGCGGCGATGTAGGCGACGTCGTCGGAGTCGACGCTGATCAGCCCGAGGCTGCGGATGTGCTCGCCCACCTTCAGCTCGCGGCGGAAGTCTTCCTGCAACGAGGCGATCAGGCGCATGGCCGTGACGCTCGGTTTGATCGGATCGAGAATGCTCATGTCGGGTTGCTCCTCAGCAATGGGCTCAGCGGTTCAGGGCGATGCCGGAGGCCTGCTTTTCCAGCATCCGCCGGGCCAGGTCGACGATCACCGCCGCCGCTTCCACCGGCGGCGTGCCGCCGCGGTGGATGTTCGAGATACAGGTGCGGTCGGCTTCCACTGTGCCGGCCAGGGTCGGCTTGTACACGGCGTAGCAGGACAGGCTCTCGGACTGGCCCAGGCCGGGGCGCTCGCCCACCAGCAGGATCACCACCTGGGCGCCGAGCAGTTCGCCGATCTGGTCCTCGACCTTGACCCGCCCGTAGCGCACGAAGAACGGCGTGCCGACGTCCAGCCCGGCGTTCTTCAGGCCCTCCAGCAGCGGCGGGAGGATTTCCTGGAAATTCACCGTCACCGCGTCGGTGGACAGGCCGTCGGAGATCACCACCTGTACCTGCGGGTTCTTCCTGCACTCGGCGAGCAGGGTCGCCACCGCCTTTTCGCTGAGGCGGCGGCCCATGTCCGGGCGGGTCAGGTACTGGTCCTTGGTGTCGATTTCCGACTGCACTTCCAGCAGGCCCTGCTGGGCCACCCACTCGGCGGGCACCTCCTTGAGCACGGTGTCCTTGGAGCGCGAGTGGTCGGCGAGGAAGCGCAGCAACGCCTGGGTACGCGGGCGCACGCCGGCGCGGCCCAGGCACACCCGCGCGGCGGTGGCCTTGCGGAACTCCTCCAGCACCTCGGGGCGCTGCGGGGCCTGGACGCCGATCCACTGGCGGGCCTGTTCCGAGCCCAGGTCCCAGGCGCACAGGCCCTCTTCCACGGCGCTCGGCGCCGCTGCCGGAACGTCAGGTGCCGCCGGCGCGGGGCGGGCCTGGAGTTCATTCAATACCGAACGGACGATGTCCTCGATCTGCTGCTGATGCATGTCGCTTCCCTCAGAAGAAAATGGATGGATCGCCGGCGCGGGCGGTCAGCCGGCCGTCGCTCATCAGGCCCATGCGTTCGAGCCAGCGCTCGAACTCCGGCGCCGGGCGCAGGCCCAGCAGCTGGCGGATGGTGGCGGTGTCGTGGAAGGCGTTGGTCTGGTAATTGAGCATGATGTCGTCGCCCATCGGCATGCCGATGATGAAGTTGCAGCCGGCGGTGGCGAGCAGGATCATCAGGTTCTCGTTGGAGTTCTGGTCGGCGTCGGCGTGGTTGGTGTAGCAGCAGTCGCAGCCCATGGAGATGCCGCTGAGCTTGCCCATGAAGTGGTCTTCCAGGCCGGCGCGGATGATCTGGCGGTCGTTGTACAGGTACTCCGGGCCGATGAAGCCGACCACGGTGTTGACCATGAAGGGGTCGAAGTGGCGGGCCAGGCCGTAGTTGCGCGCTTCCATGGTCAACTGGTCGGCGCCGTAGTGGGCGCCGGCGGACAGCGCCGAGCCCTGGCCGGTCTCGAAGTACAGGCAGTTGGGCCCGGCGATGCGGTTGTACTCGGCGCCCACCGCGCGCGCCTCTTCGAGCATCTCCAGCTCCACGCCGAACTCGCGCAGGCCCTTCTCGCTGCCGCAGATGCTCTGGAAGATCAGCCCGCCCGGCGCGCCGCGGCGGATCGCCTCCATCTGCGTGGTGACGTGGGCCAGCACGCAGCCCTGGGTGGGGATGGCGAACTTGTCGATGGCCTCGTAGACGGTGTGCAGCACGCGGGTGAGGTTCTCGACGTTGTCGGTCACCGGGTTGACGCCGATCACCGCGTCGCCGATGCCGTAGGACAGGCCCTCGTACATCTGCGCGGCGATGCTCTGCACGTCGTCGCGGGTGTCGTTGGGCTGCAGCCGCGCGCTGAAGCGCCCGGGCAGGCCCATGGTGTTGTTGGCCTTCTTCACCACCGGCATGCGCTTGGCGGCGTAGATCAGGTCGGCGTTGGAGCAGATCTTCGCCACCGCCGCCACCACCTCGGAACTCAGGCCCTTGCGCAGGAAGGCGATGTCGTCGGCGCCGGTGTCGTCGGCGAGGATGTATTCGCGCAGCTCGCCGATGCGCCACTGGGCGATGCGCGCGTAGGCGCTCTCGTTGATGCCGTCCTGGATCAGCCGGGTGACGCTGTCCTCCTCGTAGGGGATCACCGGGTTCATGCGCACGTCGGCCACCGTCAGCTCCGACAGCACCTGCTTGGCCGCCACCCGCTCCTGGGCGGTGCCCGCCGCCACGCCGGCGAGCACGTCGCCCGAGCGCGGCTCGTTGGCCTTGGCCAGGACCTCCTTGACGTCCTTGAACTGATAGGTCTTGCCGAACAACTGGGTCTTGAGTTTCATCACACCACCTCAGGAAGGGAAAGCCAGTGACTTGACGGTGACCGGAAGGATCTCGCCGTCGAACAACGGGCTGCCGATATCGATGTAGTCGCCATCGCTGGTCGCCACCTCGTCGATGACCGCCAGGGCACGGCCGGCCAGGCGCGGCTGCAGGAGCATGCCAAGGACCTTGCCGAGGTCCTGGGCGGCCACCACCAGCAACGGATGGGCTTGGGATTCATGGCGCTGGAAGCCGGCGAGTTCTTCCACGCAGCGCTGGATAGCCCGGTAGGCCACCGGCAGGTCCGCCGGCAGGGCCAAGGCGTAGAGGTCTTCGTCGGCGCGCAGGTCCATGCGCAGCAGGTTCTGCCGCCAGCCGTCGGCGATGCCCGCGCCCTGGCCGGCGGCCCAGTCGGTCGCGCAGGGCACCACCGGCACGTTGCGCATCGGCAGCTGCATTTCGCGCAGCCAGATGGTGCTGCCGGACAGCGACAGGCTGTGGGCGCCGGCGCCGATCACCGTGGCGCGCACGGTCTGCTTCGGCTCGGCCAGCGGCAGGCGCCGGAAGCCGGGGTCCTCGTGCAGCGCCGCGGCCAGCAGCGGGCCGATGTCGCCGTAGCGGAACGGCGCCTGCTCCGCGCCGTGGTAGAAGCATTCGCCGACGCCGCCGGAGAGGGTCAGCGCCTGCAGCCGGCCCACCGCCGGCAGCGGCTCGGTCATCAGCAGTTCCCGGGCCAGCGGCGAAAGCGCGCCGTCGATCACCTCATGGAGCAGCGCCGCCATGCGCCGCGCCACCGTGCGCAGTTGCTCGCTGGACAGCGCCTGCGGCTCGCCACCGAACAGCTCTCGGCAGATCGCCCGCGCCGGCCCGTGCAGGCGCAGCAGCGCGCCGCGGCTGTCGGTTTCCACCAGGCGCCCGCCGACGTTCAGGCAGGCCGAACCGATCACCCGGCCGGCCTCGAACAGCACGTAGTTGGCGGTGCCGCCGCCGATGTCGATGTTCAGCACCCGCCCGGCGCAGGCGGCGGACAGCTCCGCAGCGCCGGCGCCACGCCCGGCGATGACCGATTCCAGGTGCGGCCCGGCGCTGGCGACCACGAAGTCGCCCAGCCGCTCGGCCAGGCGCAGCACCGCCGGGCGGGCGTTGCGCGCCTTGGAGGTCTCGCCGGTGATGATGATGGCGCCGGACTCCACCTGCGCGGGCTCCAGGCCCGCGGCGCGGTACTGTTCGAGGATGAAGGCGAGCAGCTCGTCCTCGCGCAGGTGGCCCTCGAAGTCGATCGGGGTGAAGGCCACCGGGCTGACGTAGGTGACCTCCCGCGCGGCGAACTCGTAGTGCGGCACCTGGGACAGCGAGGCACGGTTGACCAGCACCAGGCGCGAGAAGATCACCTGGGTGGTGGTGGTGCCGACGTCGATGCCGACGCTGCGCAGTTCGCGCCTGCTCATGGCCGCGCCCTACTCGGCCCGCTGCAGGTTGGCGTCGGGCAACGCCACCGGCTCGGGCTGGGCTTCGGACTTGGGCGCGATGAGCATGGCCACGGCCACCGCGGTGATGCCGCCGAACAGCTTGCCCACCAGCATCGGGAAGATCATCGCGGACATGTTCGCCGCGGTGAAGCCGAGGTGGTCGCCCAGGGCGAAGCCGGCGGACACGGCGAAGGCGCAGTTGATGATCTTGCCGCGCGCATCCATCTTGCCGAACATGCCGAACATCGGGATCACGTTGGCCAGGGTCGCCACCATGCCGGCGGCGGCGTCCTTGTTCATGCCCAGCAGGCCGCCGACTTTCATCAGCGGGGTGCCGAACCAGCGCGTCAGCAGCAGCACCATGGGGTAGGCGCCGAGCAGCACGCAGGCGATCGAGCCGATCACTTCCATGGCGCGCATCACCGCGCCGGGCTCGTCGCCTTCGCTCATGAATATCGGGTCCAGCCCCGGGATCAGCGTCCAGCCCACGGTGAACTCCACCACCGCGGCGGCCAGGCCGAGGGTGATCAGCCCCACCAGCAGTTTGGCGAACACCTCGAAGCCGGCGATGATCTTCTCCGGGCAGAACTTCAGGCCCAGGGCGATCAGCGCCGCGACCACCAGCACCGGGATCATGTTGATGAGGATCATCGCCAGCGAGAAGCTCACCGGCTCGCCGTTGACCTCGATGCCCGAGTACATCGCCACCAGCCCGCCGGCGATGCAGCCCAGGGGCACGGTGACGATCCCGGCCAGGGTGCCCAGGGCCAGGTAGCGGCGGTCGGCGGGGTCGATGATGCCCAGCGCCACCGGGATGATGAACACCAGGGTCGGGCCCATCATGGCGCCGAGGATCAGCCCCGAGTACAGCCAGGCGGCGGTGTCGCCGCCGGCCAGCTCCTTGGCCAGGGAGAAGGCGCCCATGTCGTTGGCCAGCAGGGTGCCGGCGAACATCGCCGGGCTCGCCCCGACGCTCTCGTACAGCGGAATCACCAGCGGCCCCAGCAGGTTGGCCAGCACCGGCGCCAGGGCGGTGATGCCGACCATGGCCAGGCCCAGCGCGCCCATGGCCATGAAGCCTTCTTCGAACTGCCCGCCGGAGCCGCCGATGCCGCGCCCGAGCCAGCCCAGGCCGAGATGGCCGAGGACCTTCTCGGAGCCGCCGAACTGGCTGAATACCCGGTCCACCGCCCCGATCAGCAGGAAGACCATCATCACGTACAGGATGATTTCGTTGATGCTCATGACAACTGCTCCTGAACAGAATT
Organism: Pseudomonas sp. PI1; assembly: GCF_000812405.1. Classification (NCBI taxonomy): domain Bacteria; kingdom Pseudomonadati; phylum Pseudomonadota; class Gammaproteobacteria; order Pseudomonadales; family Pseudomonadaceae; genus Pseudomonas; species Pseudomonas sp. PI1. The sequence continues at coordinate 15,843 of NZ_JWMC01000066.1, forward strand.
GTTTCCTTGCTGGCAGGCGCCTCGGCGCTGCCAGGCGTCCTGGTAGATCGCGCTGATCTGTTGCGCGCAGGCGCTGCGCGGGTTGCCGGCCAGGCAGATGTCCTGCAGGGCCGCCTCGGCCAGCGCGGCGAAGTCCTCGCGGCGCACGCCGTGGGCCTGCAGGTCGCGGCCGGCGGCGCCGACTTCGTCGATCAGGCGCTGCACCGCGGCGATGCTGCGTTCGGCATCCAGGCTTTCGCGGCTGAGGGCATGACCGATGTCGGCGTAGGCGCGCTTGCACACCAGCTGGTTGAAGCGCATCACCGCCGGCAGCATCAGGGCGTTGGCCTGGCCGTGGGGAATGCCGTAGCGCGCGCCGAGGGGGTGCGCGGTGGCGTGGCACAGGCCCAGGCCGGAATTGGAAAAGGCCATGCCGGCCATGTACGAGGCGAGCATCATCGACTCGCGGGCGCCGACGTTGCCGCCCTGCCCCACCGCCAGCGGCAGGGCCTCGCCGATCAGCGCCACGGCGCGCAGGGCCAGGCCCTGGGTCAGCGGCGTGGCGCTCGGCGCGACGTAGGCTTCGATGGCGTGGGTCAGCGCGTCGATGCCGGTGGCGGCGGTCACCGCCGGCGGCACGCCGAGGGTCAGGCAGGCGTCGATGATCGCCAGGTCCGGGATCAGGTCGGTGTGCACCAGCACCTGCTTCAGGTGCCGCTGGCTGTCGGTGATCACCGCCACATTGGTGGCCTCGGAGCCGGTGCCGGCGGTGGTCGGCACAGCGATCAGCGGCATGCGCCGGCGCAGCGCCGGGCCGTCGCCAAGCTCGCTCACCCGGCGTTCCGGGTTGGCCGCCAGCAGCGCGGTGGCCTTGGCCGCGTCGAGCACCGAGCCGCCGCCGAAGGCCAGCACGCCGTCGCAGTCGGCGGCCAGCAGTTGCCGGCCGGCGGCTTCCACCACTTCGCTGTGCGGTTCGCCGCCGGCGTAGACCAGGCATTCGCAGCCCAGCCCGGCGTCGTCCAGCGAGCGCAGCAGGCCCTGGTCCAGCGCCTGCTCGTGCAGGCGGCCGTCGACCATCACGAACAGCCGGCGGATGCCCAGCGCCGCGCAGGCCTCGCCGGCGCGCACGGTGGCGCCGGGGCCGATGTAGGTGCTGGGCGGCACGCGGAATTCGCGCACCGCGCGGGCATTGAGCATATCCAGGGCGCGATAGATCACCCGGCCGACGTCCTGCTCGTGCATGTCAGCGTTCCTCCTCGGCTTGTAGGCCGCAGGCGGCGATGGCCAGCGGCGTGGTGAACAGCGGCGGCGCGGGCAGGATCACCCGCTGCGCGGGGAAGGCCGCGGCGAACAGCGGCTGTACGCCGGGCAGGGTGCAGGTGCCGCCGGACAGGTAGATGGCGTCCACGTCCTGGCCTTGCAGGTGCGTGTGGACGATGTCGGCCATCTTTTCGAACACCGGGCGCACCAGCGGCCACAGGATCTGGCCCTCCTCGCGCTTGCGCCGTTCGGCCATCTCCAGCGACACGCCGAGGTGGCCGGCCAGCACCAGGCTGACGTGATGCCCGCCGGTGGGTTCGTCGGCGGAATAGGTCACTTCGCCGTCGTGCACCACGGCGACGCCGGTGGTGCCGCCACCGATGTCCACTACCGCGGCGCGGTCCAGGCGCAGCATCCGCGCCACCGCCGAGGGCTCGTCGATCACGTGGGAAACCTCCAGGTCGACGGCCTCCAGCACGTGAGTGGAAATGCCCGGTTCGGTGCCCGGCGGGTACGAGGTCGCGGCGCGCTGGAAGCACACGCCCAGTTGCCGCTCCAGGCTTTCCACCTGGCTGCGCACCAGCTTCACCGCGCCGAAGAAGTCCCAGACCACGCCGTCGCGCACCACGTCGGCCCAGTCCAGGCGCACCGCCACCGGCAGCGCCTGGGCGTCGAGCACCACCGAGACCACGGCGCTGGTGCCCAGGTCGATGCCCAGGCTCAGCGGCCCGCGGTCGCCCGGTTGCGCGACGGGGTGCGCCAGGCAGTAGGCGGCGCGTTCCAGGCGTGGCAGCAGCCAGTTTTCGAGATCGCGTTGCATGGCCGCCTCAGACGATCCGCAGGTGGTCGACCATGACGCAGCGGCGCAGGCGCACGAAGGTGCGCGCCGAGGTCACGCCCTCGCCGGTCGGCGTGGTGATGGTCATGGTGGTCCAGCCCTCGCCGCCGAAGCCCAGGCCGGCCAGGCACGGCCCGTTCTTGACGAAGATGCTGGTGTCCATGGCATTGGCCATGCGGTCCAGGTGGTCGAGGTTGCGCGAGTGCATGGCCGCCGTGTGGTGGCAGCCGCCCTCCAGCTTCACGGCCAGGGCGATGGCCTGGTCGACGTTGGCCACGCGCACCATCGGCAGCACCGGCATCATCATTTCGGTGATGGCGAAGGGGTGGTCGGCGGCGGTTTCCAGCAGCAGCAGGCGCGTCTGCTCCGGCACCTGCAGGCCGATGGCGGCGGCGATCTTCGCCGCGTCGCGGCCGACCCAGTCGCGCGAGACGCTGCCGCGCCCCTGCTCGTCGACCTTCGGCAAAAGCAAGGGCAGCAGTTGCTGGCCCTGGGCGGCGCTCAGCTCCACGGCCTGGTGCTTGAGCATCTCGGCCTTGAGGGCGTCGGCGACGCTGTCGACCACGATCAGCACCTTCTCGTCGGCGCAGATGATGTTGTTGTCGAACGAGGCGCCGAACACGATGTCGCGCGCGGCGCGGGCCAGGTCGGCGGTCTCGTCCACCACCACCGGCGGGTTGCCGGCGCCGGCGGCGATCAGGCGCTTGTCGGTGTGCTTGCGCGCGGCTTCCACCACCGCCTCGCCGCCGGTCACCACCAGCAGGCCGATGCCCGGGTAGCGGAACAGCCGCTGGGCGGTCTCGATGTCCGGGCGCTGCACGGTGGTGATCAGGTTGGCCGGCGCGCCGGCTTCGACCATGGCCTCGTTGAGCAGGCTGACGGTGCGCTGCGACACCCGCTTGGCCGCCGGGTGCGGGGCGAACACCACGCTGTTGCCGGCGGCGATCATGCTGATGGCGTTGTTGATCACGGTGGCTGCCGGGTTGGTCGAGGGCGTCACCGAGGCGATCACGCCCCAGGCCGCGTTCTCGATCAGCGTCAGCCCGCGGTCGCCGCTGAGCACCTGCGCCTGCAGGCATTCGCTGCCGGGGGTGTGGCGGGCCTGGGCGATGTTCTTGGCGGTCTTGTCGGCCACCCGGCCCATGCCGGTTTCCTCCACCGCCAGCTCCGCCAGTTCCTGGGCGTGGCGCTCGCCGGCGGCGCGGATGGCGGCGATGGCCCGGTCGCGCATGGCCACCGAGCGCAATGCCTTCTGTGCCTGCGCGGCGGCGGCCACGGCGGCGTCCAGTTCGACGAACACGCCGGGGGCGCAGGTCGCGCCCGGCGATGCGACAGCGGCCGTGGAGGTCGCCCCTATCGAGGCGAGCACCGCCTTGACCACCTGTTCGATTTCCTTCGGGTTGATGTCCACGTCGTGCCTCACAGAATTCAGGGATGAGCCGGGCCACTCCACCTGGCGCGGGCCGGTGGAGGACGCTTGTCGTGAATGACCGCCGGGGGCGGGCCTATTTGCGGTAGAGCAGGCTGCCGTCGAGCACCGCTTCGTCGACGATGCCGACCACGCACAGGTCGATCGGCGCGCGCACCTCGGCCAGGGCCTGGCGCGCGGCGCTGCCGCCGGCCAGCATCACCCACTCGCCGTTGCCGGCGCCGAGGCTGTCGCTGGCCACGTGCCGTTCACCGTCGGGGCGGCCGGCGCGGTCGAGCATCTCGACCAGCAGCAGCCGGTCCAGGCCCACGCCCGGATGCTTCACGGTGCACACCACCTGCCCCACGACAATCGCCAGTTTCATCGCCTGTTACCTCGTCGGGCCGCGTCCTTCGCGGCATACGCATGGATCCTCGGTGGCGGCGCCCGGAACCCGCAGGGCGAGTTCAGGCACCGCTCGGACGGTCGCGGCGGGCCGCTCAATCCACCGGGCGATCCGCCGCCAGCTTGATCGGAAAGACCTCTTCCAGGTCCGAATGCGGACGCGGGATCACCTGCACCGAGACCACTTCGCCGACGCGCTGCGCGGCGGCCGCGCCGGCATCGGTGGCCGCCTTGCAGGCTGCTACGTCGCCACGGACCATCGCGGTGACCAGGCCACCGCCGATCTGCTTGACGCCCACCAGCTTCACCCGGGCGGCCTTGACCATGGCGTCGGAGGCCTCGATCAGCGCCACCAGGCCCTTGGTTTCGATCATGCCTAATGCTTCCATCTCACTCTCCTCGAACAATCGATCGCCCTTCGCAGGGCCTCTTCGGAGTGGCTAGCCACTCGCGTTACCCCCGGACGGCGGGGGCCGCCGTCCGGCTCAGGCGACTCGCCCGACAGCCTCGGCGCCGCCGGCCATCTTGTTGGCCAGCAGCACCGTCTGGATCATTTCCTCGCTCGTGCAGCCGCGCGACAGGTCGTGCAGCGGCGCGTTCATGCCCTGCAGCATCGGGCCGATGGCGTTCATGCCGCCGAGCCGCTGGGCGATCTTGTAGCCGATGTTCCCGGCCTCCAGGCTGGGGAACACGAACACGTTGGCCGCCCCGCCCAGCGGGCTGCCGGGCACCTTCGCCGCAGCCACCTCGGGGACGAAGGCGGCGTCGAACTGGATCTCGCCGTCGACGCACAGCTCCGGCCGGCGCTCGCGCACAAGCTCGCAGGCCTGGCGCACCGCCTCGGCGTCGGCGTGCCTGGCGCTGCCGTGGCTGGAGAACGAGAGCATCGCCACCCGCGCCGGCTCGCCGGTCACCTGTTCGAAGCTGGCCGCCGAGGCCAGGGCGATGTCCGCCAGTTGCTCCACCGTCGGCCGCGGCACCACGCCGCAATCGGCGAAGGCCAAGGGGGCGCCGCCGTCCGCTGGCAGCATGAAGAACACCGAGGACAGCGTGCGGTTGCCCGGCGCCAGGCCGACCACCCGCAGGCCGGCGCGCAGCACGTCGGCGGTGGCGCTGAGGTTGCCGGCGATGCACAGGTCGACCTGGCCGGCCGCCAGCAGCGCCGCGCCGAACCACAGCGGGTCGTGCAGTTGTTCCAGGGCCTGCTCGGGGCTGAGCTTGTCCTGGCGCCGGGCCAGGTCCTGGGCGAAGCCGTGCAGCCAGGGCGAGCGCGCGGGGTCGATCAGCCCGAGGTCGCCCAGGCGGATGTGCCGCTCCAGGCAATAGCCGCGCAGGGCGAAGGGGTTGCCCAGCAGCAGCGGCTCGGCCAGGCCCTCGGCCTTGAGGTGTTGCGCCGCCTCGATGGCGCGGCGGTCCAGGGCGTCGGGGAAGACCACCCGCGGCGGGTTCTGCCGGGCGGCCCGGCGGCAGTCGTCGAACAGTTTCATGGGGCCTCTCCCTGCACGCGCCGGCTCAGTTCCGCGGCGCTCGGCCAGGGTTGCCCGCGCAGGTGCAGCAGGCTCAGCAGCATGGCCACGTAGAGCGCACTGGACAGCCGGTTGAGGGCGTGCAGCAGGTCCGCGCGGCGCAGCTTGAAGCCGGCCTCCATGAACACCTGAGCGGCGCAGATTTCCACCTCGCGGACCTTGGCCCGCAGCAGGTTGAGCAGCGCCGGCGCGCGGCCGTGGCCGCACTCGGGCACCAGGTGATCGTGGCCCAGGTATTTCAGCGGCGCGTGGGACAGGCGGTGCAGCACGGCCTCATCGAGCCCGCCGACGGCGAACCCGGCCAGCTCCTCGTCCAGCACGTCGGCGCGCATCAGTTGGCCGAGCAGCGAACGGATGTCGGCCAGCCAGGCGGCCAGCTCGGCCGGCTCCGGCAGTTCCACCTGCAGCCACACCGCCAGGGCGATGGCCGCGTCCAGCTGGGCGCGGAACTGCAGGCGCGGGTCGTTCTTGGCCACCAGTTCGTGGGCGTTCAGATGGGTCATCCCGGCAGGCTTGTCGGCCGGCGCCGAGCCGCATAGCTGGCAGGTCGCGGCGACGCGCCGGGCGCTGCCGGTCAGCCCGTGCACCGCCTGCAGGCACGGCGCGCCGTCCGCGTCCGGCTCTTCGGTCGCCCGGTACAGGCGGCCCTGTTCGTCATGGAACTTCAGCGACAGGTGGCGCTCGTCGATCAGCGCGCGGGCGGCGGGAGTCAACCGCGCATCGGCGGGCAGCCGCAGCTCGGTGCCTTCGCTCAGGCCGTGGCGCTCGCGCAGCCAGCTTTCGGTGATGAAAGTGCTCATGGCCGCCTCACTGTTCCTGCCAGTTGGCCGGCCAGGCCACGTAGAGGAAGCGCACCCGGCTGGGGGTGCCGAACTCGATGGCGCTGCCCTTGGGAATGAACAGCAGGTCGCCGGGCTGGCCCACCAGGGTCTCGCCGTTCTGGCGGATGTGCAGCTCGCCCTCCAGCACCAGGTCCACTTCGTCGTAGTTCAGCGTCCAGGGGAAGAAGGCGTTCTCCCACTGCATGAAGCCGGCGCCCATGCTGCTGCCGTCCTCGGCGCCCACCACGTCGGTGATGCCGATCTGGTATTCGCCCGGCACGCCTTCCAGGCGGCCGAAGCGCACGCTGCCGCCCTTCACCAGCTTGATCCCGCCGGCGCCGGTGCGCGCCTCGAAGGCCGCCCGGGCCACGCAGGCGCCGCCCTGTTGCGCGGCCTTGCGCACCAGTTGGTCGACCAGTTGCGCGTCCACTTCGGCGGGCAGCCGCGCCAGCACCTCGGCGCGAATCCGCGCCAGCTCGTCCTCGCTCGGCCCGGCCGCGGCCGGTTCACTCGCGGCCGCCGCCGGCTCGCCGGCCACCCGCTCGACCAGCGCCAGGCCCGCCTGCTCGGCGACCGTGCGCGCCTCGGGGGTGACGATGCAGCGCGGCAGCTCCACGGCCAGGGAACTCTGCCCGGCGGCGATGGCTTCACGGATGTCGTTGGCGGTAATCAGCTTCTTCATCTCAACAGGTCCTCGATCGGATTCCGTGCGTTCAACAGCGCGCGCAGGCGCTCGATGCTGGCGGGGTCGTCGCTGGCGGTGTGGACGATCGCGCCGTCGATGCCGTGGGCGCGCAGCAGGCGCTCGATGGCGGGCAGGTCGACGCCGGGCAGGTCGCACTTGCTGATCACCCCGATCAGCCGCTTGCCGGCGTGGATGTCCAGCAGCCCGGGCGGCAGCCGGCACTCCGTCGAGTCGGCGGGGTGCACGTAGACCAGGGTGTCGACGTCGTCGGTGCTGGTGATCAGCGCGCGATACAGGCGCGGGTGGCTGACGAATTCGCCGGGGGTGTCCAGCGCGCCGCCGGGGCCGTAGTCCAGCGCCTGGGTCTTGCGCGCCGCTTCGGGGTTGCCGCACAGGGCGTTGAACAGGGTGGTCTTGCCGGCTCCGACGCCACCGATCAGGGCATAACGCGGCGCGTCCATGGTCAGCTCCTGGTCACCGGGCAGACGCTGTAGTCCAGCAGCCGGCCGAGGGCGGCGCAGGTCTGCGCCAGCGCCTCCTCCACCGCGCCGACGCTGCCGTGCAGCACCAGCGCGCCGCTGAAGCGGTCGAGGAAGCCGATGCGCACGTCGGCGGCCTTGGTGGCGAAGTCGCCGGCGATCATCGCGGTCTCGCCCGGGGTGAGGGTCATGATGCCGATGGCCTGCGCCCCGGGGACGCCTATCTTGCTCGACAGCTCCTCCTGGGGATGCGCGATCAGGTGCGCCAGGGTCACCTGTTTGCCCGGGACGAATTCCTGGATGATGCGCTCTTTGGACACGTGCTCCCCTCCTCTACTGCTTAGGAAGCTAACAAGTGCCCGGACGGCGGCCCTATCAAAATCCGGCAAAGTTTTCCGCCGCCCCGAAAGACCAGAAAACTCCTACAAAAACCGGCTGGAACGCCCGCGCGGCGCCGCATTGGCGGCTGCTGGCCGGAGCTTTCCGGCCGCGGTTCGCAGCGTGCTGAGTGACTTTGTCGCAGCCGCCGCAAAGCGCCCGGGCGCAGGCGGGGCGCCGCCATGGACGTGACGGGCCGCAGAGGAAAGGGACGTCTGACGGACAGGTTCCGCATCGGCCCGACTTGCCCGGCCGCCGCGTTGTTCGTAAGGTGCGCACGTTTTCGTTCGAGGTAACGGGAAGCAGGTGAAAGGCCTGCGCTGCCCCCGCAACGGTAACCGACCGCAGGCCTTGCGCCTGCCGCGCTCCAACCCGCCACTGTGCGCCACGCATGGGAAGGCCGGGAGCGTGCGAGTCGGCAGCCCGGAGACCGCCCTCGACACGCATGACAGGTGTTGCGGAGGGCCGCACCTTCAAGCGCGGCCACTCCCGCCCTTGCCAGCCCTCCTCGAAAGTCCACTTTTGAGGAACCCCAGCGATGAAACTTTCCCGTCTTGCCCTGGCCGTCGCCGTGCTGCCCGCGGCGGCCTTCGCCGGCGACGATGCCGAACAGGCCTACCAGCTGCCGTCGATGGTCATCACCTCGGCGCGCCAGGCCGAACCCCGCGGCCAGGCCACCGCGGCCAACACCGTCTTCACCCACGACGACATCGAGCGCCTGCAGGCGCGCAGCGTGCCCGAGCTGCTGCAGCGCGTGCCCGGCGTGCAGCTGAGCAACGCCGGCGGCCTGACCAGCTACTTCCTGCGCGGCACCAACCCCGGCCAGACCCTGGTGCTGGTGGACGGCCAGCGCATCGCCTCGGCCAGCAGCGGCATCGCCCGCCTGGACTACCTGAGCATCGACAACATCGAGCGCGTGGAAGTGACCCGCGGCCCGCGCTCGGCGCTGTACGGCGCCGACGCCATCGGCGGGGGGGTCCAGATCTTCACCCCCCCCCG